>NZ_JAYMSC010000006.1:0-326049 GCF_038900775.1 Paraburkholderia sp. JHI869
AAGCTGGAGCCGGCCGGAATGCCGGCCTGCTCCAGCTTCGCGTAGAGCGTCATGAGCTGCTTGTCGATCGACTGCAGCACCGACTCCGGCAGCGGCCGGCGCTGGTCGTCGACCACGCGGCCGCCAATGCGCTCGGCAAGCGACTTCGCGTAGTCGCACATCAGGCGGAACGGCAGGATGTCTTCGTCGGCCACGGGCACGTCGAGAATCAGCGTAATCAGCTCACCGCCCTTGTACGTGAGGTCGTCGCGCAGGAAGTTGGTGTCGCCGAACTGAAGCATGAACACGGGGCTCTGCTTCGCGTCGAGCTTCACGAAGCGCGTGCCGTCGCGCGAGAGCAGCAGGCCGTCCTGCGCGGCCACGGCCTGCACGTAGTTCGCCGACCACGGTGCGCCGTCCGACATCACGTTGATGGAAAGCTGCGCGTCGCACTGCGCCGCGAAGCCGTCCAGTTCGCGCGCCATCGCGACCGTTTCCATCATGTCCGGAAACTCGGGCGCGGCGTCGAGCGCGTCGGCAAACTGCTGAACGCCGGTCACGAATTCCGAGAACTCGAGTTCGTTGAGCGGGCCGTTGCGGTTCGCGAGTTGGGCAGCCGCACGCAGTTCCTCATAGCGCACGCCGCTTTGGAGCAGTTCCCAGCCGTCGCCACCTTCCGGTTTGCCTTCGATATGAACCGGCTTGCTGCCCGCACGGCGCAACCGCTGCGCAAACGGAATCACTCGCTCGCCGGCCACCGGCGCGCCGAGCCGGATGGGCACGATGCAGTCGATGCGGCAGTCAACCACGGCCGGCGGCGCCGAAGAGATCGTCGTGGCGGCCGGCATGACCGGCTCGATTCGTTCGGCTTCGTCGGCGTCGTCCTTCCTGGATTCCGGAGCGGCGGCCGCGCTTACGGCCGGCGCCGCGTCAGCGCCCTCGTCCGCAATGGATTCAGCTTCCGGAAAGCCGTTAGGTGTCGTCGTTTCCGCCTGGATGTCGGCCGGTGTATCGAGCGGCGCGGCAGTTCCGAAACCCGGCTCCACGCGCTCGGCTTCCGTGCCACCCGCGAGCGAAGGCTCGCGGCGCGACGGAGCATGTGCCGGTTCGATGAACGGGCTTTGCTCCTGGAACTCGTCGCGCTGCGGCGCTTCGACTGCCTCTTCGGGCATCGGGCGCGGCATGCGCCGGCGCACCCTCGCGCCCTGCCACGCGTTGTACACCACCACGCCCCCGACTACCACGGCGCCCGCGCCGATCAACCCGAGAGTCAACTCGTCCATGCATGCTCCATCAGCAATTCTTATTCAACGGCGCGCTCGTTGTGCGCGCCGTTTCTCTGGCGAGCGCGTTGCACGCGGCGGCTGCCTGACCGATGGCGCCGCCGGCCGCGCAACGCGCGCCGTCCGTTAGACCGTATAAATCGATTAGACCGTATTCTGGGCGAAACCCGCCGCAGTTTCCATGTCGACCGCGACGATGCGCGAAACGCCCTGCTCCTGCATCGTCACGCCAATAAGCTGCTGCGCCATCTCCATGGCGATCTTGTTGTGCGAAATGAACAGGAACTGTGTTTTGTCCGACATCGCGCGAACAAGGTTCGCGAAACGCTCGGTGTTCGCGTCGTCGAGCGGCGCGTCCACTTCGTCGAGCAGACAGAACGGCGCCGGGTTGAGCTGGAACATCGCGAACACGAGGGCCGTGGCCGTGAGCGCTTTCTCACCGCCCGAGAGCAGGTGAATCGTCGAATTCTTCTTGCCGGGCGGCTGCGCCATCACCTGCACGCCCGCGTCGAGAATCTCGTCGCCGGTCATGATGAGCTTCGCCTGGCCGCCGCCGAAGAGGCGCGGGAACAACTCGCCGAAATGACGGTTCACTTCGTCGAACGTGCCCTGCAGCAGCGTGCGCGTTTCCTGGTCGATCTTGCGGATCGCGTCTTCGAGCGTTTCGATCGCGCTCGTGAGGTCGGCCGACTGCGCGTCGAGGAACGTCTTGCGCTCCTTCGCCGCGGCCAGCTCGTCGAGCGCCGCCATGTTCACGGGCCCGAGCGCCGCGATTGCATTGTTGATGCGCGTGACTTCGCCTTGCAGATACGACGGCTTCATGTCCGCCGTGAGCTTTTCCTGCAGCGCGGCTTCGTCGACACCCGCCGCCTGAAGCTGCTCGACGAACTGCTCGCCATTCAGGCGCGCCGCCTGTTCCTTCAACTGGAGCTCGGTGATGCGGTCGCGCAGCGGCTGCAGCGCACGCTCCGCGGCGAGGCGCGTTTCGTCGGCGGCGCGCAGCCTGGCTGTCAGGTCGTCGAGTTCAGCGCGCGCCGCGCGCAGCGTTTCTTCCTTCTGCGCGCGGATTTCCAGCGCGTCCTGAAGGCCCGTGTGCGCGGTCTGCTCGTTGATCGTTTCCAGCTCGGCGCGCGCGTCTTCGAGCGACGCGGCCACGCGTTCGCTCTGATCGTGCGCGACCTGAATGTTGCGCCTCAGCTCTTCGATGCGGTTCGCCATGTTGCGCGCGGCGAAGCGCGCGTCGGCGGCAGCGCGTTCGAGGTCGCGCGCCTGATTGCGCGCCGCGCCCAGCTCCTCGTCGAGGGCTTCGAATGCGAGCTGGTTGTCCTCGAAGCGCGCTTGCAGTTCGGCAAGCTCGGCGTCGTGGCGTTCGAAGTTTGCTTCCGACTCCGCTCGCAGCGCGCGCTGCTCTTCGATCTGCGTGCGAATCTCTTCCAGTTCTTCGCGGATCTGCGTGCTGCGTGCCGTGTAGCGCTCATGCGCCTGCGTGAGCTTCAGCACGTCCATCTGCAGCGCGTGCACGCGCTGCGTTGCGCGCTCGGCCTGCTGGCGCACGTCCGTGAGCACCTGAGCGGCCTGCGTGTGTGCCGCTTCCGCGCGCACGACAGCGGTGCGTGCCTCGTCGGCGAGCAGCGCCTGAGCGCGCACTTGCCGCTCGAGATTCTCGATCTCCTGCTGACGCGCGAGCATGCCGGCCTGCTCGGTGTCGGCGGCGTACAGCTGCACGCCCACGCGCGTCACCATGTGGCCGGCCTTAACGACGAACGCGCCGCTGCCCGGCAGTTGCGCGCGCTGGGCAAGCGCCTCGGCGAGATCGTTGGCAACGAAGGTCGAGCCGAGCCATTCGGTGAGCACCGCACGCAGGCCCGCGTCGTCGATACGCACCAGCGAAAGCAGCGGCGTGAGGCCCGCGGGCACGGCGCTTGTCTGTCCCGCGGCAGGCGGCGAATAGAATGCGAGCTTCGCGGGCGGCGCGTCGCTTGCGAATGCCTTCACCCAGTCGAGGTTCGACACTTCGAGCGCGGCGAGCCGCTCACGCAGCACGGCTTCGAGCGCCGTTTCCCAGCCCGCTTCGACGTGCAGCTTCTTCCACAGCCGCGGCAGCGCGCCCAGTTCGTGACGCTCGAGCCACGGCTGGATCTTGCCTTCCGTCTGCACGTTTTCCTGCAACTGCTTGAGCGCGGCGAGACGGGCTTCGAACTGGTGAATCTGCGCGTTTTCGGCCTGCACGCGATCGTGTGCGGCGCGGCGCTCCGCGTCGAGGCGCGGCACCGTTTCCTGCGCATCGGCAAGACGCGCCTGCGCCTCGTGCAGCACTTCTTCTTGCTCGGCAAGCTGCATGCGCAACTCTTCGAGCTGGGTTTCGTCCGGCGCGTCGAGACCGCCTTCCTCCGACTTCAGCCGCTCATGGCGTTGCTGAAGCTGCTGGAGCATCTGATCGGCGTTGCGCTGGTGCGCGGCTTCGAGCTTGATGGCCTGCTCGGTGCGCGCGATACCCGCGCGCTCGTCGTTCAGTTGCGCTTGCGCGTCGCGCCAGCGGTTTTCGAGTGCGGGCAGCGCTTCCTGCTTCGCCGCCGCATCTTCCTCTGCGAGCGCCGCCTTTTCTTCGGCGATCGCCAGTTGCTCTTCGGCGTCTTCGATGTCGTCCTGCGCCTTCTGCGCCTGGACTTGCCACTGCTCGCGCTGCGCGCTCAGCGCGGCGATCTGTGCCTGCACGCGGTTGCGCGACTCGACGATGAACTTGATCTCGGCTTCGAGGCGGCTCACCTCGGCGTTCGCTTCATAGAGCGAACCCTGCGCGCCCTGCATGGCGTCGCTTGCCGAGTAATGGGCCACGCGCAGCGTTTCGAGCTGTGCTTCCACTTCGCGCAGTTGCGCGGTATGGCGCTCCAGGTCGATCTGCGCCTGCTCGATCGCGCGCTGCTGGCGTTGCTGCTCGCCCGCCGCCTCGTTCTTGCGCAAGAGCCACAGAAGGCGCTGCTTTTCCTCTCCCTCGGATTGCAGCTCGCGGAATTTCGTGGCGACGACGGCCTGGCCTTCGAGTTTTTCGAGGTTGTTGGACAGCTCGCGCACGATGTCTTCGACACGCGTAAGGTTCTCGCGCGTATCGTGCAGACGGTTCTCGGTCTCGCGGCGGCGTTCCTTGTACTTCGAAACACCCGCAGCTTCTTCGAGGAACACGCGCAGTTCTTCGGGCTTCGCCTCGATGATCCGCGCGATCATGCCCTGCCCGATGATCGCGTACGCGCGCGGACCCAGGCCCGTGCCGAGGAAGATGTCCTGGATATCGCGCCGGCGCGCCGGCAGGTTGTTGATGTAGTAGCTCGAAGTGCCGTCACGCGTGAGCACGCGCTTCACAGCGATCTCGGCATACTGGCCCCACTGGCCGGCGGCGCGGCCGTCCGCGTTGTCGAACACCAGCTCGACGCTCGCGCGGCTGCCCGGCTTGCGCGCGGTGGAACCGTTGAAGATGACGTCCTGCATCGATTCGCCGCGCAGCTCGGACGCCCGGGATTCACCCAGCACCCAACGCACCGCGTCGATGATGTTGGACTTCCCACAGCCGTTAGGCCCGACCACTCCGACGAGTTGGCCCGGAACCTGGAAATGCGTGGGATCGACGAATGATTTGAAGCCAGCGAGTTTAATCGAGGTCAGACGCACGGCGATATCGCTGTTTGAATAGTGGTGAACGGGACCGCCCGTGCCGTACGTCGCTTGCCGCCGCGAATCCGGAATCGATCGCACGGCGGCGCAGTGCGCACAGGACAGGCGCCACGGCTCGCCGCACGAACGCGCATGCGCGCGAACGCTCGGCGGGAATCAGCGGCAATCATACCATCGCACGCGCGCCATTCCGCGCGCGGGAAGGCCCTGGGCCCGTGCCGCCGCCCGCGCTGCCATCGCCGTTGCCGCCGCCGTTGCTGTCATCGCCGCCTGGGCCGTTGCCGTCAGCGTCGTCCGGGTCATCGGTGCGGCTCGCGTCCGCGTGGGTCATGACGCTCGCGTCGGCGCTCACGTGCGCGCCGCCCTTGCGCGCGTCCTGCGCGCGATGCACCCAGCTCGACAGCAGCGAAGCCAGCACGATACACGCGCCGCCCGCCCATTCGCGCGGGCCCGGCGTCTCGCCGGCGAAGAGCCACGACGTGAGCGCCGTCACGACGATCTCGAACAGCATGATGATCGAGGCGCGGTTCGCCGGCACGCGGGCGAGCCCGTACTGAACGAGCATGTTGTTGGTGCCGAGCACGATGCCGAGCGCCAGCACTAGCAGCACGACGCGCGCGAGATGCTCGCCTGCCGGGGCAGCCGACATCGGCTCGAAGCAGGAGGTCAGCGCGCCGAACAGCGCCGCGCCCGCGAAGATCGTTGCAGTGCGCATCTCCGGCTTCATGTGCGGGAGCACGCGGCTCGTCTTCACGACCAGCACGTTGCTCATCGCGAACCCCATGCCCCCGATCAGCCCCGCCCATTCGGCGGCGTTGGCGGGCAGCGGCACGCCGAGCTTCGGCGACCACAGCATCAGCACGGCACCGAGGAGCGAGAGCGCCGAGAGCGCGCCGCCCGCCCAGTTCAGGCGCTCGTGCAGGATGAAGTGCGCGAAGATCGCCGTCCACGCCGGGGTCAGATAAAAGAGCAGCAGCACGCGCATCACTTCGCCGTGGATCGCGCCCCACACGAAGCCCACGTTGGTCACGCCCGCGGCAAGCCCGAGCATCGGCAGGACCCAGTGCCAGCGCACCGTCGCGAGCGAGCGCCAGCGCAGCACCAGCACGAAGAGGCAGCCGGCTGCGCTCGTCGCGGCGCTGGAGGCCGTGCCGGTGAGACCGGCGGCCGCCAGCATGCGCAGTGGATACCAGACAAAACCCCATACGGACGCGCCAATCATGATGGCGAGCGTCGGCCAGGCGGCGCGCAAGCCCGTGCTCTGGCTCATTGCTTGTGCTTCCCTTGGCGCGGCCGCGTGTTCGCAGCGCCTACGTTGCCGTTCGAAAATTCCATGCTTTTCCTTTGTTTCGTCGTCCGGCAAGCACCGGCATGGCCATGGCGGGGCCAGGCCGGTGCCCGCAGCGACAGCGGCACCACGCTATAATCGAAAGCTTGCAGCCGCGAGGCCGCGCCGCGCTTTCCGTGTTTTTCGCCCAGCCGAGCGCCGCGCAACTGGCTCGCCGGCCCGCATTGGCCGCTCCAATCCCGCGCGCCGCGCCATCCGTCTTTCGCCCACGCCTGTTCGACGCCCAAGTGAATCCGCTACTCGACACCCTTCAGTCCTATCCCTTCGAAAAGCTGCGCGTCCTCTTCAAGGACGTCGCGCCGAACGCCGGCCTGCGCCACATCAGCTTCGGGATCGGCGAGCCGAAACACCCGACGCCCGCGCTGATTCGCGACGCCATCGTGGCCTCGCTCGACGGCCTCTCGTCGTACCCGGCTACGGCGGGCACGCCGGCGCTGCGCGAATCGATTGCGAACTGGGTGAAGGCGCGCTACGGGCTGCCGGCCATCGATGCGACCACGGAAGTCCTGCCCGTCTCGGGCTCGCGCGAGGCGTTGTTCGCGCTCGCGCAGGCCGTCATCGACCCGACAGCGGGCGTGAAAGACCCGGCAAAGCGGGCGATCGTACTCTGCCCGAACCCTTTCTACCAGATCTACGAAGGCGCCGCGCTGCTGGGCGGCGGCGAGCCGTACTTCGTGAATAGCGATCCGGCCCGCAACTTCGCCTGCGACTATTCGCAGGTTCCCGAAGAAGTCTGGGCGCGCACGCAGCTGCTGTACGTGTGCTCGCCGGGGAACCCCACGGGCGCCGTGATCACGCTCGATGACTGGCGCGAGCTGTTCGCCCTCTCCGACCGCTACGGCTTCGTGATCGCCTCGGACGAGTGCTACTCGGAAATCTACTTCGACGAAGCGAATCCGCCGCTGGGCGGTCTCGAGGCCGCGCACAAGCTGGGCCGCGGCTTCGAGCGCCTCGTCATGCTGTCGAGCCTTTCCAAGCGTTCGAACTCTCCGGGCATGCGCTCGGGCTTCGTGGCCGGGGACGCCGCCATCCTCAAGCAGTTCCTGCTGTACCGCACGTATCACGGCGCGGCTTTGTCGCCGGTGTGGCAGTCCGCCAGTATCGCGGCCTGGAACGACGACGCGCACGTGCGCGAAAACCGTGCGAAATACGTGAAGAAGTTCTCGACCGTCACACCCATGCTCGCCGACGTGCTCGACGTGAAACTGCCCGACGCAGCGTTCTACCTCTGGGCCAACGTCGCGCGCACCGGCATGACGGACACCGCGTTCGCCCGGCGTCTCTACGCCGACTATAATGTGACGGTTCTGCCCGGCTCGTTCCTCGCGCGCGAGGCGCACGGCACGAATCCCGGCAAAGACTTCGTCCGCATGGCGCTCGTCGCCGACGTCGAGGAGTGCATCGAGGGCGCGCAGCGCATCGTCGAGTTCTGCCGCTCGCTCAAACCGTAAAGCCTTTGCGTGCGCGCCGGGGTCCTGCACCTCGCTGCGCGCAACACCGCTTTCCACCATCAATCTCACGAAATCACCACCATGTCGCAACAACTTCAGCAGATCATCGACACCGCCTGGGAAAACCGCGCCGACTTTTCGCCCAAGTCGGCCCCGAACGACGTGCGTGAAGCCGTCACCCACGTCATTGCCGAACTGGACCGTGGCGCGCTGCGCTGCGCCGAGAAGAAGGACGGCGACTGGGTCGTCAACCAGTGGGTGAAGAAGGCCGTGCTGCTGTCGTTCCGCCTGGAAGACAACGCACCGATGCCCGCCGGCGGCTACAGCCAGTTCTACGACAAGGTGCCCTCGAAGTTCGCGAACTACACGGCCGAAGACTTCGCCGCGGGCGGCTTCCGCGTCGTGCCGCCGGCCATCGCGCGCCGCGGCTCGTTCATCGCGAAGAACGTCGTGCTGATGCCCTCGTACACCAACATCGGCGCGTATGTCGATGAAGGCACGATGGTCGACACGTGGGCCACGGTCGGTTCCTGCGCGCAGATCGGCAAGAACGTGCACCTTTCGGGCGGCGTGGGTATCGGCGGCGTGCTGGAGCCGCTGCAGGCCAACCCGGTCATCATCGAAGACAACTGCTTCATCGGCGCGCGCTCGGAAGTCGTGGAAGGCGTGATCGTCGAAGAAAACTCGGTCATCTCGATGGGCGTGTACCTCGGCCAGTCGACCAAGATTTACGACCGCGAAACCGGCGAAGTCACGTACGGCCGCATTCCGGCGGGCTCGGTCGTGGTCGCGGGCAACCTGCCCTCGAAGGACGGCTCGCACAGCCTGTACTGCGCCGTGATCGTCAAGAAGGTCGACGCCAAGACGCGCGCCAAGGTCGGCCTGAACGAGCTGCTGCGAGGCGACTGATGGCGAAGTCCGCCAAGACCGTTGTCTACGGCATTCCGAACTGCGACACCGTGAAGAAGGCCCGCGTGTGGCTCGAAGAGCACGGCGTCGAGTTCGAGTTTCACGACTTCAAGAAGGCTGGCGTCTCGAATGCGCTCGTCCAGGACTGGCTCAAGGACGTGTCGCTCGATCAGCTCATCAACAAGCGCGGCACCACCTGGCGCGGCCTTTCGGACGTGCACAAGGCCGAAGCCGACACGACCGCCGGCGCGATCGCGCTGATGATCCACAAGCCGTCGATCATCAAGCGGCCCGTGGTCGTGGTGAACGGCCGCGTGAAGACGCTCGGTTTTTCCGCCGACCAGTATGCGGAGCTGTTCGCTTGAGCGCCGCATGAGACCCGTGCGCCCGATCTGCTTCTTGGCAGGTCGTGCGCACATGGTCATGACAAGTTGTTGCCGGCCCCTGCTCCATCAGCGGCGCCGGCATTTTTATTGAAAGTGGTCTTTTTATGTCCGCCACCCTCGCCCTTACCGAAGCCCTGATCGCGCGCGCGTCCGTCACGCCCGACGACCAGCACTGCCAGCGCATCATGACCGAACGCCTCAGTGCGCTCGGCTTCACGTGCGAAACGATCGAATCCAACGGCGTGACGAACCTGTGGGCCGTGAAGCGCGGCACCGCGGGTGCGCAAGGCCCGTTGCTGGCCTTCGCGGGCCACACGGACGTCGTGCCCACCGGCCCCATCGAACAATGGAGCTCGCCGCCGTTTCAGCCCTCGCACCGCGACGGCGTTCTCTACGGCCGCGGCGCCGCCGACATGAAGACCTCGCTCGCGGCCTTCGTGGTGGCGAGCGAAGAGTTCGTGGCGGCCCAGCCGAAGCATCGCGGCGCCATCGCGTTCCTCATCACGAGCGACGAAGAAGGCCCGGCCACGGACGGCACCGTGAAGGTCGTCGAAGCGCTGCAGGCGCGCGGCGAGAAGATGGATTACTGCATCGTGGGCGAGCCGACTTCGACGAATACGCTCGGCGACTGCGTGAAGAACGGCCGCCGCGGCTCGATGTCGGGCAAGCTCGTTGTGAAGGGCGTGCAGGGGCATATCGCCTATCCGCATCTCGCGAAGAACCCGGTGCATCTGCTGGCTCCTGCGCTCGCCGAACTCGTCGCAGAGAAGTGGGACGACGGCAATGAATACTTCCCGCCCACCACGTGGCAGGTGTCGAACATGCACAGCGGCACGGGCGCGAGCAACGTGATTCCGGGCCATGCCGACGTGATGTTCAACTTCCGCTTCTCGACTGCGAGCACGGTGGAAGGTTTGCAAAAACGCGTGCACGCGATCCTCGACAAGCACGGCCTCGAATACGACCTGCACTGGAGCGTGAGCGGCCTGCCCTTCCTCACGCCGCGCGGCTCGCTCTCGAACGCACTCGAAAAGGCGATCCACGACGAAACCGGCGTGAAAACCGAACTCTCGACCACGGGCGGCACGTCCGACGGCCGCTTCATCGCGCGCATGTGCGAGCAGGTGGTGGAGTTCGGGCCGCCCAACGCCAGCATCCACAAGATCGATGAGCATATCGAAGTGAAATTCATCGATCCGCTCAAGAATGTATATCGCCGCGTGCTCGAACAGCTGATCGCCTGACCGGCCAACCGAACACGCTCTGGAGTCCAGAACATGACCCATCCGCTAGCCGCTACCTTCGTCACCGTTCGCGACCTGCTGCGCTACGGTGTCTCGCGCTTTTCGGCCGCGCAACTCGCATTCGGCCACGGCTCGAGCAACGCCTACGACGAGGCCGCGTACCTGATCCTGCATACGCTGCATTTGCCGCTCGACCTGCTCGACCCGTTTCTCGACGCGCGCCTGACGGCCGAGGAAATCGACAAGGTGCTCGGCGTGATCGAGCGCCGCGCGACCGACCGCGTGCCCGCCGCCTACATCACGCAGGAAGCGTGGATGCACGGCCTGCGCTTCTACGTGGATGAGCGCGTCATCGTGCCGCGCTCGTTCATCGGCGAGCTGCTCGCAGACGGCCTGCAACCCTACGTGGAAGACCCCGAGCAGGTGACTGCGGTGCTGGAACTGTGCACCGGTTCGGCAAGCCTCGCGATTCTCGCGGCGCACGCATTCCCGAACGCCGATATCGACGCCGTCGACCTTTCCGCGCCCGCGCTCGAAGTCGCGAAGCGCAACGTGCACGAACACGATCTCGACGAGCGCATCGCCCTTTTCGAAGGCGACCTGTATGCGCCGCTGCCCGAGCGCCGCTACGACGTGATCATCACGAACCCGCCGTACGTGAACGCCGATTCGATGGTGGCGCTGCCGCCCGAGTACAAGCACGAGCCCGAAATGGCGCTCGCGGGCGGCGCGGACGGCATGGACATCGTGCGCCGCATCGTCAAGGACGCGCGCAACTGGCTCACCGACGACGGCGTGCTGGTGATCGAGATCGGCAACGAGCGCGAGAACGTGGAAGCGGCGTTCGGCGGCCTCGACCTCGTCTGGCTCTCGACGAGCGCCGGCGACGACCAGGTCTTCCTGATTCAGGCCTGCGACCTGCCGGTCTGATTGTCCTGCGCGAGCGAGCCGCGGTGCCCGTGCGCCGTTTTTTGACGCAGGTCGCCGCATGCAGGACAGGGACGATAGCCGTCGTCGCAGCGGGTTCGGTAAGATTGAGCCCTCCGGCCGTGCGCTTCCCGGCGCGCGCCGGCCCTGCGTCCGGCTGAAGGAGCGTCCCACGCATTTATGCGATTCGACTGGTCACACCTCGGCACGCTGCTAGCGATCATCCACCTGCTTGGACTGATCGCAGCGTGCCACGCCATTCTCAATACGCGCACTTCGCAAGGCGCGATCGCCTGGGCCGTCTCGCTCGCGACGATGCCCTACCTCACGCTCGTCCCGTATCTCTTTCTCGGCCGCAGCAAGTTCGCGGGCTATGCCGACGCGAGGCGCCTGCGCAACGAAACCTTGCGCTCTCGCGCCCACGCGCCCGAGTGGGACAAACTCGTCTCCGCGGGCGAATGGCCGTCCGACGAACTGGGCGTACGCGTGATCCGCACATTCGCTCGGCTGGGCGGCATGCCGCTCGTGCCCGGCAACGCCGTGCGCACGCTCGTGAATGGCGAAGCGACCTTCTCCGCCATCTTCGATGCAATCGAGCAAGCCCGGCACTACGTGATCGTGCAGTTCTTCATCGTGCGCGCCGACGCGCTCGGCGACATGCTCAAGGACGTGCTGCTCGACTGCAGGAAACGTGGCGTGCGCGTGTACTTCCTGTACGACAGCATCGGCTCGTTCGACCTGCCCGCGAGCTACGTGCACGAGTTGCAGGACGGCGGCGTGGAAGTCCACCCGTTCTCCACGAAGCGCCACTTCGTCAACCGCTTCCAGCTCAACTTCCGCAACCACCGCAAGATCGTCGTGGTGGACGGCCAGCACGCGTTCGTGGGCGGCCATAACGTGGGTATCGAATACCTCGGTGCGAATGCGCGGCTCTCGCCCTGGCGCGACACGCATATCGAATTGCGCGGACCGGCGGTTGCCAATGTACAGTTCGCCTTCACCGAAGACTGGTACTGGGCCACCCAGCAGCTTCCCGGCTGCGAGCCGCCCACGGTCGTGCCGCAGGACGGCGACGACATGTACTGCCTCGTCTTGCCCACGGGCCCGGCCGACCGCCAGGAGACCTGCTCACTCTTCTTCGTCGAGGCGATCAACGCCGCGAAAAAGCGCCTGTGGATCACCACGCCCTACCTCGTGCCCGACGAAGCCGTGTTCTCGGCACTGCGCCTCGCGGCGCTGCGCGGCGTGGACGTGCGCATCATGATCCCGAGCCGGCGCGACCATTACGTGGTGTTCGAGGCGTCCATGCTGTACGCCTTCGACGCGGTGCGCGCGGGCATCCGCATCTTCCGCTACAAGCCGGGCTTTTTGCACCAGAAGGTCGTGCTGATCGACGACGTGGCCGCGGCCATCGGCAGCGCGAATCTCGACAACCGGTCGTTTCGCCTGAACTTCGAGATCATGGTGCTGACCGTGCATCGCGGCTTCGCAGCCGAGGTCGAAGCGATGCTGCTGCGCGACTTCGCGCAGACGTTCGAGATCGACCGCAGTGAGTACCGCGACGCGCCCGCGTGGCGCAAGATCACCATGCACCTCGCGCGGCTCTTTGCGCCGATTCTCTAGCGCGCCTCTGCCACCCAGCGGCGCTCACAGCTGCTTTTCGATGTCCGCCGCAATGGCCTCAGGCTTCGTCACGGGCGCGTAGCGCTTGATTACGCTGCCGTTGCGGTCGACCAGAAACTTCGTGAAATTCCACTTGATGCCTTCGAGCCCGAGGAGCCCCGGCGCCTCGCCCGTGAGCCAACGATACAGCGGGTGCGCGTTCGCGCCGTTCACGTCGATCTTCTCGAACATCGGAAACGTGACGCCAAAGTTCTTCTCGCAGAAGCTGCCGATCTGTGCGGCGTCGCCGGGTTCCTGCTTGCCGAACTGGTTGCACGGAAAGCCGAGCACCGCGAGCCCGCGCGCGGCGTACTGGTCATAGAGCTTTTGCAGGCCGGCGTACTGCGGCGTGAATCCGCATTCGCTCGCGGTATTGACGATCAGGAGCACCTTGCCCGTATAGCGCTCGAGGCTCACCGGCTCGCCGCCGCCAAGCGGTTGCGCCGAAAACGAATAGATCGATGTCATCTGGCTCTCCCGTGGAAAAGCGCCAGTCTACGTGAGAAAAGGTGCAATTAGCACTCGACCAAACGGCTAGCCGTTCGGCCAATGCCGGCGAACGGCCGGCACAGTCTAAAATACCGCTTTCTTTCGTTTTCTTCCCGCCGGCGCCGTCGTGATCCGCTTCAACCAATTCAGTCTTGCCCGCGGCACCAAGCCGCTTTTCGAACAGACCTCGTTCACGCTGAACCCCGGCGAAAAGGTCGGTCTCATCGGCGCGAACGGCGCGGGCAAATCGACCCTGTTCGCCGTGCTGCGCGGCGAACTGCACGCGGACGCCGGCGACTTCTCGCTGCCGCCGTCCTGGCGCATCGCCCACGTGGCACAGGAAACCCCGGCGGTCGACCGCACCGCGCTCGACTACGCGCTGGACGGCGACGCCGCGCTGCGCGAAATCGAGGCCCGCATCGCCGCTGCCTCGGCGGCGCACGACGGCGCGGCCGAAGCCGAAGCGCACGGCGCCTTTGCCGACGCCGACGGCTACACGGCACCCGCACGCGCCGAGGCGCTGCTGCTCGGCCTCGGCTTCACGCTGGAGCAAACACGCCAGCCCGTGGCGAGCTTTTCGGGCGGCTGGCGCATGCGCCTGAACCTCGCGCAGGCGCTCATGTGCCGCTCCGACCTGTTGCTGCTCGACGAACCCACGAACCACCTGGATCTGGACGCGATCGTCTGGCTCGAAGACTGGCTGCACCGCTATCCCGGCACGCTCGTCGTGATCTCGCACGACCGCGAATTCCTCGACTCGATCTGCAATGTCACGCTGCATCTGGAGAACCAGCAGGTCAAGCGCTACGGCGGCAATTACTCGCAGTTCGAGATCCTGCGCGCGCAACAAATGGCGCTCCAGCAAAGCGCGTATGAGAAGCAGCAGCGCACCGTCGCGCACCTGCAAAGCTTCATCGACCGTTTCAAGGCCAAGGCCACCAAGGCGCGCCAGGCGCAAAGCCGCGTGAAGGCGCTGGAAAAGATGGAGCTGATCGCGCCCGCGCACGCCAGTTCGCCGTTCACGTTCGAGTTCCGCACACCCGACTCCGCGCCCAATCCCATGCTCGTCATGGAGGACGTGCGCTGCGGCTATCGGGCCGACGACGGCAGCGAAACGCCCATCGTCGAGCGCGTCACGCTCTCGATCCAGAACGGCCAGCGTATCGGCCTGCTCGGCGCGAACGGCCAGGGCAAGTCCACGCTCATCAAGACGCTCGCGGGCACGCTCGCGGCGCTCTCCGGCGAGTCGCACACGGGCAAGGGTCTGCAGATCGGCTATTTCGCGCAGCATCAACTCGAAACGCTGCGCCCCGACGACTCGCCGCTCCAGCATCTCGCCCGGCTCGCGCCCGACACGCGCGAGCAGGAACTGCGCGACTTCCTCGGCGGCTTCAACTTCCCCGGCGAGATGGCCACGGCGGCCATCGCGCCGTTTTCGGGCGGCGAGAAGGCGCGTCTCGCGCTCGCGCTCATCATCTGGCAGAAGCCCAACCTGCTGCTGCTCGACGAGCCGACCAATCACCTCGACCTCGAAACGCGCCACGCGCTCACCATGGCGCTCGCCCAGTTCGAAGGCACGCTGATCCTCGTCTCGCACGACCGGCATTTGCTGCGCGCCACGACCGATCAGTTCATGCTGGTGGCGAAACACCGTCTGCAGCCGTTCGATGGCGACCTGGACGACTACCGCGACTGGCTGCTCCAGCATGCGGCCGAACACCGGGCGGCGCTCAAGGAGGCCGCTTCCGGCACGGCGAATGCGGCGGATGGCATCAACGCTGGAGATGGCGTCAATCGCAAGGAACAGCGCCGCCAGGAAGCGGAGCAGCGCCAGAAGGTTGCGCACCTGAAAAAGCCGTTACAGGCGAAAATCGGCAAGATCGAAAAGGAAATGGATGCGCTCAACGGTGAAAAGAGCACGCTCGACGCTTTCGTCGTCGACCCGGCAAGCTACGAGCCGGAGCAGAAGAGCCGCCTGACCGAAGCGATTCGCCGCCAGGCCGAAGTCGCCTCGCGCCTCGAAACGCTCGAAGCCGAATGGCTCGATGCGCACGAGGAACTCGAGCAGATCGGCTAGCGCACCGTTTAGTCACTATCGAGCCATTAGGCGCTTTCGCCAGGTATTTTCGCCATGGAGCCACGAGTGTCGTCACCCGCCGCATTGCAGGGCCTTCGCGTACTGGATCTGACCCGCCTTCTGCCCGGGCCCGTGGCCACTTTGCGGCTCGCGGAAATGGGCGCCGACGTCCTGAAAATCGAGCCGCCCGGCGCGGGCGACGCGGCGCGCGTGATGATGCAGAGCGCGGTGGACGAAGTGGCCGCGCGGCCCGGTGCGTTCTATCGCCTCGTCAATCGAGGCAAGCGCGAAACGCGAGTCGACTTGAAGACCGAGAGCGGCCGCTCGGTATTGTTCGCGCTGGCACGTGACGCCGACGTGCTGGTCGAAAGTTTCCGGCCCGGGGTGATGGACCGCCTCGGCGTAGGCTACGAGGCATTGCGCAAGGTCAATCCGAAACTCGTCTACTGCGCAATCACCGGCTACGGCACGACCGGCCCGTTTGCCGGCCATCCGGGTCACGACATCAACTATGTCGCCTATTCGGGCGTGCTGGACCAACTGGCCGCCCGCGACGGCACGCCGGTGCTGCCCAATTTTCAGATCGCCGACCTGCTCGGCGGCGCACTCAGCGCGGTCACCCAGATTCTCGCGGCGCTCTGGCATGTGGCACGTGGTGGCGAGGGCCGTTTCGTCGATGTTTCGATGGCGCACGCGAGCTACGCGCATAACGTGGTCGCCCAGGTCGCGCTAGCCAACGACGACGCCGCGGCGCTACAGCCAGGCGGCGGCCTGCTCAACGGCGGCGTGCCCTGCTACAACCTCTATCGCACGCAAGACGGGCGGTGGCTTGCGGTCGGCGCGCTCGAACTGAAGTTCTGGCAGACGCTGTGCCAGGCCATCGGCCGCGACGACTGGGCCGAGCGCCACTGGAGCCTTGGTCAGGCGATCGGCGGTGCCGATGCCGCCGCGCTCACACGCGAACTGGCGGCCGTTATCGAGTCGGAGTCGCTGCAGACCTGGATCGACCGTCTGGAGGCGATCGACACCTGTGTTTCGCCAGTCCTCACGCCGGGCGAGGCTTCGCGCCACCCCCTCTTCAATGCCGAAGTGCTGCAAGCCATGATGGACGAAATGGCAGCGAGGCAAACTCAACAATCCGTGCCGGGTTTGCAGGCGGCGCAGTTTCAGCCCGGCGGTTCAACGCATGGCGCGCATTCCGGCCAAACAGGGCAGACGGTCCCACCCAGTCAGCCCGCCCAACCCGGCCAGGGGGCGGACACGTCGGGCGCGCCTGGCGGCAAGAAACCTTTCACCTACGGTCCCTGGGGCTAATCGCCACGGCCCGCGCCGCATCACCCGTAAGCACGATGAAAAATGGGCGCCACGAGGCGCCCATTTTTCGTTTAGCGTCGCGGCAGCGTTTGCCGCGGCAGCCGCTCGTCGTCGTACATCACATACTTGCGGCCTTCCACGTGGTGCGCGATGGTGCTGCGCACCTCCGCCGCTGTCACGTCTTCCGCTACGACGCGGCGCGAAATGCGTCCGTCACCGTCGATCCATTCGACGATGCGGCACGTGCTTCCCCAGGGTTGCATGAGCGGCTCGGAAACCCGGCAGCCGCGCACGACGATCGAACGACCGTCGAAGGACGTATCAGTCTGTTTCAAGTCGCTATCCTTTCCGCTCGACACGGGTTGAACATCGCGCCAAGGATAGGGAAATCGCAGTCTGAAATGGTTACAGCCGGAACCAGGGTTGTTACCAATCGTTACGTGCCAGTACAAGCCATCCGCACTCGCGCGCCGTGCTCAATCCAGCTCGCGAACCCGGTCGATTGCTTCCTCGAGACGCTCCACGGCAATCACCTGTAAACCTTCGATCGGCTGTTTCGGCGCATTGGCGCGGGGAATCAGCGCGCATGAAAAACCGAGCTTCGCCGCTTCCTTCAGACGGTCCTGGCCACGTGGCGAGGGTCGGATCTCGCCGGCAAGGCCGACTTCGCCAAAAACGATCAGACCCTTGGGCAACGCCTTGTTACGCATCGAAGAGTGAATGGCGAGCAGCACGGCCAGATCCGCGGCCGGTTCCGTGATCTTCACGCCGCCCACGGCGTTGAGGAACACGTCCTGATCGAAACACGCAATACCGGCATGGCGATGCAGCACCGCCAGCAGCATCGCAAGCCGGTTTTGTTCGAGACCGACGGCGAGGCGCCGCGGATTCGGCACGTGCGCCGTGTCGACGAGCGCCTGCACCTCGACGAGCAGCGGCCGCGAGCCTTCCTGGGTCACGAGCACGCAGGAGCCCGGCACGCTCTGCTCGTGCTGCGAGAGAAAGAGCGCCGAGGGATTCGCGACGCCGCGCAGGCCCTTCTCGGTCATCGCGAACACGCCCAGTTCGTTGACCGCGCCGAAGCGGTTCTTGAACGCGCGCACGAGCCGGAACGACGAATGCGTGTCGCCTTCGAAATACAGCACGGTGTCGACGATGTGCTCCAGCACGCGCGGGCCCGCGAGATTACCCTCCTTCGTCACGTGCCCGACCATGATGATCGCCGTGCCCGACTGCTTGGCGATGCGCGTGAGCTGCGCCGCGCACTCGCGCACCTGCGCGACGGAGCCGGGCGCGGAAGTCAGCGCTTCGGAGTAGATCGTCTGGATCGAGTCGATGACCGCGACGTCGGGCTTCTCGACCTCGATCGTCGCCTGGATCTTTTCGAGCTGGATCTCGGCGAGCAGTTGCAGCTCGCTCGCCATGGAGCCCGGATCGAGCAGCGCCAGTCGTTGCGCGCGCAACGCGATCTGCGCGGCCGATTCTTCACCGCTTACATATAGCGCCCGACGCTCAGCCGCGATCTGCGCAAGCGACTGCAGCAGCAACGTCGATTTGCCGATGCCCGGATCGCCGCCGATCAGCACCACACCGCCCGCCACGAGACCGCCGCCCAGCACGCGGTCGAACTCGCCCACGCCGGTCGTGAAGCGCGGCACGTCGGACGCCTCGATATCGGCGAGACGCCGCACTGGGGCGCTCTTCGCGAGCGACTGGAAGCGGTGGCTGCTCGCCGTTTCGGCAACGCCTTCCACGAGCGTGTTCCACGCGCCGCATGCGGGGCACTGGCCTTGCCACTTGGGCGCCTGCCCGCCGCATTCGGTGCACGTATACAGTGTCTTGACCTTCGCCATGCTCTTTGCCATGGCGTTATTCGGCCCGCACGGGAACACGCGGCGCAACAGCGCACATCAGCTCGTAGCCGATCGTGCCACAGGCTTTCGCGACGTCGTCGATGGGCAAGTTGTTGCCCCACAGTTCCACGCGCGCGCCCACACCCGCGCTATGGACGGGCGTGAGGTCGACGGTGAGCATGTCCATGGAGACGCGGCCCACCACATGCGTGAGCACGCCGTCGACGATGATTGGCGTACCTTCGGGCGCGACGCGCGGATAGCCGTCGGCATAACCGCACGCCACCACGCCGATGCGCATGGGCTTGCGCGCCGTGAAGATCGAGCCGTAGCCAACGGTCTGCCCTTCGGCGACATGCTGCGTGGCGATGAGTTCAGAAGCGAGCGTCATGGCCGGCTGCAAGCCCACGCCTTCGAGCGCCGAGGAGAAGCCCGAAGGCGATGCGCCATAAAGGATGATGCCTGGGCGCACCCAGTCGAAGTGCGTAGAAGGATGCCAGAGCGTGGCCGCCGAATTGGCGAGACTGCGCGCGCCCGCAATGCCTTGCGCGCCGCGCTCGAACGTCGCCATCTGCTCGCTGACGCCACGCGGCGTGTCGGCGTCCGCGAAGTGCGTCATCAGCGTGATCTGGCCGATGCCCGCGCAAGCGCGCGCACGCTCCCATGCGGCGCGGTACTTCTCGGGCGTGTAGCCGAGCCGGTTCATGCCGCTGTTCATCTTGAGCTGAACGTTGACCGGCTTCGAGAGCCGCGCCATTTCGAGCATGCGCATCTGCTCGTCGCTATGCACGACGGTCGTGAGGCTGTAGCGGTCGATCACATCGATGTCGGTGGGCCGGAAAAAGCCTTCGAGCAGCAGGATCGGCCCTGCCCAGCCGAGTTCGCGCAGCTTCACGGCCTCCTCGAGGTCGAGCAGGCCGAAACCGTCGGTTGCGCGCAAGCCGGGAAACGCGCGCGCAAGCCCGTGCCCATAGGCGTTGGCCTTCACCACGGCCCAGATTTTCGACTTTGGCGCGTACTTGCGGACGACGGCGAGGTTGTTGGCGAGAGCGGCGGTGTGGATCGTTGCTGAGAGGGGGCGCGGCATGGGATATTTTTTCGCAAAGACGCTTTCGAATCAGGAGCTTACAGGGTGTTTTCAAAACCCCGCAGGCCCGCCCGACGGGCGCTCAAGGATTGTGCTAGTCCGGATGCACCTATTTTCGTGATATAAAGCCCTGCGCACAACCCATTTCGAACGTAATAAGCCCGGATGCCTCCCACCCGTCCGGGGCGGACGGACCGCAGCGAGGAAAGCATCGCATCAGATGAAAAAAGGCTTTTACACCATCATGGCCGCGCAGTTTTTTTCGTCGTTGGCCGACAATGCGCTCCTCATCGCCGCGATTGCACTGCTTAAAGATCTCAACGCCCCGAACTGGATGACGCCGCTGCTCAAGCTGTTCTTCGTCCTCTCCTACGTCGTTCTTGCCGCCTTCGTCGGCGCCTTCGCAGATTCCCGCCCCAAGGGCCGCGTGATGTTCATCACGAACACGATCAAGGTCGTGGGCTGCGCCATGATGCTGGCCGGCACCCACCCCTTGTTAGCCTATGGCGTAGTGGGTTTCGGCGCAGCGGCCTATTCGCCCGCCAAATACGGCATCCTCACCGAGCTGCTGCCGCCTGAGCGCCTCGTCGCCGCCAACGGCTGGATCGAAGGCACGACAGTCGGCTCGATCATTCTCGGCACCGTGCTCGGCGGCGCGTTGATCAGCCCCCACATCGCCTCGCACGTGCTGCGCCATACGCCCGCCGCGATCAGCACGCCCGCTGAAGCCGCGATGGTCGTAATCATGGTGATCTACGTCATCGCCGCCCTCTTCAACCTTCGCATTCCCGACACCGGCGCGCGCTACCCGCGCCAGCAGCACGGTGTCATCCGCCTCATCACCGATTTCGCCGACTGTTTCAACACGCTCTGGCGCGACAAGCTCGGCCAGATCTCGCTCGCGGTCACGACGCTCTTCTGGGGCGCGGGCGCGACGCTGCAATTCATCGTGCTCAAGTGGGCTGAAGTCTCGCTCGGCATGTCGCTCTCCGAAGGCGCGGTGCTCCAGGCCGTGGTGGCCGTGGGCGTGGCGGCCGGCGCCATGATCGCGGCCGCGCGCGTGCCGCTCAAGAAGTCGCTCTCGGTGCTGCCGGTCGGCATCATCATGGGTCTTGCCGTCATGCTCATGGCGTTCTACACGCGCCATCTCTTTCCGCCGCATTGGGGCCTGCATATCGGCCATATGCGCATTCCCGGCTACCTGATTTTTGCGTACATCTTCCTGATGGTCGTGGGCGGCCTCTCAGGCTTCTTCGTCGTGCCGATGAACGCGCTGCTCCAGCACCGCGGCCACGTGCTGCTCTCGGCCGGCCACTCCATCGCCGTACAGAATTTCAACGAGAATCTTTCGGTGCTCGTGATGCTGTGCCTCTACGCCGTGCTCGTCTGGCTCGACGTGCCGGTGACCATCGTGATCGTGCTGTTCGGCACGTTCGTCTGTCTGATGATGTGGTTTGTGATGCGCCGTCATCAGGCGAATCAACGCTCGTTCGACTCGGTCGCGCTGATCGGCGAAAATCACAGGCATTGATGGGCGCCGGTCCGGAGGCAATCCGGCCGCCACGTCTGCTGAATCGATCCTTTCTCGCGCACGCGCGGCGGGGCTGTTCAACCCAGCCGCGCGCGACGCGCACCTGACGCTGCCATGACTTCACCGATTTTCAACGTTCTCACGATCGCCGGCTCCGACTCGGGCGGCGGTGCGGGCATTCAGGCCGACCTCAAGGCGTTCTCCGCGCTCGGCGCTTACGGCGCGAGCGTCATCACCGCGCTCACCGCGCAGAACACACGCGGCGTCACCGCGATCCACGCGCCCGACGCGGCTTTTGTCACCGCGCAGCTCGACGCTGTGTTCGACGACATCCGCATCGACGCCGTGAAGATCGGCATGCTCGCCAACGCGCAGATCGTGCGCGCCGTCGCCGATGCGCTGCGTCGCCACAAACCGGCGCGCGTCGTGCTAGACACCGTGATGATCTCGAAGAGCAACCATGCGCTGCTGGCGCCCGAAGCGGTCGCCGCACTGCGCGAGGAACTACTGCCGCTAGCGGGCGTCGTCACGCCGAATCTGCCCGAAGCCGCGGCGCTGCTCGGTGTACCACCTGCTGCCGATGAAGCCGCCATGGTCGAGCAAGGCGAAGCGCTGCGCGCGCTCGGTGCGCAGGCGGTGCTGATGAAAGGCGGGCATCTGGGCAGCGCGGACAGCCCGGACTGGCTCATCGAAGCCGGCGGCACGCTGCGCCTCGCCGGCCCGCGCGTGCCGGTCACGAATACGCACGGCACGGGCTGCACGCTCTCTTCCGCGATTGCCGCATTGTGGCCGCAGCACGGCGCACTTGCGCCCGCCGTTGGCGAAGCCAAGCAATATCTGACGGCGGCGCTGGAGGCCAGTGAACGGCTCGACGTCGGTCATGGCGTCGGGCCCGTGCATCACTTCTGGCGCTGGTGGTGAGCGTGCTTTCGCACGCTCATCGACGGGCAACTCATTGACGTGAAAATGCCGCGGCGCGCGCGGGCCAGTCGTCGGGAACGATGAAGCCGCGCGAGCGTTCGCGGTAGCCGCCTGTGCTGTCGGCGGTGAATGCCGCGACCAGCACGGGATCGTCTGGCCTGGCTAGTGCGGCGACCAGCGCGTCGGGGTCGACTGGTGGCGCGACGGCCATGTGTGCGTTGATTTGCACAGCGTCCAGGTTTCGCGGCGCGAGCCACGCGAGTCTCGGCAACGCACTCCACCCATCGGCAGCCTGCTGCCGCGCGAATGCCTGCCAATCCGAGCGCGTCACCCACCAGCCGCGCCCATGATCGGCGGCAAGCTCAACAGCGTCTTCCACCTGAGACGGCGCCGCCTCTCCCACCCGGTAGAAAAGCCAGCCCTTCACAAACATCTGCGCGAGCCACTGGCCTTCGTAACCGAGCGAGGCAAATTCTTCACGCGCGCTTAAACGCAGTTGACGATCGCGCAGATGCGTCAGCTTGAGATCGAAGCGATCGCGCAAATTCGGGCCGACAAATTCGGCGAGCGATGCGCGTGTGCCGCCGCCCGGTCCTGCGTGCAGGTAGCACTTCACCGCCAGTTCCCAATGCAGGCGCTCACCGGCACGCGTTCGCACGAGAAAATCGCACTCGCCGAGCGTTAATCCCTCGCTCCGCAGCGGCACATTCTGTGCGACGAGCTGCGCCGCGGGTCCATTCGCGAGAAACCATCCCAGCAGATTTTCGGCGTAGCGCCCGAGGCGATGCGTCGGCGCGGCCATGAGCGCTTCATGCAAACGCGCCGGGTCGCGATCGAGTTGCGCGAGCCAGTCGCGCGTGGCTTGGTCTTCGTCGGCGTCGGCGCACCATTGCGCCAGCGGAGCGAGCGGTGGTTGCGAGCGCAACAGATCGGCGCTGAAGAGCAGCCACGCGAGATCGCGCACGGCAGGATCGGTAAGGCGATCGATTACGTCTTGGTTTGCGCAAGTGCCGGGCACGCGCTCCGACCCGGCATCATGCCGCGGCCCGCCGTCGCCCCCGGCACAGTTGGCGCCGGATACGTCCGCGGGCCGCGCGGCGTTCATCGCTCGCCGCCGGATGCCGCGCGCCACGTGTCGCGCGCGAGACAGAGGTCGGTCCAGGCCTTCGCCTTGTCCTGCAGGCTGCGCAGCAGATACGCGGGGTGGTAAGTGACGATGACGGGCACACCCTCGTACTCGTGAACGCGTCCGCGCAGCGACGCGATGCTGCCGTCGGTCTTCAGCAGGCTCTGCGCCGCGAAGCGCCCGAGCGCGACGATGATCTTCGGCTTCACGAGCGCCACCTGACGCTGCAGATACGGCTCGCAGCGCGCAACTTCGTCGGGCTCCGGATTGCGGTTGCCAGGCGGGCGGCACTTGATGACGTTCGCGATATAGACGTTCTCGCCGCGCGCGAGCGAGAGCGCGCGCAGCATGTTGTCGAGCAGCTTGCCGGCCTGCCCGACGAAGGGCTCGCCCTGGCGGTCTTCGTTCTCGCCGGGCGCCTCGCCGATCAGCATCCAGTCGGCCTCGCGATCGCCTACGCCGAACACGGTGTTGGTGCGTTTCTCGCAGAGACGGCAGTGTGTGCATGAGGCCACGCGCTCGGCAAGCGTTTCCCAGTCGAGCGTCGCGACGTCGCTGCGCGGTGCGCCGCTCGCCTGAGCGAGTTCGGCGTCGGGTGGCAAAACCGGCTGGGCCACTGAGTCGAACCAGGCGAAATCGTCGTCGGTCGGGGGCGGCGGTTCGTCGGATGAATGCGGTGCGGGCTTCGCGGGCGAAGCGGCGCGCGCGGCGGGTTGCGGTGCTGGCGACAGCTCTGCGGCGGCCGGACGGGCCGCCTCGACTGCGGGCGGCACAGGCGCCTCGGTTTCGGCGCGCGCCACGGCGGGCGACAGCGCAACGGCCTCATCTTCACGAGCCGCGTCGAGCGGCGCTCCTGCGCTTGCCCCTTTGCGCACCCAGCGCGGCGCGAGCCCAAGCTCCTCCAGCGCGATTTCATCGAGCGACATCCGCGCCCTCCCCTGCAAAAGAAAAACGCATCACGAGTGCGTCCTCGCGGCTGTGATGCCGGGCCGGATAGTAGTTCTTGCGGCGGCCGATCGTGACGAAGCCGAACTGTTCGTAGAGCCGGATTGCCCGGTGATTCGAAGGCCGGACTTCGAGCAGCAAGCCTTCGAGGCCTTGCGTGTGCGCAATGCGTACCGCTTCGCGCAGCATCGCGAGCCCCGCGCCCGCGCCCTGCGCCAGAGGCGCAACGCACAGATTCAGCAGGTGCATCTCGTCGACCACGGGCATCAGCACGCAATAGCCGATCAGCGTGCCGGTGACGTGGCGCATGCACAGACCGTAGTAGCCGTTGCGCAGCGAGTCCTCGAAGTTGCCGCGCGACCACGGGAACTCATACGCCGAGCGCTCGACGATCGCAACTTCGTCCAGGTCGCTTTCGGTCATCGGCGACAGGTAGCGGTCGGTCATGAGCACGCCGCTCATCGCGTGCCCTCGCCACCCGCGCCACCCTGGGCGGCGGCCTTCGCGGCGAGCCGCTCGGCCGTAGTCTGCGCGACCTTGTTGCGCACGTATTCAGGCGCGGCCTGATCGGCGGGTTGCGTGCGGCCCGCGCGATACGCGCGCAACGCCGCATGCGCGAGCGGCAGCGCGTGCGGGAGCGCCTCGGCGTCGATCGTGCGCGCGGCGGCAGCGGCGGCGAGGCGAGCGCCGAAAGCGGCAGCGGCATTGCCCGCCAGCGTGAACGGCGCACCGGGCGCGGCGATGTGCTCCGGCGCGTCGAGCGATGCCGCCTGCAGCGTGCGCCAGTCGCCCCCCGCGGCGTCCCATTCGTAATCGGCCCAGTAGGCTTCGTCCATGCGCGCGTCGAGCGCGGCCAGCACGCGGGTGACAGCGGGATCGCGCAGCCGCGCGCTCTCCGCGCACACGAGCAGCGTGCCCACCGGCACCACGGGGATATCGAGGCCGAACGCGAGCCCCTGAGCCACGCCCGTCGCCGTGCGCAGCCCCGTAAAGGAACCCGGGCCCGCTCCAAACGCAATCGCGTCGCAGTCGGCAAGCGAAAGACCCGCTTCGTCGAACAATTCGCCGATTGCCGGCAGAAGGCGCGTACTGGAGACGGCGCCGGTGGCTTCGTGGCGCACCCAGACGCTGACTTCCGAGCGCGATCCGGAAGCGCTCTCGCCGCCAGTGGAGGGAGAACGATCTGCGCCGCCAGGGGCGACGCGAAGCAGCGCGACCGAACAGTATTCGGTCGAAGTATCGAGGGCAAGCAGCACAGTTTCGGTCATGAGCGCTATTGTAATGCCCCGCCCCCCACGCGGGCCCACGGCTCTCGCCATCGGGCGCATCCGCGGGCGTCACGGCCTCTTTTGGCGCATCCGTGCCCGGCACAAGTGGAGGAATCGCTCCAGCTTTTCCGGGGTTCGCGCTGCTACCATCGGCGCGCTGACCTGAACCAACATGCGGAGGAAACAACGATGAGCGACGTGAACACGCAGTTCGCCCAAGCCCAGCAAGACGTGCAGCTATTGCCCGAGCGCCCCGGCAACCTGACGCTGCTGCGCCTCTATGCACTCTTCAAGCAGGCCACCGAAGGCGACGTGCACGGCGACAAGCCCGGCTTCACCGACATCGTCGGCAAGTACAAGTACGAAGCGTGGGCCGCGCTGCAGGGCACGGCGCAGGACGCTGCCAAACAGCAGTATGTCGAGCTCGTCGAATCGCTCAAGAGCGGCGCCACGAACTGAGCCCGCGCGATTGAAAATGCGCGCGTGACGAGCCAGCGCTCCCCGGTCTGCTGCGTCACGCTGCCGCGCCCGCAGCTTTGCGGTGCGTCGCTCTGGCGCGCCGCAACAAAACGAGATATACTGCGTGCTGCGTTGCGCTCCGGTCGCTCGTTCGATCAGCACAACGCCTCGTAGCGTTAAGCTCCAATCCAGTTTAGAACCTGTCCCCTCCTGCCGTGGCCCTGTTTTCGGGCCGTCAAGTATCAGGCTGGCGACTGGCCAATCCCGGCCAAAGTCGCACCCAAAACAGCTTCTAACGAAAAAAATCCGCCCTTACGTGGTGCGGATTGCCCCCGTTTTTCGATTTGTTCGCAAAATCCGACGACTTGGGTATGCCGATTGGCGCCGACGTTCTATTTCCTGTGTAACAAGGATTTTCATGACTTCGAGCAATACCCAAAGCCCCCTGGACGCAATCGCCGATCAGGCCCTCGGTCTTCCCGCCGCCGCCGACGCTTCCGCTGAAGCCCCCGCGCAGGCCGCCGATGCTACCGACGGTTCGGCATTCGCGTCGCTCGGTCTGTCGCCGGAGATCGTCTCCGCGCTGATCGCAGCGGGCTACAAGGCCCCGACGCCCGTACAGGAACGCGCCATTCCTGTCGCCATCGCCGGCCGCGACCTGCTGGTCTCGAGCCCGACCGGTTCGGGCAAGACCGCGGCATTCATGCTGCCCGCCATCGAGCGCTTCGCGCAGATCCAGAAGGCCCAGGCTGCCCAGCCGCGCGAGCCGCGCCCGCAAGGTGCGAACGGCTCGCAAGGCGATCGCCGCCAGCGCCGTCCGCAGCCCGTGGCACGCCCCGGTCTCCTCGTCCTCACGCCCACGCGTGAGCTCGCGATGCAGGTGACCACGGCCGCTTCGACGTACGGCCAGCACCTGCGCCGTCTGCGCACGGTGAGCATTCTCGGCGGCGTGGCCTACGGTCAGCAGCTGATGCTGCTTGCGAAGAACCCCGAGATTCTCGTGGCGACGCCGGGCCGTCTGCTCGATCACCTCGAGCGCGGCCGTATCGACCTGTCCGAACTCAAGATGCTCGTGCTCGACGAAGCCGACCGCATGCTCGACATGGGCTTCATCGACGACATCGACACGATCGTCGCCGCTACGCCGGAAACGCGTCAGACGATGCTGTTCTCGGCCACGCTCGACGGCAAGATCGCTTCGATCACCGGCCGTCTGCTGAAGGACCCGGAGCGTATCGAGATCGTGCGCAAGGTCGAAGCGAACTCGAACATCGCGCAAACCGTGCACTACGTGGACGACCGCGATCACAAGGATCGTCTGCTGGACCACCTGCTGCGTGCCGAGAGCCTCGACCAGGCCATCGTGTTCACCGCAACGAAGATGGACGCCGACCAGCTCGCCGGCAAGCTTGCCGACGCTGGCTTCGAAAGCGCCGCGCTGCACGGCGACCTGCCGCAAGGCGCGCGTAACCGCACGATCCGTGCGCTGCGCGAGCGCCGCGTGCGCGTGCTCGTCGCGACCGACGTCGCGGCGCGCGGCATCGACATCCCCGGCATTACGCACGTGTTCAACTACGACCTGCCGAAGTTCGCCGAAGACTACGTGCACCGTATCGGCCGTACCGGCCGTGCAGGCCGCTCGGGTGTGGCGGTGAGCCTCGTGCATCACGCCGAGCAAGGCGCGCTCAAGCGCATCGAGCGCTTCGTGCGCTCGCCGCTGCCCGTGAACGTCGTGGAAGGCTTCGAGCCGCGCAAGGCGCCGCCGGCTAACCGCGGCTTTGGCGGCCGCGGCCGTCCGGGCGGTGGCAACGGCGGTGGCCGTCGCTTCGGCAACGGTGGCGGCAATGGCAAGCCGGGTGGCTACGGCGCCCGTGGCGGCAATGGTGGCAACAACGGCGGCGGCGATCGCAACGGCAACAGCTGGGGCAACAAGCCGGAAGGCTCGCGCGGCGGCTACGGCGCCCGCGAAGGCGGCTACGGTTCGCGTGAAGGCGGCTTTGGCGGCGGCTCGCGCAATGGCGAAGGCAACCGCGGCGGCTACGGCCAGCAACGCGAAGGCTACGGCCGCTCGCGCGAAGGCGGTGGCGGCTACGGCGCGCGCCGTAACGACGGCCCGCGTGGCGCACGTCGCGACAGCTAAATAGTCGATTAGCGGCGCATGGCGCGGCCTTTGAGCCGCCCCACCGCCGCAGCGAAATGCTCAGGACCGGTGCTCAGGCACCGGTCTTTTTTTATCTTCGCGCAAATTTCACGATATGAAAAATTTTTTTGCTTCGTAAAAAATCGTGCTGCGTGGCACAAAGGGACCTATTGCAAGATGGAAAATAGTTTTTCACATCGCAAAACACGTCATATAACGCGATGATTTTATTGAAATAAAAAACGCCGAAAAAGCCTGTTGGCTGTCTGTTGCCGGCCGACCGATTTGCCTAGACTCTTATATAAGAGTTCGCGAAACGAAGCACCCTAAAGTCAGCACCCGGCGCCTTCGTTTCACGAGATTCAGCGGTTCAGGAGTTTCGTTTCAGCGATCCACTTATCAGGCAAACGAAGGAGCACACCATGTCGACTCGTCAACAGCAGGCCCAGCAGCTCCAACAGCAATGGGAAACCGATCCGCGCTGGAAGGGCATCAAGCGCAACTACACCGCTGATGACGTGGTGCGCCTGCGCGGCTCGATCCAGCCCGAGCACACGCTTGCGAAGCACGGCGCCGAAAAGCTCTGGCAAGGCGTGAACAACGAGCCGTTCATCAACGCACTGGGCGCGCTCACGGGCAACCAGGCCATGCAGCAGGTCAAGGCCGGCCTCAAGGCGATCTACCTCTCGGGCTGGCAAGTCGCCGGCGACGCCAACCTCGCCGGCGAAATGTACCCGGACCAGTCGCTCTACCCCGCCAACTCGGTGCCGCAAGTGGTCAAGCGTATCAACAACACGCTCACCCGCGCCGACCAGATCCAGTGGTCCGAAGGCAAGAACCCGGGCGACGAAGGCTACACCGACTTCTTCCAGCCGATCGTGGCCGACGCTGAAGCGGGCTTCGGCGGCGTGCTCAACGCGTTCGAACTGATGAAGGCGATGATCGAAGCGGGTGCTGCCGGCGTCCACTTCGAAGACCAGCTCGCCTCGGTGAAGAAGTGCGGCCACATGGGCGGCAAGGTGCTCGTGCCGACGCGCGAGAACATCGCCAAGCTCACGGCCGCGCGTCTGGCTGCCGACGTCTGCGGCGTGCCGACCGTGCTGCTCGCCCGCACCGACGCGGAAGCCGCGGACCTCGTCACATCCGACATCGACGAGAACGACCGCCCGTTCCTGACCGGCGAGCGCACCGTGGAAGGCTTCTTCCGCACGAAGAACGGCCTCGAGCAGGCCATCTCACGCGGTCTCGCCTACGCGCCGTACGCCGACATGATCTGGTGCGAAACGGGCAAGCCGGATCTGGAGTTCGCGAAGAAGTTCGCCGAAGCGATCCACAAGCAGTTCCCGGGCAAGCTCCTCTCGTACAACTGCTCGCCGTCGTTCAACTGGAAGAAGAACCTCGACGACGCGACGATCGCCAGGTTCCAGCGCGAGCTGGGCGCGATGGGCTACAAGTTCCAGTTCATCACGCTCGCGGGCTTCCACTCGCTCAACTACTCGATGTTCAACCTCGCGCACGGCTATGCACGCCAGAACATGAGCGCGTTCGTCGAACTCCAGCAGGCCGAGTTTGCCGCCGCCGAAAAGGGCTTCACCGCGGTGAAGCATCAGCGCGAAGTGGGCACCGGCTACTTCGACGCGGTGACGCAGACGGTCGAGCGCGACGCCTCGACCACGGCGCTGCACGGTTCGACCGAAGACGAGCAGTT
Source organism: Paraburkholderia sp. JHI869 (assembly GCF_038900775.1). Classification (NCBI taxonomy): domain Bacteria; kingdom Pseudomonadati; phylum Pseudomonadota; class Betaproteobacteria; order Burkholderiales; family Burkholderiaceae; genus Paraburkholderia; species Paraburkholderia sp. JHI869. The sequence continues at coordinate 29,774 of NZ_JAYMSC010000006.1, forward strand.
CTTCGACAAGAAGGTGGCATAAGACCACCGGCAGCAACGGCAGTATCGCCAGGATCGGCACGACCGGCGGCGCAAGCCGCCGCGCCCGGACCGGCAGCCGGCACGCGTACCTTGGCGGGGCGCGCCGGCCGCCTGCCGGCGCGCGTGCCGCGAGGCGTTTCAGGGAGGAAGCGGTAGAGGACACAGGCCTCGCGTGCTGGACAGAATCCGGCCCGTGGCTCGCCCAGCCAACGCACCGGGCGGGCATGGCCTTGTGCTTCTTCGCGAATCTATCGGAAAGCGCCCGCCTTGACTGGCGCCTGAAATCCGTAACACCCGCATCACACAAGCCTAGCGATACACGATCACCGGAATCTTCGTATGGGTGAGCACGCGCTGCGTCTCGCTGCCGATCAGCAGGCTGCCAAGCCCGCGACGCCCGTGCGAGGCCATGAAGATGACATCGCAGCCGCCGGATTCGGCGGCTTCGATAATGCCGAGATACGGCGATGGATGCACGCTCGTACGGCTGTCGCACGCGACGCCCGCGTTGCGCGCCGCCGCCTCGATTTCGTCCAGATGCACGCGCGCCTCTCGCTCACTGCGCGTCTGGAAGTCGCCGGGCGGCTCGATCACCACGTCGGCATAAGGCGAGTACGGATATTGCGGCAGACACGCGTAGGCCGTGACGCGCGCACCCACCGTGCGTGCGAGGTCGATCGCGCCGTCGATCGCTTTCTTGGACAACTCCGAACCGTCGGTCGGAACGAGGATGTGCTTGAACATGGCGCCCTCCGTGGTCTGTCGGAATACGGGCAAGTCAGGAGTCAAAGCCACGGGTCAAAACGCGGGGCAATCACTCAGAGCCGGCGTCTCGCGCGGGCGAGCGCCTCGACCCTCAGGTCGATTGTAGTGCGCGAAAAATCGACGCAAGCCGTGCGTGCGGGTCAACCCGCATATCGGAAACGCGCACCCCTATCCCCAGTAACCGGGTTGGCCGTAGGTATGCTTGAGATAGTCGAGAAAGAGGCGCACGCGCAGCGGCAAATGGCGGCGCTGCGGAAACACGGCATGAATGCCGATCGGCGGCGCGGCGAATGCGTCGAGCACGGTCGCGAGCCGGCCCGCCGCAATGTCCCCGCCGACTTCCCACCACGAGCGCCACGCCAGACCGTGGCCCGCGAGACACCACTCGTGCAGCACCGCGCCGTCGGAGCATTCCATCGTGCCCGCCACGCGAATCGACACCACCTTGCCGTCCTGCTGAAACGCCCAGCCGCGCTGCTGGTTCAGGCTCGCGCCAAAGGCGAGGCAGTTGTGGCGCGCAAGGTCGGCGGGCGTTTCGGGCTCGCCGCGGCGCGACAGATACGCGGGCGCCGCCACGCACACGCGCCGGTTCTCGCCGAGCTTGAGCGACACGAGGGACGAGTCGGGCAATTCGCCCAGGCGCACGGCGCAATCGAAGCCTTCGTTGACCAGATCGACGAGCCGGTCCGACAGATCGAGTGCGATGCTCACGTCCGGATGCGCGACCGTGAAATCGGGCACGAGCGGCGCGACGTGCCGCCGCCCGAAGCCTGCCGGCGCGGACACGCGCAGGTGCCCGCTCGCTTTCACCCCGCCCTCGGACACGCTCGCCTCGGCGTTCTGCATGTCGTGGATGATGCGCTGGCAGTCCTCGAGGAACGCCGACCCTTCGAACGTGAGCGTGATGCGCCGCGTAGTGCGCACGAGCAGCTTCACGCCGAGGCGCTCCTCGAGCGCATCGATGCGCCGTCCGATGATGGCGGGCGCCACGCCCTCGGCCTGGGCGGCGGCGGAAAGGCTGCCCTTGGCGGCGACGGTAACGAAGGTCTCGATCTGCTTGAAGCGGTCCATCGGCGGGCCCTGCACGCATTGGGCGACAGAAACAGTGGAAAAGAGAAGGCAAGCCGACAGATTAGGTGGGTAAAAGTAAAAGATCAAGTGATCAATCCCGCCTTTTTCAGTGATACGACTCATGAATACAATCGACCTCGACCTCTGAAGACGGAGTGCAAGGCTATGTCGGCCACAACGACACCATCGACAACACGATTTCCCAAGGCAGTGATCTTCGACGCGTACGGCACGCTCTTCGACGTGCATTCGGTCGTCGCTGCCGCCGAGCAGATGTTCCCCGGCCAGGGCGAAGCGCTCTCGCAGCTCTGGCGTCTGAAGCAGATCGAATACACGCAGCTGCGCACGCTCTCCGACCCGGCCGGCGCACGCTACCGCCCGTTCTGGGACATCACGCTCGACGCGCTGCGTTACGCCGCGCGCCGCCTGAACCTGCCGCTCACGGGCGCGGGCGAAAAACGTCTCATGGACGAATACGCCTGCCTCTCGGCGTTCCCCGACGTGCTGCCCGTGCTGCGCCGCCTGCGCGAGCCCCGCGAAGACGGCACACGCATGGGCCTTGCGATCCTCTCGAACGGCAATCCGCAGATGCTCGACATCGCGGTGAAGAGCGCCGGCATGAGCGGCCTCTTCGACCACGTGCTTTCGGTCGATGCCGTGCGCGCCTATAAGCCGGCCGCCGCCGCGTATTCGCTCGGCACGGCCGCCTTCGACGCCGCGCCGCACGACATGGTGTTCGTGTCGTCGAACGGCTGGGACGCCGCGGGCGCCGGCTGGTTCGGCTACACCACGTTCTGGATCAACCGCCAGCGACTGCCTGCCGAAGAGCTCGGCGTGGCGCCGCACGGCACTGGCGGCGGCTTGGCAGAACTCGCCGCCTTTCTCGAAACCGCTGCGCCCGAAAAGCCAAGCCGCCCTCGCCTCAGCCCAGGCGCGTGACGGACAACCCGCTCGACGCAGCTACAACAACCACACATTCACCATCTGACCGACCAAGGAGCTAGAAAATGACGACCACGTTGCAACTGCCGCAAGGCATGCAGATTACGGCTGAGATCCAGCCCGGCTTCGAAACGATCCTCACGCCCGAAGCGCTCGAACTCGTCGCGAAGCTGCACCGCGCGTTCGAGCCGCGCCGCCAGGAACTGCTGAAGGCACGCGTCGAGCGCACGAAGCGCCTCGACGCCGGCGAGCGCCCCGACTTTCTTGCCGACACGAAATCGATCCGCGAAGGCGACTGGAAGATCGCGGCGCTGCCGAAGGATCTCGAATGCCGCCGCGTGGAAATCACGGGCCCGGTCGAGCGCAAGATGATCATCAACGCGCTGAACTCGGGCGCGGACGCGTACATGACCGACTTCGAGGACTCGAACTCGCCGAACTGGGAAAACCAGATCGTCGGCCAGCTCAACCTGAAGGACGCAGTGCGCCGCACGATCTCGCTCGAGCAGAACGGCAAGACCTACAAGCTCAACGACAAGACCGCCACGCTGATCGTGCGTCCGCGCGGCTGGCACCTCGACGAAAAGCACGTGACGGTCGACGGTCAGCGTGTGTCGGGCGGCATCTTCGACTTCGCGCTTTACCTCTTCCACGACGCGAAGGAGCTGATTTCGCGCGGCAGCGGCCCGTACTTCTATCTGCCGAAGATGGAAAGCCACCTTGAAGCGCGTCTGTGGAACGACATCTTCGTCGCTGCGCAGGAAGGCGTGGGCATCCCGCGCGGCACGATTCGCGCCACGGTGCTGGTCGAGACGATCCTCGCCGCGTTCGAGATGGACGAGATCCTCTATGAACTGCGCGAGCACAGCTCGGGCCTCAACGCCGGCCGCTGGGACTACATCTTCTCGGCGATCAAGAAGTTCAAGAACGACAAGGACTTCTGTCTGGCCGACCGCTCGCAGATCACGATGACCGTGCCGTTCATGCGCGCCTACGCGCTCGAACTGCTCAAGACCTGCCACAAGCGCAACGCGCCGGCGATCGGCGGCATGAGCGCGCTCATCCCGATCAAGAACGACGCGGCCGCGAACGACAAAGCCATGGGCGGCGTGCGCTCGGACAAGGCGCGTGACGCAACGGACGGTTACGACGGCGGCTGGGTCGCGCACCCGGGCCTCGTGCCGATCGCAATGGAAGAGTTCGTGAAGGTGCTCGGCGACAAGCCGAACCAGATCGGCAAGCAGCGCCCGGACGTGAACGTTGCCGGCAAGGATCTGCTCGACTTCCGTCCGGAAGCGCCGATCACCGAAACGGGCCTGCGCAACAACATCAACGTGGGGATCCACTACCTCGGTTCGTGGCTCGCGGGCAATGGCTGCGTGCCGATCCACAATCTGATGGAAGATGCCGCGACCGCCGAAATCTCGCGCTCGCAGGTGTGGCAGTGGATCCGCTCGCCCAAGGGCAAGCTCGAAGACGGCCGCAAGGTCACGGCTGAACTCGTGCGCGATCTGATCCCGCAGGAACTGGACAAGGTGAAGGCATCGGTCGGCGGCGACACGAAGCCGTACGAGCGCGCCGCGCAGATCTTCGAGCAGATGTCGACGTCGGAAGACTTCGTCGAGTTCCTGACGCTGCCGCTGTACGAAGAGATCTAATCGATCGGCAGATCTAACGGCTAGCCAGCGAAAAAGGCCCGGCGGATGCGAATCCGCCGGGCCTTCGTGTTTTCATGCAATGCGCAGCGCGTGCACGATGCGCTGCATGCCGCGTGCTAAATGATCCGTGCGCGCCGATGCGCGACCCAGTCGCCGCCTTCGATCTCGGAGCGTCCTGCAACGGCGGCAGGCGCGACCGGATAGTAGAGGCAAGCGATGCGTTCGCCCTGCACCTCGATATCCACTTCCTCCGAAACGAAGAGATCGTCGACGCCCGGATAAACCTGCTCGATTTCGTCGAGCACGGCGAGCAGCGCGTCATCGATTTCGTAGACGTCGCCGACGACCGTCGACTGCGCATCCGCCGACTCGGCCACCATGCCGGGATAGGTGCCGAAGTCGAAGAGCCGGCCGGCGAGCGTGGTGAGACCGAGGTGACGCGGGCGCGCGATCCCGTTGCTATCCGCCGCGAGGTTGATGTCGTTGATCTCGCCCGCGCGAAGCGTGCCGTAGACGAACATGTATTTCATGGCTTTTCTCTCCTTCAAGACGGCTCGCGCCACACGAGCTTGCTGTCGATTCGTCCACATTATGCCCGGCCACAAATGCGTGCGGCCCAATCCCTCGAGCACGAGGCGTCTACAATGAGTGCGCCAAACCCGCTCGCCCCGCCCCTCATGCCCGTGGATCCGCTCAACACCGCACGCAACCAGGCGCTGCCGCGCGCCGAACTCATCGATATCCCGCCCGAGTTCGCGCCTACGCCCACGCATCCTATCCGCGTGCGCTCGCGGCCCATGCCGGCCGGGGTGTGCATTGCGCAGCACACGCACGCGTGGGCGCAACTCGCCTACTCGTCGCGCGGCGTGCTGCGCATGGCCACGCCCGGCACGACGTGGATGGTGCCGCCCTCACGCGCGATCTGGGTGCCGCCTCACATCACACACGAGGTCGCAATCGTCGAAGATGCGTACCTGCGCACGCTCTACGTGGACGAATCGGTGATTCCACCCGGTCTCGACGCGTGCCGCGTGGTCGAGGTGTCAGGCCTGCTGCGAGAAACGATCGCCGCACTCGACGAGCGCGGCATTCCCACCGCTCGCGAGCGCCTGCTAGGCGCCCTGGCGCTCGACGAGATCACGCGCTCGGCGCCGCTGCCGCTTGCTGTGCCGATGCCCGAGGAAAAGCGCCTGCGCGCGCTGTGCGAAGCGCTCATCGCCGACCCGGCCGGACCTGGCTCGCTCGAATACTGGGCCGCGCACGTGGGCGCGAGCACGCGCACGATCGCGCGGCTCTTTCGTCAGGAGCTTGGGGTGAGCTTTTCGCAGTGGCGTCAGCAGGCGATTCTCGCGCGCGCGATCCCGCTGCTCAATCAGGGGCGTCCAATGGCCGTCGTGGCGCAGGAACTCGGCTATCAGAGCCAGAGCGCGTTTTCGGCAATGTTTCGCCGCGCCTTCGGCGAAAGCCCACGCGCTTTCATTGCGCGCGGCACGGGCGACCGCGATGCAGACGAACCCGAAGACTCCGTGGCCGCCGAACGCGACGACAACGAGCGTTGAGAGGAAGAGCGGCCAGGTTCAGACAAGCCGCGTCATGTGGCGAATCGAGCCGAGGCGCGCAAGCCTCGGACCCGCCACGCGATAACCCATACGCAGATAAAGACGCGCAGCCGGGTTATCGACGAACACACGCAGTTGCAGCTCGCGCAGGCCGCGCTCGCGGGCCCATTGGTGCGATATGTCGAGCAAGAACGTGCCGGCTCCATTGCCGCGATACCCTTGGGCGATCTGCACATCTCGAATATGCAGCGAATCGCCCTCCTGCGTCACGCGCAGCACGCCGATTGCCTCGCCGTCGAGCTCGAGGATGTAATTCTCCGACTCGCGATAGCTCGCCAGAAAGAGATCGCCGCGCCAGACGAGGTGATGCCGCAGATAGTAGCCACCCATGTTGTTGCGCGTGAGCGTCTCCGCGAACTCGAAATCGTCCATGGTGGCGCGGCGCAACTGAAACGGCGACGGAATGTCGTTCGGTGCGAACATGTCGGCAAGCGGGGAAACGAAGTTTCGACAACGCTACGATAACGCGCGGCCGCCGGCAATCGCAGATTGTCCGTACGGCAAAGCGAAATGACGCGTAGGAAAAGAACGCAGATGGAAGTGGGAGAAACGTCTGCGGAAAAAGAAAAAGCCCGTTGGACGTATCCAACGGGCTTCATTCTGGCGGAGCGGACGGGACTCGAACCCGCGACCCCCGGCGTGACAGGCCGGTATTCTAACCAACTGAACTACCGCTCCAGCTTGCTGCTCACCGGCGGGCGTCGGTCGATTCCCGCTGGCGGCGTCGCCACATTGCATGCAGTGCTACTGCGCAGTGTTACTTCTTTGGCGCCGCATTTTGATTTGGCGTCCCCTAGGGGATTCGAACCCCTGTACTCACCGTGAAAGGGTGATGTCCTAGGCCTCTAGACGAAGGGGACAACACAGGCATAAGCGCAGGCTTACGCCTTGAACTACAGACCGCTCGATACTACCGAACGGCTTTGAATCTGGCGGAGCGGACGGGACTCGAACCCGCGACCCCCGGCGTGACAGGCCGGTATTCTAACCAACTGAACTACCGCTCCAACTCGACACAGTCAGATGGATGTTGATTCCATCTGATGCCTCGCCAATCTCATTGACGACGCTCATGTCTGGCGTCCCCTAGGGGATTCGAACCCCTGTACTCACCGTGAAAGGGTGATGTCCTAGGCCTCTAGACGAAGGGGACATGATCTTTTCAGATAATGCCTTTACCACACTCTACTGCCTACTGCATGTTCTGTTGGTGGAGGTAAGCGGGATCGAACCGCTGACCTCTTGCATGCCATGCAAGCGCTCTCCCAGCTGAGCTATACCCCCTTGCAGAACAGAAGCGAGATTTTAAACAGCAATTTCGCTTTCGTCAAGAGCTTTTGAATCGTTTTTTGTAGCGCTTCGAGGTTTCCTTGAAACATCGTTGCCCGATTCTGCGGCTCTTTGCGTGAGATTTGCTGCTCATTTGCAACTTTCTCGCGCCCCGTATTCAACGGAGCCCGAATACTACAAGAACGGCCGCCCGGGCGCTAGGGTCCGGGCGAAAAATTCTTTAAAAAATTTACTTTGCAGCCGAAATGCCCTTCTCGAGACGGCTCACCACCGCATCACGGCCGAACAGCACGAGCACAGCATCGACCGAAGGCGTATGCGTCGTACCCGCCACGAGCAAACGGGCCGGCATTGCGAGCTGCGGCATCTTGAGCTTGTGCGTGGCAAGCGTTGCCTTGAGCGCGGCAGAGACGCCCTCCTTCGTCCACTCCGCACCCTTGAGCGCAGCGGCGAGATCGGCGAGCGCGGGGCGCACGGCGTCCGTAATGTGCTGCGCAAGTGCTTCAGCTTCCGGCTGCGGCTCGCGGTAGAACATCATTGCGCTCTCGGCGATCTCCTTGATCGTGTTCGCACGGTCCTTGAAGAGCGCGACCACGCCTTCAAGCGAGGGGCCCTGGGCGAGCGCCGCTTCGTCTACGCCGAGCGCAGCGAAAAACGGCTTCGAGAGCTCCGCCAAACGCGCGCTGTCCACTTCCTTCAGGTAGTGATTGTTGAGCCAGTTGAGCTTGTTGTGGTCGTACTGTGCGGGCGACTTGCCCAGATGATCGAGGTCGAACCACTCCACGAACTGCTCGCAGGTAAACACTTCAGCGTCGCCGTGCGACCAGCCCAGACGCGCGAGATAGTTGAGCACCGCTTCAGGCAGATAGCCCGCGTCGCGATAGCCCATCACGCTCATCGCGCCGTGGCGCTTGCTCATCTTCTCGCCCTGCTCGTTGAGCACGGTGGGCAGGTGCGCATAGACCGGCGGCTCGCCGCCGAGCGCGCGCAAGATGTTGATCTGGCGCGGCGTGTTGTTCACGTGGTCGTCGCCGCGAATCACGTGCGTGATCTTCATGTCGAGGTCGTCCACGACCACGCAGAAGTTGTAGGTCGGCGTGCCGTCCGGGCGCGCGATCACGAGGTCGTCGAGCTCTTCGTTCGAGATCTCCACGCGGCCTTTGACTGCGTCGTCCCATGCCACCACGCCCGTAAGCGGGTTACGGAAGCGCAGCACCGGCTGCACGCCCTCTGGCGGCGTGGGCAGCACCTTGCCCGGCTCCGGGCGCCACGTGCCGTCGTAGCGCGGCTTCTCGCCGGCGGCGCGCTGGCGCTCGCGCAGCGCGTCGAGCTCTTCGGTCGACATGTAGCACGGGTAGACGAGGCCCTGCTCCTGCATCTCCTTGAGCACTTCGCGATAACGGTCCATGCGCTGCATCTGGTAGAACGGACCTTCGTCGAAATTCAGGCCGAGCCACTCCATGCCTTCGAGGATCGCATCGACCGACTCCGACGTCGAACGTTCGAGGTCGGTGTCTTCGATCCGCAGCACGAAAACGCCCTTGTTGTGGCGCGCGAACGCCCACGGGTACAGCGCGGAACGGATGTTGCCGAGGTGGATGAAGCCGGTCGGGCTCGGCGCGAAGCGGGTACGGACGACAGAGGTAGTCATGGGCGATTACTCGAGGACGATGCCATCCGGGGCGCGGCGCAGGCGACAAATCAGTCACGGCGGCAGCCACGGCGGCGGATGGCCAGGGTTCGCGGCGCATTCGGCCCGCGCGGCAAGCGCGGGAGCGCCGGGGCGCACAAGCTCGCGCGCGAACGGGAATCCGGAAAATTAGAGACGGGATTATACCCGCCATGCACCGCTTCGGCCTGGCGGGCGAGGTCCGGCGCGCGCCTGTGAATGCCGCGCTTCTCTCGTGCAAATGGCCGCACGCTCGCAAACCGGCAAGTGCCTTGTCATCTATCGACACATCGCGTTACATGCACGCTCGCTAAACCGGCCGCGCTTTGCCTTATGATGTCGGCGCGCCGCCACCACGATCCGGCGCCGCGCGCGCAAACACAGCAACTCGACCGCCCGCGCGCGAGAGACCGGGGTACCGCGTCGTTCTTTGTCGAACACGCACGCGGACCGCATGGAGAACCTTCTTGAAGCAGTCATCGCCCTCGTTGAGCCGCCGCCACTTTTCGCTTGCGGCCGCCTCCACCGTCCTTGCCGCCTGCACGACCGCAGGCACGCAGACCGCCAGCGCTCCGCCGCCTGTCACGACCGCGCCAGCGCTACCGCCGGTCGCCAAGCCAACGCGCCCGATCCGCGTGGGACTCGCGCTCGGCGGCGGCGCGGCGCGCGGCTTCGCGCACATCGGCGTAATCAAGGCGCTCGAGGCGCGCAATGTGCAAGTCGACTTCGTTGTCGGCACGAGCGCGGGCTCGGTCGTCGCGGCGCTTTACGCCTCGGGCATGAACGGTTTCGCGCTCAACAAGCTCGCACTGACGATGGACGAAGCCTCGATCAGCGACTGGGCGATGCCGTTTCGCACGCGCGGGCTCCTGCAGGGCGTCGCGCTGCAGAACTATCTGAATACGACGCTGCACGACCGCCCCATCGAAAGAATGGCGAAGCCGCTCGGCGTCGTCGCGACCGACCTGCGCACGGGCCAGCCCATCCTGTTCCAGCGCGGCAACACGGGCATTGCCGTGCGCGCGTCGTGCAGCATTCCGTCGATTTTCGAGCCGGTGAAGATCGCGGGCCATGAATACGTGGACGGCGGCCTCGTAAGCCCCGTGCCCGCCTCGTTCGCACGCAAGATGGGCGCCGATTTCGTGATCGCCGTCGATATCTCGGCGCGCCCGGAAACGGCCGCGACGCTGAGCCAGTTCGACGTGCTGATGCAGACCTTCACGATCATGGGCCAGACGATCAAGACCTACGAGCTCGACAAGTACGCCGACGTCGTGATCCGCCCGAACCTCAACGCGATGTCGAGCAGCGACTTCACGCAGCGCAACGCGGCGATTCTCGCGGGTGAGGAAGCGGCGGCGCGGATGATGCCGGAACTCGAGCGCAAGCTTTCGGCCGCGCGCCTGACGGCCTGAGCGTCAGTCGAAGGCGCCCCCTTTTGGGGCGGCGCCTGAACGCAAAAAAGCCCGCTTTCGAAAGAAGCGGGCTTTTTGTGCTACGAGAGCGCAGCAAAACCGGCGATCAGTTGCCGCCGTTGCCGTCGAACTGTGCGCTCACGCGCTTGAGGTTTTGCTGCTGGTCCGGCGTGAACGACGTTTCGACACGGCGTGCACCCGTGAAGCGCTTTTCCCAGTAGCCGTCGTCGAGGTCGTCGACACGGATCGTGCTGCCGGTGGACGGCGAGTGCACGAACTTGTTGTCGCCAATGTAGATGCCGACGTGCGAGAACGTGCGGCGCATCGTGTTGAAGAACACGAGGTCGCCCGGCTTCAGGTTGCTCATGCTGACCTTCTCGCCCACGCGGCTCATTTCTTCGGCGCGGCGCGGCAGCGACATGCCGAGCGTGTCCTGGAACACGTAGCGCACGAAGCCGCTGCAGTCGAGGCCAGAGTCGGGCGTGTTGCCGCCCCAGCGGTAACGCACGCCAATCATGTTGAGTGCACCGACAACGACGTCGCCGGCTTTGCCGGCCATGCCGGAAAGGAACGCCTTGGCGCCGCCTTCGGTCGGGGCCGGAGCCGCCGCCGGGGTCGCCTGGTTGGCATTCTGGAGTGCGTTCTGCACCGCAGGGATGGACTGCGGATTCGCCGCGTTGCTCGGCGAAAATGAGGCATTCTGGTTAAAGCTGCTTACTTCGTCGGCGAACGCGCCGGGAGCTGCGGCCATCAGTACGCCGATGAACATCCCGGCGACGACGCGCGTGCAAGCCTGGGTCAGGTATCGGTGCTGCATTGGTCGGTAGAAATTGCCCGTAAATCAGGGAGTTAGTAGAAAAGTTTGGACGATACTAGCCAGTAAGTATTTGTGTGTCAAAACAAATAGAAAAATTCAATCGCGACATTCACCTCATTGGTGAATTTCACCGAAATTCACCCTAAAGTTCCGCCAAAGCCTAGCGATCGAATGCGGCTTTCAATAATTTTCGGGTGTAAGGATGGGCCGGTCTATCGAAGATATTCGAGACCTCGCCGGACTCGACGATCGCCCCGTTCTGCATCACCACGACGCGGTGCGCCATCGCGCCGATCACTTCCAGGTCGTGGCTGATGAACACGTAGCCCAGGTTGTACTTGCGTTGCAGATCCGTCAACAATCTCAACACCTGTTGCTGGATCGAAACGTCGAGCGCGCTGGTCGGTTCGTCGAGCACGATCACGCGCGGCTCGAGTACCAGCGTGCGCGCAATGGCGATGCGCTGGCGCTGGCCGCCCGAAAACTCGTGCGGGTATCGTTGCAAAGCCGTGCGATCGAGGCCCACTTCGCGCAGCACGCCGACAACGCGCTTGCGCCGCTCTTCGGTGGAAAGATCGTGCCGATGGAGCGCGAGCCCCTCCCCCACGATGCGCTCGATGGTCTGGCGCGGAGAAAGCGAACTGAACGGGTCCTGAAAGACAACCTGCAGATGCGAGCGCAACGAAAGACGCTCGCTCCCCTGATAGCTCGCGATCGGCCGTCCCTGGAACTCGACGACACCGCCCGCCGTGCGTTGCAACCCGAGCATCGCCATCGCAAGGGTCGTTTTGCCGGATCCGGACTCGCCGACAATACCGAGCGTCTCGCCCTGGCGCACCGCGATGTTCGCGTCGTTCACGGCGCGATAGCGCCCTTTCTGCCACCAGCCGCGAAAACCCGGCAGCTTCGTAGCGAAGTCGACGATCACGTCCTTCGCCTGCAGGAGCACCGGCGCGATCGGCAACACGGGCAGCACATGACGCTCGGGCCGGCTCGCGATGAGCCGCTGCGTGTACGGGTGTTGCGGCGCTTCGAAAATCTGCTCGACGCTGCCCGACTCCACGAGCCTGCCCTTCTCCATTACCGCCACGCGCTGCGCGAAGCGGCGCACGAGGTTCAGATCGTGCGTGATGAGCAGCACCGACATGCCGCGCCGCGCCGCCTCTTCCTGCTGCAGTTCGAGCAGCAGGTCGACGATCTGACCGCGGATCGTCACGTCGAGCGCCGTGGTCGGCTCGTCGGCGAGCAACAGGCGCGGACGGCACGCGAGCGCCATGGCGATCATCACGCGCTGGCGCTGGCCGCCCGAAAGCTGATGCGGATAGTTCGACACGCGCCGCCTCGCCTCGGCAATGCCGGTGCGCTCGAGCAACCCCACCGCCTGTTCGTAGGCCTCCTTCTTCGACACGCCGTCGTGCAGCACGATGGTTTCCGCGATCTGCTCGCCGATCGTGTAGAGCGGATTGAGCGCCGTCATCGGCTCCTGGAAGATCATCGCGACGTCGTTGCCGCGCATTCCCCGCATCGCGCGCTCGCTCTTCGCGAGCAGATCGTCGCCGTCGAGGCGGATCGTTCCGCTGATCTGCGCGTCCTGCAGGAGGCGCAGAACCGCGAGCGCCGTGACGGTCTTGCCCGAGCCCGATTCGCCGACGAGCGCCACGCGCTCGCCGCGCCCGATCGCGAGCGTGACGTCGTCGACGGCGAGCGTCTCGTGAAAGCGCACGCTCAAATGCTCGATCGAGAGAAGCGGCGCGGCGATGTCCTGAGGCACGGCGCTCACTGGTTGCCTCCGGCCTTCATGGCGTCGGAAATGCGCGTGTCGAGCGCGTTGCGCAGCGCGTCGCCGATGAACGTGAGCAGCAGCAGCGTCGCCACGAGCACGCCGAAGGTCGAGAGCGCGATCCACCACGCGTCGAGATTGCGCTTGCCCTGCGCGAGCAGTTCGCCAAGGCTAGGCGTAGGCGCGGGCACGCCAAGACCGAGAAAGTCGAGGCTCGTGAGCGCGAGAATCGCGCCGCTCATGCGAAACGGCAGGAACGTGATGACGGGCGTGAGGCTGTTGGGCAACACGTGATGCCAGATGATCTGCCAGTTCGAAAGACCCATCGCGCGCGCGGCCAGCACGTAGTCCTGGTTGCGGTTGCGCAGGAATTCGGCGCGCACGTAGTCGGACAAACCGATCCAGCCGAACAGCGAAAGCAGCACGATCAGCAGCACGAAACCGGGCTCGAAGATCGCCGCGAAGATGATCAGCAGATAAAGCTCCGGCAGCGAACTCCAGATCTCGATGAGACGCTGCCCGAAGATATCGACCTTGCCGCCGAAGTACCCCTGCACCGCGCCCGCCAGCACGCCGAGCAGCGTGCCGATGACGGTCAGCACGAGCGCGAACTCCACCGACACGCGAAAGCCGTAAAGCAATCGCGCGAACAGGTCGCGGCCGCTCTCGTCGGTACCGAGCCAGTTCTGCCGAGACGGCGGAGCGGGATTCGGCACTTTCGCGAAATAGTTGAGCGTGTCGTAGTAGTACGGATTCGGCGGATAGAGCGCGAAGTTGCCCGGCGCGTCGAAGCGGTGGCGAATGTACGGATCGAGGTAGTCGGCGGGCGTGGGGAAATCGCCGCCGAACGCGGTCTCGGGATAGTCCTTGAACAACGGGAAATACATGTGCCCCTCGTAGCGCACGACGATCGGCTTGTCGTTGCTCCAGAGCGGACCCGCGAGACTCGCCGCGAACGCGACGAGAAACACGATCAGGCTCCAGTAGCCAAGGCGCTGCTGCTTGAAGCGCAGCCACACGCGGCGCCTCGGTGTGGGCGACTTGAAGGCGCGTACGCTCTCGGTACGCAGTTCGGGCTCGGCGCCGGCGCGGACTCGGTTCAACTCAGCGCTCCAGTTGTTCGAATTGGATGCGGGGATCGACCCACACATAGCACAGATCGGAAATCAGTTTGGTTAGCAGTCCGATCAACGTGAAGAGATACAGCGTGCCGAGCACGACCGGATAATCGCGCCGCACGACCGATTCGTATGAAAGCAGCCCGAGACCGTCGAGCGAAAAAAGCGTTTCGATCAGCAGGCTGCCGGTGAAGAACGCGCCGATGAACGCCGCCGGGAAGCCCACCACGAGCGGCAGCAAGGCGTTGCGAAACACGTGCTTCCAGAGCACGGTGCGCTCCGAAAGCCCCTTGGCGCGCGCGGTCAGCACGTATTGGCGGCGGATCTCTTCGAGGAACGCGTTCTTGGTCAGCATGGTCGTGACGGCAAAGCTGCCCACCACCGAAGCCGTCACCGGCAGCGTGATGTGCCAGAGATAGTCGAGAATCTTGCCGCCGAGCGAAAGCGTGTCCCAGTTATCGGAAGTGAGATTGCGCAGCGGGAAGAGTTGCAGGAACGAGCCGCCGCCAAACAGCACGAGCAGCAGGACGCCGAGCACGAAGCCCGGAATCGCATAACCGACGAGCACGACGAGACTCGTCAGGAGGTCGAAGCGCGAGCCGTTGCGCACCGCTTTGGCGATGCCCAACGGCACCGATATCAGGTACGTGAGAAAGAAGGTCCACAGGCCAATGCTGATCGACACCGGCAGCTTGGAAATGATGAGCGACCACACGCTCTGGTGATGGAAGTAGCTCTGCCCGAGATCGAAGCGCGCGAAGCGCCCGAGCATCAGGAAATAGCGTTGCAGCGGCGGCTTGTCGAAGCCGTAGAGCTGCTTGAGCTGCGCGATCTGCTGCGCGTCCACGCCCGAATGCGCGCGCATGCCGAACGGCATGCCCTGCTCCGCGCCGCGCCGCAATTCGCGCACCGCCTGCTCGACGGGGCCGCCCGGCACGAACTGGATCACGCCGAAGGTCAGCGTAAGCACGCCGAGCAGCGTCGGGATCATCAGCAGCAGGCGTTTGACGATGTAGCTCCACATGATTCGTTGCTTCCGTCGTGTCCGTGGTTAATGACCAGCCGCTTGTTGCTCGGGCTGCGGCCCGGGTTGTGACTTCAGCCACCAGGTCGAGATGATCCAGTCGTTCGCGCCATAGTACAGCGGCAGTTTCGCTGGATACGCCAGCGTGTTCTTGTACGCCACGCGGTGCGTCCCGCTGTACCACTGCGGCACCACATAGTAGCCGTGCATCAGCACCCGGTCGAGCGCGTGCGTGGCGTCGAGCAGTTGCTGGAGCGTTTGCGCCTGCGTGAGCGCCTTGAGAATCGCATCGACGGCGGGCGACTTCAGGCCCAGCAGATTGCCGGAGCCCGGCTCGTCGGCGGCCTTGCTGCCGAAGCGGTCGACCTGTTCCGCGCCGGGCACCTGAA
Source organism: Paraburkholderia sp. JHI869 (assembly GCF_038900775.1). Taxonomy (NCBI): domain Bacteria; kingdom Pseudomonadati; phylum Pseudomonadota; class Betaproteobacteria; order Burkholderiales; family Burkholderiaceae; genus Paraburkholderia; species Paraburkholderia sp. JHI869. The sequence continues at coordinate 45,352 of NZ_JAYMSC010000006.1, forward strand.
CGTCGGGGAACTTGATGGTCGTCATGTCGAAGTCGAAGGCGTCGAGCCGCTTCTGGTAGAGCGCGAAATCGACCGAGCGATAGTTCACCTGGATGCCAAGGCGCCTGAGCGCCTGCGTGTACTGCGCCATGATCGGCGCCCACTGCGCCGAAGCGCTCGTGTCGTCGAGCACTTCGAACGTGAACGGCTCGCCCTTCGCGTTGCGCAGCGCGCCGTCGCGATAGGTCCAGCCCGCTTCGGCGAGCAGCGCGCGCGCCTTGAGCAGGTTCGCGCGCAGCGAGCCCGGCGGCGTCGTATCGGGTTGCACGGGCATCGGGCCGAACACGGCGGGGTCGAGCGAATCGCGCCACGGCTCAAGCAACGCGAGTTCGCCTGGCGACGGCAAGCCCTTCGCCTGTAGCTGCGTGTTCGCGAACCAGCTGTCGATGCGACGGTACTGGCTATAGAACAGCATGCGGTTGAGCCACTGGAAGTCGAGCGCGAGATCGAGCGCACGGCGCACGCGCGGGTCCTGGAACGCGGGCTTGCGCAGATTCATGACGAAGCCTTGCATGCCGGTGCCGTTGTGCTGCGGAAACTCTCGCTTGATGAGCTCGCCGCTGTCGAAGCGTTTGCCGACATCGCGCCGCACCCAGTTGCGAGCGACATATTCGACGAGTGCATCGTACTCACCCGCCTTGAAGGCCTCGAGGCGCGCCACGTCGTCCGAATAAAGCTTGTAGGTAATGCGTTCGAAGTTGTTGGTGCCCACGCGCACCGGCAGGTCGCGGCCCCAATAGTTAGGGTCGAGTTTGTAGGTGATCGTGCGGCCGTTCGAATAGCGGTCGATCACATACGGGCCGCTGCCGATCGGCTGCTCGAACGCGAGCTGATCGAAGGCGATGCGGCTGCCGTCTGGGCGCAGCCCCCACTTGTGCGAGAACACCGGCATACCGCCCGCGATGAGCGGCAGCTCGCGGTTCTTACTGCGGAAGTCGAAGCGGATCGTCGCGGGATCGACCACTACCGCACGCGTGATCTCGCTGAAGTACGCCTGCATGGAAGGCGCGGCCTGGCGGCTCTTGAGCGTATCGAGCGAGAACTTCACGTCTTCGGCCGTCACCGGGTCGCCGTTCGAAAACCGCGCCTTCGGATTGATGTGGAACGTCACCGAAAGCCCATCCGGCGCGATGCGGATATCGTCGGCCAGCAGCCCGTAGGCCGAGGCCACCTCGTCGAGGCTGCCCGTCGTGAGGCTCTCGAACAGCATGCCGAGTCCCGGCGCCGCGTTGCCGCGCAGTGTGAACGGGTTGAACTTGTCGAAGCTCGTGAGGCGGTCGGGATTGGCGAGGACGAGCGTGCCGCCCTTGGGCGCATCCGGATTCACGTAGTCGAAGTGCGCGAAACCCTGGCGGTATTTGGGCTCGCCATACTGTGCGATGGCGTAGACCGCGTGCGCGGAGGGCATCGCCATCAGCCCGAACGCGAGCGCCAGACATGTGGCCGCCAGCCTCCTGGCAAGCGCGGGCCGTGCCACAGGAACGATTGCTCCAAACGCGCCGAGCGCCGTCCTGTCTCGCGTTCCTGTCGTCATAGATTGGTAATTGTCCAGGCTGCCTTGTCAGTTGTGAGAGAATTCTACCCAAACCACGCGGCGCCGCCCCTACAGGCGCCTGGCGCAATGACCTGATTTAGGAGAATTCATGGGCTTCCTCGCTGGCAAACGCATTCTGTTGACCGGCCTGCTGTCGAACCGTTCGATCGCATACGGCATCGCGCAGGCATGCAAGCGCGAAGGCGCGGAACTGGCGTTCACGTACGTCGGCGACCGCTTCAAGGACCGCATCACCGAGTTCGCGCAAGAATTCGGCAGCGACCTCGTATTCCCCTGCGATGTGGCAGACGACGCGCAAATCGAAGCGCTCTTCGTCGACCTCAAGAAGCACTGGGACACGCTCGACGGCCTCGTCCACTCGATCGGCTTCGCACCGCGCGAGGCGATCGCAGGCGACTTCCTCGATGGCATGACCCGCGAAAACTTCCGCATTGCGCACGATATTTCGGCGTACAGCTTCCCGGCGCTCGCCAAGGCCGCCAAGCCGATGCTCGCCCAGAACGCTTCGCTCCTGACGCTGACCTATCTCGGCGCCGAGCGCGCCATCCCGAACTACAACACCATGGGCGTCGCGAAGGCCGCACTCGAAGCGAGCGTGCGTTATCTCGCGGTGTCGCTCGGCGCGCAAGGCGTGCGTGTGAACGGCATCTCCGCCGGCCCGATCAAGACGCTGGCTGCAAGTGGTATCAAGGGCTTTGGCAAGATTCTCGATTTCGTCGCGCAGAACGCCCCGCTGCAACGTAACGTGACCATCGAGCAGGTCGGCAATTCGGCCGCGTTCCTGCTCTCCGATCTGGCAGCCGGCGTGACCGCTGAGATCATGCACGTCGACTCGGGCTTCAACGCCGTGGTTGGCGGCATGGCCGGCCTCGAATAAGTCTCTCTTCGCGTTACACACGCCTCGTTGCGTGTGCAACGGCAAGAATGCAAAAGCCGCCCATTGGGCGGCTTTTCTTTTGGCGCGGCACGCGATGTGCGATGCGCGCCGTGTCACGCGCATCACGCCAGCAACGAGCCTCGCGGCTTAGTGCCAGTGTCCCGGAGGACCGCCGTGATCGCGGTCATAGTGGCCACGGCCCGGGCCGTCGTAGCCGCCGTGGTGGCGATACCAGTCGTCGCGGCCCCAGTAGCGGCGGCCGTCCCAATAACGGTCGCCGTGCCAGCCGATGAAGACGGCCGGCGGCGCTGCATAAACCGGAGCCGGCTGATAGACGACCGGCGGCGGGGGCGGCGGCGCGTAGACCGGCTGCGGAGCGACATAAACCGGGGCCGGAATACCGATGTTGACACCAACGCTCACGCCAGCCATAGCAGCGCTCGATGCGCCGATAGCCACGCCCCCGAGCAGCATTGCAACAACACGTGGGAACTTCATGGACTCACCTTTCGGGTTTGATGTTTTGTTGAAACCAATATAACGCACGGCTTTCGCCCGCGTATTTCAAACTTGTAAGAACTGATGCACAAACCTGGCCCGCGTTCGATGTCGTTACGTCTCGTTACACCGGCACGAAGCCTTGGGGCGCGCAACACAATGCGAATGCGCGAATCAGGCGCCTGCGTCTCGCAACCCGCTTCTTGCGATGAACGCTGCGGCGAACTACGGCGCAGCGGAGGATATCACCGCTGGCGTCAAAACGTGCGGGCCTCAGCATTCACGCGACAAATCCCATTTCATTCGCATTACGAACGACTTTCTGTGCGCCCCACTCTCCCGCGAAGCGTTGCGCACGAAACTGCCATGGAACCCCTATCGATGATCGGTTCAGCGAGACCATTCATCGCATTCCTAATCAAATGGATCAGAAAATCGCAGGCCGATAATGAAGTAAGCAGGACGACTTGAAGCGGCAATTGGCTTTTCACGTGACGCGAGCCAAAAGCGGACGCCAAAAAACAAAAACCCCGCAAGCCGAGACTTGCGGGGTTTCGCCGCCATTACTGGCGGAGACGGAGGGATTCGAACCCTCGATCCAGGTTTTGGCCCAGATGCTCCCTTAGCAGGGGAGTGCCTTCGACCTCTCGGCCACGTCTCCCGAAAACTTCGTTCGCGCCAGGGAGGCAGCGCAACGAAGCCAAGATAATAGCGGGTTAGCGCCTTTCGGTCAATTCATACGACGCTTTTTTGCAAAGTTTTTTCTGCAAGCGCACAACGAATGTCGTGCACGGCATCGCGAATCCAGATCGAACCGAAAAAACGCGTCACACCCGCGTCATACAACCTGAATAACCGCGCGATTTACGCGTGCTCGAGGTCGAACGCCTTATGCAGCGCACGCACCGCCAACTCCATGTACTTCTCGTCGATCAGCACCGAGATCTTGATTTCCGAGGTCGAGATCATCTGGATGTTGATGCCCTCTTCCGAGAGCGTGCGGAACATCTTGCTCGCCACGCCCACGTGCGAGCGCATGCCCACGCCGACCACCGAAACCTTCGACACCTTCGGGTCGCCCAGCACCTGCTCGGCGCTCACGTGACCCTTCACCGTGTTGTTGAGAACATCCATGGCGCGCTGATAATCGCCGCGCGGCACCGTGAACGTGAAGTCGGTCTTGCCGGCCACGCTCTGGTTCTGGATGATCATGTCGACGTCGATGTTCGCATCCGCCACCGGGCCGAGGATCTGATAAGCGATGCCCGGCTTGTCGGGCACGCCCATCACGGCGATGCGGGCCTCGTCGCGCTGGAACGCGATACCCGAGATGACTGCTTTTTCCATGGTCTCGTCTTCTTCAAAAGTAATCAGGGTGCCCGAGGACATTTCCTCGTCGAGGTTCATCATCGGGTCGGTCAGGCTGGAGAGCACACGCGTCTTCACCTGATACTTGCCCGCGAATTCCACCGAGCGGATCTGCAGCACTTTCGAGCCGAGGCTGGCCATTTCCAGCATCTCTTCGAACGTTATGCGGTCGAGACGGCGTGCGTCGTCGACCACACGCGGGTCGGTCGTGTAGACGCCGTCGACGTCCGTATAGATCAGGCATTCGTCGGCCTTAAGCGCCGCTGCGACTGCGACCGCCGAAGTGTCCGAGCCGCCGCGGCCGAGCGTGGTGATGTGGCCTTCCGGGTCAATGCCCTGGAAGCCCGTGATCACGACCACCTTGCCGTCGTCGAGGTCGGCCAGCACGCGCTCGCCGTCGATGTCGTTGATGCGGGCCTTGGTGAACGAGCTGTCGGTTTTGACCGGTACTTGCCAGCCGGTGTAGCTGATGGCGTCGACGCCTGCGTCCTGCAGGGCGATCGACAACAGGCCGACGCTCACCTGCTCACCGGTCGACGCAATCATGTCGAGCTCGCGCGGGCTGGGCTGCGGCGAAATTTCTTTCGCGAGACCGAGCAGACGATTGGTTTCGCCGGACATCGCCGAGGGCACGACGACCATCTTGTGGCCAGCCTTGTGCCATTTGGCGACGCGCTTGGCGACGTTCTTGATGCGCTCGACCGAGCCCATCGAGGTGCCGCCGTATTTGTGTACGATGAGTGCCATTGTCGTTCTGAACTGGAGATGTTACCGCGCTGGCGCGCTGAGAGACTGGACCGCCCGGAAGCTTATGGCCGTGGCGGCGGCTTCAGCGCGTGCAGCACGCGCGGGTTTTGCCCTCAGGGGCGCGAAGGCCGGCGCATCGGTATCGATGCGCGCTTCTGACACGTTTGTGACACCGCTGGTGACAAACCCTGTGCCTTGCACTTGCGCCCTGCCCGCATGCCGCTACGACGTCCCTGCAACCGTCGGATACCGCTCGAAGGAAAAATCGCGCCTTCATGGCACACGCCGCTTTTGACGGCGTCCGTGAACGCGAAAAAGCGGGCTGGACAAACGACTTACACTACCCGATTGACGTCAAAATTACAAGACGAAACAAGCTTGCGGAGGGCGAAAAAGGCTTGCGGGGCAAGGATTTGCGGGGGAACGATCGCAACGTTGCCGCAGACTTCAAGCGATCAGCAAATCCTCGCGCCATTCGATGCGACGCCAGGCCGCGCCCGGCTCGCTCTGCGCCGCACCGAACGCCGACCGGTTCACACCAATACGGGGCACGAACAGCAGCGTCTCACCCGCGAAAAGCAGCGGCACGTCGCGCTCCCATGCGGGCACACCGCGCGCCTGGAACAGGTTCTTGAGCGTGCGGCTCACGTTCGCGGCTTCATCGCGCAAGCGCTCGCCGCCGCTGCGCTCGCGCGCGATGAGCGGCGCGCTCGCGAGCACGTGCTCGGGAACGGCATCGGCATCGTCGGGGGTGGCGGGCGCGAAAACGTAGGTCCCGCGCCATGACGGCAGACGCCAAACTTCTTCACCGCGCCAGGCCAACGTCACGGGCGCACGAGTAAGCGGAGCGCCCTCGCCTGCGCGTTCTTCACGCGCACGTACGGCTTCCCACGAGACGATTCCGCGATACGACCGCAAGCGGTGTCCCGCGTGATCGACGCGCAATGCGTGAGCGCTCACGTCGTCACGCGCGACCTCGCGCAACTGCCGCAGTATATCCGCAAGCCGCGCAGCCGATGACGCCGGCAGGCCGAGCGAGCGCATCCAGTAGCGCAGCAAATTGAGTGCTCGCGCGTCGTCGAGCGCGAGCAGCGCGGTGTGTGAAAGCGTACTGTTTCCCTCGCGTCCAACCTCGCGCAAATCGACCCGCGCAAGATCGTCGAGCAAACGCTGCGAAGAAGCCGCATGCGCTGCCGTGCGTGCGAGCGCATCGCGATAACCGGGGAAATGGGCCGAGAGCGCCGGCATCACGTCGTGACGCAAGGCGTTGCGTGCGTAGCGCGTGTCGTCGTTCGATTCGTCGTCGATCCAGTGCAGAGCATGCGCGCGCGCGTAGCGCTCCAGTTGCGTGCGCAACAACGCAAGCAACGGCCGCATGCGCGCTACGCCATTCACCGGCGCGCGTGCAGGCGCCATCGCCGCGAGGCCCGCGAGACCCGCGCCGCGCAGCAACTGCAGCAGCACCGTTTCCGCCTGATCATCTGCGTGCTGCGCGAGCCAGAGCGCCTGCACGCCGTGCGCCGCGCACATCGCGTCGAGCGCGCGATAGCGGGCCTCGCGGGCGGCCGCCTCGACGCCGGCCGCATCGTCGCGCGCCAACTCGACGCGCCTTGCGTCGAACGTCACGCCGTAAGCACGTGCAGTCGCCTCGCAATGGGCAAGCCATGCGTCGGCATTCGGGCTCAGGCCGTGATGCACGTGCAGCGCGACGAGACGCGCCGCCCCAGCCGCGCGCACCGCGGCATCGAGCAGCACCGACGAGTCGAGCCCGCCGCTATACGCGATCGCGATGCGTGCGTCGTTCGGAAACGTGGAAAGCACAACGCCGAGTGCATCGAGAACGATGCGCCCGGCGTCGGATTGGGGATGGTCGGTCACGGCGCGACGGCGCTCACGCGCCGGCAGACGTTGACGTCGCGCGCCTTACGCGCCCGGCGTCGTTTCCTTGAACTTGCCGTAGGCCATCAGGCGCTCGAAACGGCGCTGCTTCAGGTCGGCGATGCTCATGCCCTGGAACTGGCGCAGCGAGTCGGCAAGCGCACGGCGCAACAGCGCGGCCATGCCCTTCGGGTCGCGATGCGCGCCGCCGAGCGGCTCGTTCACGATCTTGTCGATGAGGCCCAGCGCCTTGAGACGGTGCGCCGTGAGGCCCAGCGCTTCGGCGGCTTCAGGCGCCTTCGCGGCGCTCTTCCAGAGAATCGACGCGCAGCCTTCCGGCGAGATCACCGAGTAGGTCGAGAACTGCAGCATCATGACCGTGTCGGCCACGGCGACTGCGAGCGCGCCGCCCGAACCGCCTTCGCCGATGATCGTCGTGATGATCGGGGTCTTGAGTTCGGCCATCACATAGAGATTGCGGCCGATTGCTTCAGACTGGCCGCGCTCTTCCGCGCCAATGCCCGGGTACGCGCCCGGCGTGTCGACGAACGTGAAGATGGGCAGGCCGAACTTCTCGGCGAGGCGCATCAGGCGCTCGGCCTTGCGATAGCCTTCCGGGCGCGGCATGCCGAAGTTGCGCGCGGCGCGCTCCTTCGTGTCGCGGCCCTTCTGATGGCCGATCACCATGCAGGCCTGACCATTGAAGCGAGCGAGGCCGCCGACGACGGAAAGGTCGTCCGCGAACGAGCGGTCACCATGGAGTTCGTGAAAATCGGTAAACAGCTCGTGCACGTAATCGAGCGTGTACGGACGCTGCGGATGACGCGCGATCTGCGAAACCTGCCACGGGCTCAGGTTCGCGTAGAGGTCCTTCGTGAGTTGCTGGCTCTTCTTCGACAGCCGCTCGATTTCTTCCGAAATATCGACGGCCGAATCGTCCTGAACGAAGCGCAGTTCTTCGATCTTCGCTTCCAGTTCAGCGATCGGCTGTTCGAAATCCAGAAACGTGGTCTTCATGTGTGGGAATCCTTCACTTTGCGGCAGCGCGTATTCTAACCGCGCCAGCCCGCGCCGAAATCGGCTCAGAACTATCGATTTCTTGGATCGATAGGATTTTTCTTAATAACTGACGGCCGACGTAGGCCTCACGACGGCTCGAGGCTGCGCCACATATACCAGGTCGCGACAGTACGCCACGGCTCCCAGTTGGCGGCGACTTCGCGCGCTTCGCTGCGCGTGACCGGCTCGCCACTGAAATAGTTGACGCTGATTGCGCGGATCAGGCCGAGGTCGTCAAGCGGCAGCACATTGGGGCGCGCGAGATTGAAGATCAGGAACATTTCGGCGGTCCAGCGGCCAATACCGCGAATCGCCGTGAGCTCCGCGATCACATCTTCGTCGTCCATCGACGTCCACTTGCCGACGTGCAGCGCGCCCGAAACGAAATGCTGTGCGAGATCGAGAATGTATTCCGTCTTGCGTTTCGAGAGTCCGCACGCGGCGAGCTTTTCGTGACCGAGTTTCAGAAACTGCTGCGGCACGAGTTTCGGACACGCGGCTTCCACACGCTGCCAGAGCGCTTGCGCCGCCGCCGTCGAAATCTGCTGGCCGACCACCGAGCGCGCGAGCGTGACGAACGGATCGTCGCGGCTCAGCAAATGTACGGGGCCGAACTTCGGAATCAGCTTCTTGAGAATACGGTCGCGCTTGACGAGGTCCGCGCAGGCCTTGTCCCAATAGTCGGGACGCTGCACTTCGAATTCGAGATCGCCCAGCGCATTCGCCGCGGGCTCCACGGCTTCGAGCGCCGCCGGACCATTGGCGAGCGCGGCATCGATTGCCGCGCCGTCGAGTGCCTCGTGCGATGCCGACGCGCCGTTGGTCTTTCCACGCGCCGCCTTCGCAGCCGGTTTTGTCGCAGCCTTGCCGCCCGCTCCATTGAGCGCACGCTTTGCACCTGCGGGCGCGCCCGCAGTTCCGCCCGTTAGCGACGCAGACCGCCTGGTCTGCGTCTTCGTGGCCGTTGCCATCCTGCCTCCTGCCTCGCGAATCGATCAGTGGAAACTGGACAGCCCGCTTACACGCGGCGCCACTCGGTCAACCCGCCCGGTTTGTCTTCGAGCGCGACACCGGATTCGAGCAGTTCGGCCCGAATCCGGTCCGCCTCCGCATATTGCTTCGCCTGCTTGGCCGCCGTGCGCGCCGCGATCTTCGCTTCGATCGCGTCCACGTCGAGCGCACCTGCATCCTGTGCACCCGCGGCTTGCTGCAGGAACACGCGCGGCTCGCGCACGAGCAGCCCGATCACACGTGCGAGGCGCTGCAACTGACGCGCGAGCACGGCGTCGCGCGTGCGGTTCACCTCGCTCGCGAGTTCGAACAGCACGGCGATCGCCACCGGCGTGTTGAAGTCGTCGTTCATTGCCGCGCGAAAACGTTGCGCGTACGGTTCATTCCAGTCAAGCTCGCCCGCGTCCGGCGTCACGTCCTTCAACGCCGTGTAAAGACGCGTGAGCGCGTTGCGTGCGTCGTCGAGATGCACGTCGCTGTAATTCAGCGGCGAGCGGTAATGCGCGCGCGCCATGAAGAAGCGCACCACTTCGGCATCGTACTTCGCCAGCACTTCGCGGATCGTGAAGAAGTTGCCGAGCGACTTCGACATCTTCTCGTTGTCGATATTCACGAAGCCGTTATGCATCCACGTATTGACGAACGTCTTGCCGGTTGCGCCTTCGCTCTGTGCGATCTCGTTCTCGTGGTGCGGAAACTGCAGGTCCTGGCCGCCGCCATGAATGTCGAAGTGCTCGCCGAGCAGCGTGCAGCCCATGGCCGAGCATTCGATATGCCAGCCCGGACGCCCACGGCCATACTTCGAGTCCCAGCTCGTGTCGGCCGGCTCCTGCGGTTTTGCCTGTTTCCACAGCACGAAGTCAAGCGGATCCTGCTTGGCATCGTTCGTCGCCACACGTTCGCCCGCGCGCAGGTCTTCAATCGATTTGCCCGAGAGTGCGCCATAGTTCGCGAACTTGCGCACCGCGTAGTTCACGTCGCCGTCCGTACCCTGGTACGCGTAGCCGTTGCGCTCGAGCTTGCCGATCATGTCGAGCATCTGCGGGATGAACTGCGTCGCTCGCGGCTCGAGATCGGGACGCTCGATGCCGAGCGCGTCCGCGTCTTCGTGAAGCGCTGCGATGAAACGGTCGGTGAGCTGCTTGATCGTCTCGCCGTTTTCTACCGCGCGACGAATGATCTTGTCGTCGATATCGGTAATGTTGCGCACGTAGGTCACGTTGTAGCCAATCGCGCGCAGCCAGCGTTGCACGATATCGAACACCACCATCACACGCGCATGCCCGACGTGACAATAGTCGTACACCGTCATCCCGCAGACGTACATACGCACGACGCCGGGCTCGAGTGGCACGAAATTTTGCTTGTCACGCGCGAGCGTGTTGTAGATGCGCAGTGATTCCATAAAGGCGATGGATACGTGGGTCGAAAGAAATCCGCGGCAGCGCCGACCGCAGCCAGCGGGTGGTGGCCCGCATTGCTCAGGCTGCTGCTTGTCGGCGTCCGGACTGCAAACAGGTTGCTATCTGGGCGGAGACGACCACGAGTGGCGTTGGAAAGCCCGGCGACTCGCGCAAGCACCCGTAATGCAAACGAAACGGGCGAGGGACAAAGCGCGCGACGAAAACGCACAGACCTTTTGTTAGAATGGCTCGGAGTATAACACCGCGACCTCACCCTATGAAACCTTCCAGCGGCCGCGCGCCCCGTGCTGCGACCCTTGCCGCGTCGGCTCTCTCGAGCGTCGCGATCGTGCTGTGCAGCGTGAGCATTGCGCATGCCGCGCCCCCCGCAACGTCCGACGCGACGCCAGGCGCCGACGCCGCGATCAGCCAGCACGACTGGGCTGGCGCGCTCAGCCAGCTCGACGCACGCATCAAGACCAACCCGCGCGACGTGCAGGCGAAGTTCAAGCGCGCGACGATTCTCGCGCGCCTGAACCGCGACGACGACGCGATCGAGGCGTTCACCGAACTCACGCAGCTCTACCCCGAATTGCCCGAGCCTTACAACAATCTCGCGGCGCTCTACGCAAAGCATGGCCGCTACGACGAGGCGCGCGTCGCGCTCGAAACCGCGGTGAAGGCGAACCCGTCGTACACGCTCGCGTGGGAAAATCTCGGCGACCTGTACCTGCGCCTGGCCGATACGTCTTACCGCCACGCGCAATCGCTCGGTCACACGAGCGGCGCAACGTCGCAGCGCCTCGCCGACATCGCGAAGATCATCTCGCCGCCGCCCGCGCCGAAGAAAGCGGGCACCGCAGCGGCAGCGTCAGAAGCCGCGTCGGCCGCAACCCCGACGGCCGTCGTGCCCGCGTTCACGAACCCCGCGTACCAGTTTGGCGGCTCGACGGGCTCGCTCGCGATGCCGCCTTTCGTGGCGCCGTCGAACTAACCTATGGCGCGCTGCCCGCGCGCCGCAACACGTTTTTCCCGCACTTCCGAGGATACTCATGAAATGGTTGATGTTGGCGCTCGGCAGCGCCGCTCTGATCGCGAACGCACCCGCCTTTGCGCAAAACGGCCAGCCGGCCGCCGCGCACCCGCAAGTGCTCTTCAAGACCAGTGAAGGCGACATTCGCGTCGAGCTCTATCCGGAGAAAGCGCCGAAGACCGTCGACAATTTCCTGCAGTACGTGAAGGCTGGCCAATACAACGGCACGATCTTTCATCGCGTGATTCGCGGCTTCATGATCCAGGGCGGCGGCTACACGCAAAGCTTCGTCGAGAAGCCCACGCGCGCCCCTATCGCACTTGAAAGCAAGAATGGCCTGAAGAACCTCACGGGCACGATCGCGATGGCGCGCACGAGCGACCCGAATTCGGCCACCGCACAGTTCTTCATCAACACCGTCGACAACGCCGGCCTCGACTACCCGAACCCGGACGGCAACGGCTATGCCGTGTTCGGCAAGGTCACGCAGGGCATGGACGTCGTGAAGAAGATCGAAGCGGCACCCACCACCTCGCGCGGCCCGATGGCCGATGTGCCGCAAAAGGAAATCGTGATCGAGTCGGCGACCGTCGTCGGCAAGTAAAGCGCCGGCAACACGCCAGTTAATCATCGACTAACCGGGCGGCAGCGCCGCCCTCACCCGTCGCACGTCGCGGCGCCGGCACACGCGTTGGGCACCACGCCCCGCCTCTTGCCGATGCAGCGACGTTCACTCCCCCAGCCACAGGCAAAGGATCCCATCATGGTCGAACTGCACACGAACCACGGCGTCATCAAGCTCGAACTGAACGCCGAGAAGGCCCCGAAGACGGTCGCCAACTTCCTCAACTATGTGAAGAACGGCCACTATGACGGCACGGTGTTCCACCGCGTCATCGACGGATTCATGATCCAGGGCGGCGGCTTCGACGCCAGCATGAAGCAAAAGCCGACCGAAGCACCGGTCGAAAACGAAGCGAACAACGGCCTGAAGAACGAGCGCGGCTCGATCGCCATGGCGCGTACCAACGACCCGCATTCGGCATCGGCACAGTTCTTCATCAACGTGGCCGACAACGACTTCCTGAACCACTCGTCGCCGACGCCGCAAGGCTGGGGCTACGCCGTGTTCGGCAAGGTCGTGGAAGGTCTCGAAGTGGTCGACAAGATCAAGAAGGTCAAGACCGGCTCGAAGGGCTTCCATCAGGACGTGCCGGTTGACGACGTCGTGATCGAGAAGGCCGTCGTCGTCGAATAAGTTTCATACCACTCTCACGCACACCCTTCATCGATGCTGCAGGAAAAGGCTTTACGACACGCTGCCGCGGGCGTGCCCGGCGAGGGCAAGCGCCCGCACGCGGCTCGCCCGTTCCTGTTCATTTCCGATGTGCATCTGAATGAAGGAATTCCGCGTACGGTCGCCGCGTTCGAGCGCTTCATCCGGGTCACGGCCGATCAGGCCGACTCGGTGTTCATACTCGGCGACCTCTTCGAATACTGGATCGGTGACGACATGCTCACCGATCCGTTCCCCGCGCGCATGGCGGCGCTCATGCATACGCTCTCCGAGCGCGGCATCGCGCTCTACATCATGCACGGCAACCGCGACTTTCTGATGGGCAAGCGCTTCATGAAAGCCGCAGGTGCGATCTGGCTGCCCGACCCCATCGCGATCACCGCGTTCGGCACGCGCCTCGCCCTCTCGCATGGCGACGCGTTGTGCACCGACGATCACGGTTATCAGGTCTTTCGCAAGCTCGCGCGCAACCGGCTCGTGCAATTGCTGTTTCTCGCGTGGCCGTTTCGCTGGCGGCGCTCGATCGCCGAGCGCGCGCGCCACGCGAGCGAAAACAAGCGCAGCGGGCCGCGCCTGCCGAAGTACGACGTCACGGCAAAAGGTGTGGCGGCGCTCTTCAAGCGCGCGCGGGCGAACACCATCGTGCATGGTCACACGCACCGGCCGGCGCGCCACCAGGAGCCCGGCGGCACGCGTTGGGTCTTGCCCGACTGGGATCTCGATCACGGCAAGCCACGCGGCGGTTATCTGCGCGTGGACGCCGAAGGGTTCAGGGTCTTGCCGCTGGACTGAAGTGCAGCGCTTTTAGCGCCTCGCCTTGAGTACCTTCCTCGCGCCACGCCTCAAACGCGTGCGGGCGCCTTGTCTTCTTCTTCGCGGCTCGCCGCTTCGGCTTGCGGGCCGCCGCATTCCAGCCCTTCCGACAAACGCCGCAGTTCGGCAAGCGCCGCATCGGCGCCGTGCAGCGCCTCGAGACGCGCACCGAGCCGCTCGAGTGCGACGACGATGGCGTCGACGCGCTGCGTCTGCGTGGCTGCGTGGTCGATCAGACCGTGAATCGCGAGCGAGACCGGATCGTCGGCGTTGGGCGTGATGCCGTATGCGCAAAAGCCCTCGCGCGCCGAAGCCGGCCTGGTCTGAACCGGCGCGGTCTTCGCGGGCGCGACGACGCGCGCGGGGTTGCCCACCGCCGTCGCACCTTCCGGTACCGGCTTCACAACCACGGCGTTCGAGCCGATCTTCGCCCCGGCGCCCACGGTGAAGCCGCCGAGCACCTTCGCGCCCGCGCCGACGATCACGCCCGCGCCCAGCGTCGGGTGGCGCTTGGCGCCACGCGTGAGCGACGTGCCGCCGAGCGTCACGCCCTGGTAGATCGTGCAGTCGTCGCCGACCTCGGCCGTCTCGCCGATCACGACGCCCATGCCGTGATCGATAAACACGCGCCGGCCGATCGTGGCACCCGGATGGATCTCGATGCCCGTCAGGAATCGCGCGATCTGCGAAACGTAGCGCGCGAGCCAGCGGCGCTTCGCGCGCCAGCACGCGTGCGCGAAGCGATGCAGCACGAGCGCATGCAGACCCGGATAACAGGTCAGGACCTCCCACGCGCTGCGGGCGGCGGGATCGCGCTCGCGGATCGTGGCAATGTCTTCGCGAAGTCTCTTGAACATGGCAGTCACGCTAAAAACGTGTGAAACATGGGGAATGGCGGCCGCACGACGCCGCAGCGTGCGCGCAAGCGGCGCAGCGGCTATTGCAGCCGCGCGCATTTGCTTATGAATTTTTCGCCGGTTTTCAGCCGATTGTAGGCGCAAAGCCGATTTGAGGTCGGAAGTCCCCGTCGGCGGCAAGGTCGGACGCAGCGCCGGCGCAGAGGATCAGCGCTTCTCGCCCCGGCCTTCGCCTTTTCCCTTGAGCATGAGGATGTGCTTGGCGATGCCGCGCACGATATTGACCTCCTCGCGCTCGAGCCCTGAGCGGGCGAAGAGGCGCCGCAAGCGCGACATCAGCTTCTTCGGATTGGCGGGATCGAGGAACTCGAGCGAGATGAGCGCGTTCTCGAGGTGCACGTACATGCGCTCGATGTCGTCGCTCGTCGCGAGCGGCGAGCCGGCCGCAGGCTGCGACGCGCCGGGCGCACCGCCGGCCGCCGGCAATGCCGCAGCGGGCGCGCTCTCGCCGAGGTACGCGAGGCGCAGCTCATAGGAGAGCACCTGAACCGCCTGGGCAAGATTGAGCGAGCTATAAGCGGGATTGGCCGGAATGTGCGCAAGCGCGCTGCAGCGCTCGACGTCGTCGTTCGAGAGGCCCGTGCGCTCGTTGCCGAACACGAGCGCGATGTCGCCGCCGTGCGCCACCTGACGGCAGGCGTCCTGCACCGCCTGGCGCGGCGCAGCGGGCGGCGGCCCGTACTCGCGCGTGCGCGCCGTGAGCGCGAGCGACCATTGCACGCCCGTCAGCGCGTCGGCGAGCGTCGGCACGATGTGGGCGGCCGCGAGCACGTCGTCGGCGCCGCTCGCCATGGCCACGGCTTCCGGGTCGCAGTGGACCTGCGGCACGCGCGGCGCCACGAGCACGAGGCGCGAGAATCCCATGGTCTTCAGCGCGCGCGCCGCCGCGCCGACATTGCCGGGGTGGCTAGGCTCGACGAGCACGAAGCGGGTGGAAGTGAAACCGCCGCGCAGCGGCTCGTGAGCGTCGCCGGAAACCGGCGCCGGCGCGTGGGAAGCAGGTGAATCGGGGTGCGCCAAGATGGTTCTCTAACCGCGAAAAGGAGATTGAAAACGCTATGTTAGCGCGCCTCGCGCCGAGGCGATGGCCGCTCACGCGGTTCTCTGGCGCCTGGCGCGCAAGGCCGCCGCGTGCCGCGGTTGCACAGGCGGGCACGCTGGCCGAACGCCATATCCATAGAAATCCCGATATCCTGCCCGGGAGAAACCGTAGAACTGCCGATACTCGGGTAAAATGGCGGTTTCGCGCGCGTCGGGCGAATCGTGCAGCCGTGTTGCTGCCCGCCTGGCGCCCGGCAAGTTGCTGGCACGTTGTTGGCAAGCAGCGACGCCGCGCCCCGCTCTTATCCAATTCGTCTCCGTTGACGGGACAGGTTCCGCAGGTCCGTTTCGAGGCCCGCGCCCTGTCCAATCGTTAGACGCTTTTATCTTTTGCACCACCGGCGCGCATCACGCTTTCGCGCGAGCGCCGGACAACAAGGATCCTGGCTCATGCATCCCATGCTCAACATCGCTGTCAAGGCCGCGCGCCGCGCCGGACAGATCATCAACCGCGCGTCGCTCGACCTCGACCTCGTGCAGGTCGCGAAGAAGCAGCACAACGATTTCGTCACGGAAGTCGACAAGGCGGCCGAAGCCGCCATCATCGAAACGCTCAAGACCGCTTATCCCGACCACGCCATCCTCGCCGAGGAATCGGGCCAGTCGGAGAACGAATCCGAGTACCAGTGGATCATCGATCCGCTCGACGGCACGACCAACTTCATCCACGGCTTCCAGTACTACTGCGTCTCGATCGCGCTCGCGCACAAGGGCATCGTCACGCAGGCCGTGGTGTACGACCCGACGCGTAACGATCTCTTCACCGCCTCGCGCGGCCGCGGCGCGTTCCTGAACGACCGCCGCATCCGCGTGGGCCGCCGCGACCGTCTCGCCGACGGCCTGATCGGCACCGGCTTTCCGTTCCGCGAAAAGGACGGCCTCGACAGCTACTGCGAACTGTTCGCCGCAATGACCAACGCGTGCGCGGGCCTGCGCCGTCCGGGCGCCGCCGCGCTCGATCTGGCCAACGTCGCCGCCGGCCGCATGGACGGCTTCTTCGAGCAGGGCCTCAATCCGTGGGACGTTGCCGCAGGCGGCCTGCTCGTGACGGAAGCCGGCGGTCTCATCGGCAACTACACGGGCGATTCGGACTTCCTGCACGTGGGCGAAGTCGTCGCGGGCAACCCGAAGATCTACGCGCAGATGGTGCCGATCCTCTCGAAGTACACGCGCGTCACGAAGGCGGCGTAAGCGCCCATGCGCGTCAGGTCGAACCTGGCCCACGCATGCGCATCGAGCGGCTTCGGCCGCTTTTTTGTTTTATCTGCCGCCCCGCCGCACGAGGACCACGCACGCATCCGATGAAAAAAGGCTTCTACACGATCATCGCCGCGCAGTTCGTGTCGTCGCTCGCCGACAATGCGCTCCTCATCGCGGCGATTGCGCTGCTCACGGTAATTGCCTCGCCCGCCTGGGTGACGCCGCTGCTGCAGATCTTCTTCACGATCTCCTACGTGCTGCTCGCGCCTTTCGTGGGCGCGTTCGCCGACGCCCTGCAAAAGCGCCACGTCATGTTCGTCTCGAACGCGCTCAAGGCGGGCGGCTGTCTGCTGATGATCGCGGGCGTGCATCCGATGCTCGCGTACGGCGTGGTCGGTTTCGGCGCGGCGGCGTACTCGCCAGCAAAGTACGGAATCCTGACGGAATTGCTGCCGGCCGAAAAACTCATTGCCGCCAATGCCTGGCTCGAATCGGCCACCGTGCTCTCCACCATCGTCGGTACGATGATGGGCGGCGCGCTCGTTTCGACATACGCCGACCGTTTCGTCACGCGCCATCCGCTGCCGCTCATCCATTCGGCCGCCGACCTTGCGATGCTCGCCGTGATGAGCACGTATGTGTTCGCCGCGATCATCAACATCGGCATTCCCGACACGGGCGCACGCTACGAAAACCGGCTCAGGGAGCCGGCCCGGCTCATGGGCGATTTCACGCATAGTTTCAACGTGCTCTGGACCGACAAGCTCGCGCAGATCGCGCTCTGGGTCACGACCCTGATGTGGGGCGCCGCGGTCACGCTGCAACTGCTCGTACTCAAGTGGGCCGACGCGAATCTCGGACTCTCACTCTCGAAAGCCGCCGTGATGCAGGGCGTGACGGGACTCGGCATCGCGCTCGGCGCAGCCGCGGCAGCCGCATGGGTGTCGCTGCGCGCCTCGTTGCGTGTGCTGCCCGTGGGCGTGCTGTGCGGCGCGGTGGCGATCGGGATGGCGTTCTACAGCAAGGGCCTCTTTCCGCAGGGCGTTGGCGTGCGCTTCGGCACGTTCATCGTGCCCTTCTATCTGCTGTTCGCGTATCCGCTGATGGTGCTGCTCGGCGCGCTCGCCGGTTTTTTCATCGTGCCGATGAACGCGCTGCTCCAGCATCGCGGCGCGACGCTGCTTTCGGCGGGCCACTCGATCGCGGTGCAGAACTTCAATCAGAATCTCGCAGTGCTGCTCATGCTCGGCGCCTACGCGCTGCTGCTCATTGCGAAGATGCCGGCGCAGTGGATCATCGTCGTGTTCGGCGTGTTCGTTTCCACGATGATCTGGCTCGCCATGCGCCACAGTGCGGCAAACGCGCGCACCGTGGACATGCAGGCGCTGGTGGACGAATGATGGCAGCACCTGTGGCGGCGTTGGCCGAAAGGCTGGCTTTACATGCAATCGGCGCGCGTTAAACTCACGCCCTGAACCCCTAGCAAGACACCGAGGATGGCTACACATACCGCAGGCGCAGCCGACATCGCGCAACACACTCCCATGATGCAGCAGTATCTGCGCATCAAGGCCGACCACCCGGGCACGCTCGTGTTCTACCGGATGGGCGACTTCTACGAGCTCTTCTTCGAAGACGCCGAGAAGGCCGCGCGCCTGCTCGACCTCACGCTCACGCAGCGCGGCGCGTCGGCGGGCAATCCGATCAAGATGGCGGGCGTGCCGCATCACGCGATCGAGCAATATCTCGCGAAGCTCGTGAAGCTGGGCGAGTCGGTCGCGATCTGCGAGCAGATTGGCGATCCGGCCACGTCCAAGGGCCCGGTCGAGCGCAAGGTCGTGCGCGTGGTGACGCCCGGCACGCTGACAGACGCCGCCCTGCTCTCCGACAAGAACGACGTCTACCTGATGGCCGTCTGCCCTGGCCACAACCGCCGCGGCGTGACCGTCAACGTGGGCCTCGCGTGGCTCAATCTCGCCAGCGGCGCGCTGCGCCTCGCGGAAGTCGCGCCGGAACAGGTCGCCACGACGTTCGAGCGCATTCGGCCCGCGGAAATTCTCGTCGCGGAAATGCCGGCGGAGACCGCCGCCTGGGCGCCGCCCGCAGGATCGGGCGCGCTCACCCGCGTGCCCGCCTGGCACTTCGACGTCAGCTCGGGCAAACAACGACTGTGCGACCAGCTCGACGTGGCGAGCCTTGACGGCTTCGGCGCGCAAACGCTCGCGAGCGCGTGCGGCGCGGCGGGCGCGCTGCTGCTCTACGCGGCGGCCACGCAGGGCCAGCAGCTACGCCACGTGCGCAGCCTGAAGGTCGAAGCCGAATCGGAATACATCGGACTCGATCCGGCCACGCGCCGCAATCTCGAACTCACGGAAACGCTGCGCGGCACCGAATCGCCCACGCTCTGCTCACTGCTCGACACGTGCAGCACGGCCATGGGCAGCCGCTTGCTGCGGCACTGGCTCCATCACCCGCCGCGCGAGGCCGCGATTGCGCAAATGCGTCAGCAGGCCATCGGCGCGCTGCTCGAGGCGCCGCCGCAAGCAAGCGTCGATACGCTGCGTGGCGTCTTGCGCCAGATCGCCGACGTCGAGCGCATCACCGGGCGGCTCGCGCTGCTTTCCGCGCGCCCCCGCGATCTTTCGAGCCTGCGCGACACGTTCGCGGCCCTGCCCGCGCTGCGCGAACAGGTCGCAGCCGCTAGCGGCGCGGCCACGTCGCTCGCGCACATCGCCGAGGCGCTCGAACCGCCCGCCGAGTGCGCAGCGCTGCTGCAACGCGCGGTCGCGCCGGAACCCGCCGCCATGGTGCGAGACGGCGGCGTGATCGCACGCGGCTACGACGCAGATCTCGACGAACTGCGCGACATCTCCGAGAACTGCGGCCAGTTCCTGCTCGACCTCGAAACGCGCGAGCGCACGCGCACCGGCATCGGCAATCTGCGCGTCGAGTACAACAAGGTGCATGGCTTCTATATCGAAGTCACGCGCGGCCAGACCGACAAGGTCCCCGACGACTATCGCCGCCGTCAAACGCTCAAGAACGCCGAGCGCTATATCACGCCGGAACTCAAGACGTTCGAAGATAAGGCGCTCTCGGCGCAGGAACGCGCGCTTTCGCGCGAAAAGGCGCTCTACGACGCGCTGCTGCAATCGCTGCTGCCGTTCATACCCGACTGCCAGCGCGTGGCCGCTGCGCTCGCGGAACTCGACCTGCTGGCCGCGTTCGCGGAGCGCGCCCGCGCACTCGACTGGAACGCGCCCACGTTCACGGAAGCACCCGGCATCGAGATCGAGCAGGGCCGACATCCGGTGGTCGAAGCGCAGGTCGAGCAGTTCATCGCCAACGACTGTCTGCTTTCTGCCGAGCGCAAGCTGCTGCTCATCACCGGCCCCAACATGGGCGGTAAATCGACCTTCATGCGGCAGACCGCGCTCATCGCCCTGCTCGCTTACGTGGGCAGCTACGTGCCGGCAAAGCGCGCAAGCTTCGGGCCAATCGACCGCATCTTCACGCGCATCGGCGCCGCCGACGACCTGGCGGGCGGCCGCTCGACCTTCATGGTCGAGATGACCGAAGCCGCGGCCATTCTCAACGACGCGACGCCGCAAAGCCTCGTGCTGATGGACGAAATCGGTCGCGGTACGTCGACGTTCGACGGCCTCGCGCTCGCTTGGGCCATCGCGCGACATCTGCTCGCGCACAACGGTTGCCACACGCTCTTCGCCACGCACTACTTCGAGCTCACGCAACTGCCGGCCGAATTCGCACAGGCGGCGAACGTGCATCTTTCGGCCGTCGAGCACGGTCATGGCATCGTCTTCCTGCATGCGGTGCAGGAAGGCCCGGCGAATCAGAGCTACGGCCTGCAGGTCGCCCAGCTCGCGGGTGTGCCGGCCGCCGTGATCCGCGCCGCACGCAAGCATCTCGTGCATCTGGAGCAGCAATCGGCGGGGCAACCCACGCCGCAACTCGACCTGTTCGCCGCACCCGCCGCCGACTACGAGGACGAAGCACCGTTCGTGGAAGATCGCGCAGCGCCCGCCGTGGAGGAGGATCTTGGCGCGTCGCTCGTCGCACAGCGGCTGCGCGAACTCGATCCGAACGAATTGCGCCCGCGCGACGCGCTCGACCTGTTGTACGAACTGCATGAGCTGGCGACTGCGCCGGACGCGAAACGCTGAGCGTCGCCTCGCGACGCCGCCGCGGCCACCGCATCCGGCGGGCCGCGGCAGTCGCCGCTCGCGCTATCTGAAATTTATGCGCGGCGTGTCATGCGCGTTGATGCTGGCGTCGTCGCTGGCTTCACCGCTCGTGGCGCACGCACAGGCGCCACGCTATACCTTCGCGGTCGTCGCAAACGCGCTCACCTCCCAGTCCGAGGAAGCGTCGGCGCAGCGGCTCCTCGACGCCATCGGGCGCGATCCGCAAATTGCCTTCACCGTATACGACGGCAATCTCAAAGGTGCGCGCGAAACCTGTGCCGATCATTTATACGAGGGGCGGCACGACATCCTCGACGCGTCGCGTCCGCCACTCGTGTTCGTGCCCGGCGAACGCGACTGGGTCACTTGCGGCATGAACGGCACGGGCGCCTACGATCCCGCCGAGCGACTCGACTTCCTGCGTCAGAATTTTTTCTCCGAGTCCAACGCGCTCGGCCAAACCCCCTTGATGCTCACGCGCGAGAGCGAAGTCTCGCGCTTCCGGCCGTATCGTGAAAATGTGCGCTGGCAGCTCGGCGACACCGTGTTCATCGGACTGAACGTGCCGGACGGGAACAATCACTATCTCAATGCGGGTGGCCGCAATGGCGAGTTCGAAGACCGCGTGATCGCCAACGGCTTCTGGCTCGAACATGCGGCCGAGTATGCGAAGCGCCGCAACGCGCGTGCGATCGTCATCTTCATGCAGGGCAACGCGATGCCCGAGCATTACGAGCGCCCCGACCGCTTCGCCTGGCTGCGCTTTCGCCGCGCGCCGCGAGACGGCTATCTCGAGTTGCGCCGCAGCCTCGTGAAGCTCGCCGAGATTTTCCGTGGCCAGATCATCGTGGTGAACGCGGACGACTCGAAGCTCGCACACGGCTTTACGATCGACCAGCCGCTGCGCAACGATAAGGGCGTGAGGATGGAAAACGTCACGCGCATTGCGTTCTCCCTGCGCGATCCCATGACGCAATGGCTGCAGGTGGACGCCGACATGGCGCGCCGCACGCCGCTGCGCGTGAGCGTGCGCGATGTACCGAAACATCTGCCGCTATTGCCCACGCAGCCGTCGTCGAACCTGACAGGCGCAGGACCGTCGCCCGCGATGCCGGAAATGCCCGAAGTGTCGTCGATGCCGGACGTGACCGAGATTCCCGGCATGCCCCAATCGCCCGGCGTCGCGCCGGCGGCGCCAGGTGCACCGGGAACCGCCGTGCCCCCGGGCTTCCCGCCGGCCGGAAACGGCGCGCTGATGCCGACGTGGCCGACGCAGGGTGGCCAGAATGGACTAAATGGCAGGAATGATGCGAATGGCCAGAACGGCCTGAATGGCAACGGTGGGGGAAACAGCGGTGAAAGCAGCGGCGGTACGGGCCAGCTGCCCCAGTCGCAACCGCCCGGCGCTCCGGCGTCGGGCGGCTTCACGCATTGATCAGCGATTAGTGCAGGGTGGGTTTCGAGGCGCCTTCTTCGCCGTCGTCTTCTTCGTCTTCGTCCACGATTTCGAGGCCGTCCGCGCCATGCGCGTGCTCATGTTCGATTTCATCTTCGGTGGCTACGCGCACTTCCTTGACCGTGAGCGCGAAACGCAGCGCCATGCCTGCAAGCGGATGATTGCCGTCGAGCACGACCTTGTCTTCCGCCACGTCAGTGACCGTATAGATGAGCGTGTCGAGATCTTCGTCGCCTTCTTCTGGCGTGCCTTCGAACTGCATGCCGACTTCGAGCGGCTCGGGAAAGCGGTTGCGCGGTTCGATCTTCACGAGATCGGGATCGTATTCCCCGAAAGCGTCCTGCGGCTCAAGCTGGATCTGGGTCTCGAAGCCCGGCTCGTGGCCGTCCAGCACTTCCTCGATCTTGGGGAACGTGCCATCATAGCCGCCGTGCAGATAGACCATCGGCTCGTCGCTTTCTTCAATCAGATTGCCCTGCGCATCCGATAGCTTGTAAGCGACCGACACGACGGTGTCCTTTGCAATTTTCATTCGTTCCTCCAGATTACAGACCACATTATACGATGCCGAAGCGGTCCCCAGACCACCCGGTGGACGCGCGCAAGCAGCGCGCCTCCCTCCCCCTGGCATGCCCCGCGCCCGATGTTGCCACGCCGCTTCTGGGCGGCCTGACCCCGGCGCAGTTCATGCGCAAATACTGGCAGAAAAAGCCCCTCCTGATCCGCCAGGCGATTCCCGACATCGAAGCCCCGCTCTCGCGTGACGAGCTCTTCGCGCTCGCGGACAGCGACGATGTCGAGTCGCGCCTCATCACCCATTTTCGCCGCCGCTGGGCGCTCGAACAGGGTCCGTTCTCGCCCGACGAACTGCCCACGCCGAAGACCCGCCAGTGGACGCTCCTCGTGCAAGGCGCCGACCTGCACGACGACCGCGCGCGCGCGCTGCTCGAGCGCTTTCGTTTCGCGCCCGACGCACGGCTCGACGACCTCATGATCTCGTACGCATCGGACGGCGGCGGCGTCGGCCCGCACTTCGATTCGTATGATGTCTTCCTGTTGCAGGTTCACGGCAAGCGCCGCTGGCGCATTGGCGCCCAGCGCGACCTGTCGCTGCAGGAAGGCTTGCCGCTCAAGATTCTCGCGAACTTCGAACCTGAAGAAGAGTGGGTGCTGGAGCCCGGCGACATGCTATACCTGCCGCCGCATATCGCGCACGACGGCATCGCCGAGGGCGAATGCATGACGTGCTCGATCGGCTTTCGTTCTCCTTCCACGAATGAATTGACGAGCCAGTTTCTTTACTGGCTCGCCGAGCGCGGCGCCCACGACGACGACAGCAAGCCCACGCTTTATCGCGACCCCGATCAGCCGGCTGTTGCACATCCCGCACAACTGCCTCCGGCACTCGTAGAGCGTGTTGGCGGCGTGCTTGCTAAAGTGCGCTGGAGCGACGCCGACGTCTCCTCTTTCGTAGGCTCGTGGCTGTCTGAACCGAAAGCCAATGTTGTGTTCGACGCCCCCGAAAAACCGCTCGACGAAGCCCGTTTCGTTGCGCAAGCGGCAAAAAATGGGATAACACTCGACCGCAGGACAATCCTGCTTTACGATTCGCGGTCGTATTACCTGAATGGGGAACAGTACTTGCTCAAAGAGGCAAGAAAGTGGCTGCCGGCACTGGCCGACAGGCGCTCTATGGACGGGAAACGCTTTGTAACACTCTCACACGATTCGTGTGTGACAGCGTTGCTACACGAGTGGTATCGTGCGGGCTGGATTCGGACCGGGGTGCTTGCCTAAGCGCTTCGGACTGTTATACCGTACTAAAATAGTGCTTGTATGAGAAAGACAACGTATTGTCCCCGGATTTGTCGACGGTCGATACGAAAGTGCCTATAATTTCCGGCCAGGCCGTAGGGAAGATTCACGCTCTTGCAGTGCGTCTCCACCAGCGGCTCAGGTCGGTGTTGGGGCACATTTACCGGTATTATTTTGCGCTGTTGCTTACCTTTAACCATAAAAGGACGTGATCATGAAGAAATCCCTCCTCGTAGCATCCCTGCTGGCAGCTGTTGCACTCGCTGCGTGCAACAAGAGCAGCGACCAAGCTGCTGCGCCGGCTAGCGATGCTGCTGCCGCTTCGGCACCGGCTGCTGCTGCTTCGGATGCGGCTGCTGCTGCTTCGGGCGCTGCTGCTGCTGCGAGCGACGCTGCTGCTTCGGCTACCGCCGCTGCTTCGGACGCTGGCGCTGCTGCTTCGGACGCAGGCGCTTCGGCTCCGGCTGCTGCTTCGGGCGCAAGCCAGTAAGTTGCGTTCGTGCGACGCTCGCGCGGGACTTCGGTCCCGGTGGGCATCGCAGCGAACTGTCGTACGGTCTGCTGCTTGCGTCAAACGCGCTTCGGACATACGGCGGGCAAGCAAAAAAGCCACGAACTCACGTTCGTGGCTTTTTTGTTATGCGATGCGCATGAGGCTTAATCTGCCTCGCCCCGCTCCCCCGCCTCCTCGTTCTTCTCTTCGAAGAACGCCTGCACCACTTCGATCTCCCGGGTCCGCTTGAACGGCGGCAGGCTTTGCCAGATGCGGCGGCCATACGGCTTGTCGACGAGACGGGTGTCGCAAATCATCAACACGCCACGGTCAGTTTCCGCACGGATCAATCGGCCCGCCCCCTGCTTGAGCGTGATCACCGCCTGCGGGAGCTGGTGGACCGCGAACGGGCTCAGGCCTTTCTTTGCCAGCGCGTCGAGGCGCGCCGCCAGTACCGGATCGTCGGGCGGCGCGAACGGCAGCTTGTCGATGACCACGAGCGAGAGAGCGTCGCCGCGCACGTCCACGCCTTCCCAGAAGCTCTGGCTGCCCACGAGAATCGCATTGCCATAGGCGCGGAAGCGCTCTAGCAGTTCCGTACGGCTCGCGTCGCCCTGCACGAGCAGCGGCGTACTCCAGCCTCGTGCCTCGATCGTGTCGCGCAGCTTCTGGGCGATGCGGTCGACGGCGCGCAACGTCGTGCACAGCATGAAGACACCGCCGCCCGAAGCCTCGATCGCCGGCAGCGCCGCATCGAACACGGCGTCGGTGAACTGCGGCGACGACGGCTGCGGCATGTTGCGCGGCACGTAAAGCAGGCCTTGCGTGGGATAGTCGAACGGGCTCGGCAGCGTCATCGAGCGGCGCGAACTCAGGCCCATCTGCGCTGCGTAGTGCGTGAAGTCGCCGCGTACCGAAAGCGTGGCCGACGTGAAGACCCACGTGCGCGGCACGCCGGCGCGCTGCTTCGCAAAGATCGGCGCCACGGATAGCGGAGTTTCGTGCAGCTGCACCGTATGCGAGAACACCTCGACCCAGCGGACTTTCTCGTCCGCGTCGTCCGCCGCGTGGGCGCTTTCGTCCTGCCCATCGGCGTCGGCCTTGCGTGTGTCGCGCGCCGGCGCGGCGCCCTGCGGCACGGTCCAGCCCGCGAGGATACCCTGCAGCTCGCGCGCGCGGCGCAGGCAAGCTCCAATCGATTCGGCGCGCTCGGCCTGACCTGCGAGCGCCGTGGCAAGCGCGCCCAATTCGGTCTGCAGCGCATCGAGCGCATCGAAGAGCGGGTGATCTTCAGGCAACTGCGTGATCGACAGCCGCAGCGAATCTTCCTTGAACGCGAGGCGCACGTCGCGCGCGGCGCGCTCAAGCGCCGCACCGAGCTTGACCCACTCCACCGCATCGCGCGCGTGGCTCAGGCCTTCGGCCACGCAATCGCGCGCGAGTTCGAGGAACTGCGCAGTCGAGAGCGTTTCGCCGAAAAAGAGCGTAGCCGTTTCGGGCAGCTGATGCGCTTCGTCAAAGATGATCGTGTTCGCGCTCGGCAGCAGTTCGGCCATGCCGGTGTCGCGCAGCATGATGTCGGCGAAGAACAGGTGGTGATTCACCACCACGATATCGGCCTGCTGCGCCTCGCGGCGCGCCTGCATCACGAAGCAGTCCTTATAATGCGGACACTCCTGGCCAAGACAGTTATCGCGCGTCGATGTGACCATCGACCACACGGCCGCGGTCTCAGGCACGCTCGCAAGCTCGGCCTTGTCGCCCGAGCGCGTGATCTTCGCGAAGCGCACGATTTCCTGCAGATACGCGGTTTCCTGGCGCGACGGCAGCCGGCCATTATCGGCGGTGCGCTGCAGGTAGTAGTGACACAGATAGTTCGCGCGGCCCTTGAGCATCGCGACGCTCACAGGCACCGCGAGGGCGTCGCGCACCGTGGGTATATCGCGCGCGAAAAGCTGGTCCTGCAAGTGCTTCGTGCCCGTCGAGACGACCACCTTGCCACCCCACAGCATCGCTGGCACGAGGTACGCGTAGGTCTTGCCGGTGCCCGTGCCCGCCTCGACGATCAGCGTGTTGTCGCCGTTCTCGGCTGCGGCGCGCGCCGCTTCCTCCGCGCCAGACTGCGCCGGCGCCGGCGCGCCGCGCTCGACCCGCCGCGCCGGGCGCGACTGGAGTTCGAACATCGCCGGGTCGGGCTGGGATTGCGCGGCGGCTTCCATCGCGGCCGCGACCGCGCGCGCCATTTCGATCTGCGCTGCGCGCGGGCGATAGCCGTCGATCTCGCGGGCGAGCAAGCCGTCGGCCGCGAAGAGCTCTTCGAGCTCGGCGACGCGGCGGGCGCTCAACATGGGTGCTGCGGCAGTTTGCGCCGCACGCGCGTCGGCCTCCGGCGCGCCGCCTTCGCGCGCGGGCCGGGAACGGGAAACGGTCGTTGAATTCAAGGCAAGCGGTTCCTGCTCGGTCCGGAACGGCGCAACGCGCCGACTGCCGCGCCCCGGCGCCTGCCAGGACCCGGGATCAGGCGTGCCCGTCCGAAGTCTTCGTTGAATCGGGGTCCAGCTGCAGTTGCAACAGGAGGATGTTGTCCTTGACCTTGAGCTTGCGCTTCTTCAGCCTCTGCAGTTCGAGATCGTCATAGTCCGGGGTGTCGGACATCCTGTCTATCAGGCGGTCCAGATCGCCATGTTCCGATTCCAGCTGCAGAATGCGGTCACGAAGGACCTCGGTCTTGACTTCACGATGCTCGCGCATGCTCGCCTCCTCGACATATGCGGCGCGCGCTTGCGAAGGACGACGCGCCTGAGGTTGCAGTCCGGCTGAAAAAGCGTGCTACTCGTGCTACTGGTCCTGCTGTTCTTCCTGCTGCTGCTTTTGCTGTTGCTGCTGCTGTTGTTCTTGTTGCTGCTTTTGCTGCGCCTTCTCGGCCGCCTGTTTCTGACGCTCTTCGACGTCGGCCTTATGCTTCGCCGCGTCTTCCTGCTTCTGCGTGTAGCGCTGGGCCTTGTCGGCGCGTTCCTGAGCCTTTTGCTCGCCCTGGCGGCGCGCTTCGTCCAGCTGGTTCTGGTAGTTCGCCTGCTTCTGGTCGTACGCCGCCTGGTTCGCGTTGCGCTGCGATTGCTCGCCCTGACGCTGTGCCTCTGCCAGCGCATGCTGCCGCTGCTTGTCCTGATACGCCTGCTCGTTCGCCGCACGCTGCGGCGCCTCGGCCTGGCGCTGCGCCTGATCGAGCGCGTGTTGCTGCTGCTTCTGCTCAAACGCCTGTGCGCTAGCCGCTTCGTTGGCGGCGCGCTGCGGCGCATTGGCTTCGTCCTGCGCACGCTGCAATGCGGCCTGCTGGTCACGCTGCTGCGCGTGCGCGGCACGTTTTTCGTCGTCGAGCGCCAGTTGCTCGCGGCGGATATCGGCCTGCACGACACGCATCTTGTCGCGCGCCTTGCCGATGCAATGATTCACGAAGAACGTGCTGTAGCAGTTGTGCTGCGCGACTGCATACTGATAGTCGTTCTCCGCGCTACGACGGTCCAGCACCTGTTGCCGCGCGTCGAAATCGCTCTGCTGCGACGCCGGCGCGCCGGCCTCCCCCACCACACCAGACGCTGCAAGCGGCGCGTTGCCCAAAGCCGCTGGCTGCACCGGCGCACTTGCCGCGCCTTGCTGCTGCAGCGGCCCGGACACCCCGACCGCCTGCGCGAGGGCCGGAACGCTCGCCCCCAGACTCAACGCGATGGCACAAATTGCCCCAAGAGCGGGGAACCGCCGAGTGACGCCAACAGGCGTGCGAAACTGGGCAAGGGGCAAATCGGGGGAGAAGCGGGAGGTCGTCAACGTCTTCTATGGTCAGCGGAACATGGCTGAAATTCTAACACCCCCCGGGTTGAGCGCTCGGCCATTTATGGCAAAATGCCCCGCTCCACCGGCCGGCGGACGCACCCGGCAACGTGCCTTTCTGCACACCGGGCGCCCCGGGCGTTCGAGCCCGCACCGGCCGCCGGACCGCAAACCCGGACCGCAATCCGATCCTCGCAGGAATATCCAGACCCTATGACGGAAACCGTAGCACTCAAGATCGTCCAGCGTATCGCCACTGAACTGAGCGTGCAGCCGCGCCAGGTCGCAGCCGCCGTGCAGCTTCTCGACGAAGGCTCGACCGTTCCGTTCATCGCCCGCTACCGCAAGGAAGTCACGGGCAATCTCGACGATACGCAACTGCGTACGCTCGAAGAACGCCTGCTCTATCTGCGCGAACTCGAAGACCGCCGCGCGACGATCCTCGCGAGCATCGAGGAACAAGGCAAGCTCACCGATGAATTGCGCAGCGCCATCGAAGCCGCCGACAGCAAGCAGGTCCTGGAAGACCTCTATCTGCCGTACAAGCCCAAGCGCCGCACGCGCGCGCAGATCGCACGCGAAGCCGGCCTGCAGCCGCTCGCCGACGCGCTGCTCGCGAACCCGCTGCTCGACCCGCAAACGGAAGCGGCACAGTACGTGGACGCCGAGAAGGGCGTCGCCGACGTGAAGGCCGCGCTCGACGGCGCGCGCGACATCCTCTCCGAGCAGTTCGGCGAAACGGCCGAGCTGCTGGGCAAGCTGCGCGACTGGCTGTTCAACCAGGGCGTGGTGATGTCGAGCGTGGTCGAAGGCAAGGAAAACGAGGAAGGCGAGAAGTTCCGCGACTACTACGACTATTCCGAGACCATCAAGACCGTGCCGTCGCACCGCGCGCTCGCGCTGTTCCGCGGCCGCAACGCCGGCGTGCTGATGGTCAAGCTCGGTCTGGGCGGCGAGCTGGACGCGCAGGTGCCGCATCCGGGCGAAGCGATGATCGCGCGCCACTTCGGCATTGCGAACCAGAACCGCCCGGCCGACAAATGGCTCTCCGACGTGTGCCGCTGGTGCTGGCGCGTGAAGGTGCAGCCGCATATCGAAAACGAGCTGCTCACGAACCTGCGCGAACAGGCCGAAAACGAAGCGATCCGCGTGTTCGCGCGCAATCTCAAGGATCTGCTGCTTGCCGCGCCGGCTGGCCCGAAGGCCGTGATCGGCCTCGATCCGGGCCTGCGCACAGGCGTGAAGGTCGCCGTGGTCGACCGCACGGGCAAGCTGCTCGCCACCGACACGATCTACCCGCACGAACCGCGTCGCGACTGGGACGGCTCGCTTGCGAAGCTCGCGCGCATCGCCGCGCAGACGCAAGCGGAACTCATCAGCATCGGCAACGGCACGGCCTCGCGTGAAACCGACAAGCTCGCGAGCGAACTGATCTCGAAGCACCCGGAGCTTAAGCTGCAGAAGATCGTGGTTTCCGAAGCCGGGGCATCGGTTTATTCGGCGTCCGAACTGGCCGCGAAGGAATTCCCCGAGCTCGACGTTTCGCTGCGCGGCGCCGTATCGATTGCCCGCCGTCTGCAAGACCCGCTCGCCGAACTCGTGAAGATCGAGCCGAAGGCGATTGGCGTGGGTCAGTATCAGCACGACGTGAACCAGCGCGAACTCGCACGTTCGCTCGACGCCGTGGTCGAAGATTGCGTGAACGCCGTGGGCGTCGATGCGAACACGGCCTCCGTTGCGCTGCTCGCGCGCGTGTCGGGTCTGAACTCGACACTCGCGCGCAATATCGTCGATTTCCGCGACGCGAACGGCCCCTTCCCTTCGCGCGAGCATCTGAAGAAGGTGCCGCGTCTGGGCGACAAGACCTTCGAGCAAGCCGCCGGCTTCCTGCGCATCAACGGCGGCGACAATCCGCTCGATCGTTCGTCGGTGCACCCGGAAGCGTACCCCGTCGTCGAGCGCATGCTTGCGAAGATCAAGCGCACGATCGGCGACGTGCTCGGCAGCCGCGAAGCGCTTTCGGGCCTCGCGCCCACCGAGTTTGTGGATGAACGTTTCGGTCTGCCGACGGTGCGCGACATCCTGAGCGAGCTGGAAAAGCCGGGCCGCGATCCGCGCCCCGAGTTCAAGACGGCAACGTTCCGCGATGGCGTCGAGAAGGTGTCCGACCTCGTGCCGGGCATGCTGCTCGAAGGCGTCGTAACGAACGTCGCCGCGTTCGGCGCGTTCATCGACGTGGGCGTGCATCAGGACGGGCTCGTACACGTCTCCGCCCTGTCGACGAAGTTCATCAAGGACCCGCACGAAGTCGTGAAGGCCGGCCAGGTCGTGAAGGTGAAGGTGCTAGACGTCGACGTGAAGCGTCAGCGCATCGCACTCACGATGCGCCTGGACGACGACCCCGCGAGCGCCGGCGCGCCGCGCAGCGGCGGCAGCGCGGGACAGTCCGGCAACCGCGACAATCGCGGCGGTGGCAATCGCGATAACCGCGGCGGCCAGCGTTCGCGCGATGCGGAACCGGCAGGCGCAATGGCGGCGGCATTCGCGAAGCTCAAGCAACGCTGATGTCCGCATGACTTAACGTGGGCCGCCGCGGCTCACGTTGCATGCGCAACAAAAAAGGCACCCTCGGGTGCCTTTTTTGTTGCCGACGGAAAACGAAGCGAAGCGATCAGATCTCGATCTTCGTCCCGAGTTCGACCACGCGGTTTGCAGGAATGCTGAAGAAGTCGGTGGGCTTCGCGGCGTTCTGATGCATCCACGCAAACACGCGTTCGCGGAAGATCGACATACCCGGCAGCTGAGTGGGCACGACCGTCTCGCGCGCGAGGAAGAACGACGTGTCCATCATCTCGAACGTCATGTTGTGCGTGCGCGAAATGTCGTCGAGCACCGCCTGCACATCGGGCGTTTCGTTGAAGCCGTAGTCGGCCTTCACGAGAAAGAGGCCGCCGCCGACATCCTTCACCGTCACGCGCTCCGAGTCCGCCACATACGGAATGTCGCGAATCACGAACGTGAGGAAAATCGTGCGCTCGTGCAGCACCTTGTTGTGCTTGAGGTTGTGCAGGAGGCTCACCGGCACGAGTTCTTCGCTGCCCGTGAGGTAGATCGCCGTGCCCGAAACGCGATGCGGCGGGTGCGCGAGCAGCCCCTGCAGGAAGGGCATGAGCGGAATACCGTCGGCGGCCGTGCGGTCCTTCACGATCATGCGGCCCTTGAACCAGGTCATCAGCAGGAAGAACAGCAGCGCGCCGATGCCGAGCGGCAGCCAGCCGCCCTCCTCGACCTTCAGCAGATTCGCGCCGAAAAACCCCAGATCGACGGCCAGCAGCACGGCGATGATGCAGGCGACGAGCGCCTTGTTCCACTTCCACACCTTCGTCATGACGACGGCGACGAGCACCGTGGTGATCACCATCGTCGCGGTCACGGCGATACCGTATGCGGCGGCCAGATTGTCCGAACTCTTGAAGGCAACGACGATGCACAGAATGATGAAGAGCAGCATCCAGTTCACGACCGGCACGTAGATCTGGCCGATGGCGAGATCCGACGTATGCAGCACCTTCATGCGCGGCACGTAGCCGAGCAGAATGGCCTGGCTCGTGAGGGAGTACGCGCCCGATATCACGGCCTGCGAGGCGATCACGGTCGCCACCGTGGAGAGCACGACGAGCGGCAGCAAGGCCCAATCGGGCGCGAGCAGGAAGAACGGGTTTTCGATCGCGCGATGATCCTGCATCAAGAGCGCGCCCTGCCCGAAATAGTTGAGCACGAGCGAGGGCATCACGAGCGTGTACCAGGCGCAGCGAATCGGCTTGGCGCCGAAGTGGCCCATGTCGGCGTAGAGCGCTTCGGCGCCGGTCAGCACCAGCACGACCGAGCCGAGCACCACGTAGGCTTGCAGCATGTGCGCGCCCATGAAACTGACCGCGTAATACGGGCTGAACGCGGCGAGCACGCCGGGCGCCTGCACGATGCGCGACACGCCGAGCACGGCGATCGTGACGAACCAGAGCACCATGATCGGGCCGAACAGGCGGCCGACGAGCGCGGTGCCGTGCCGCTGGATCCAGAACAGCAGGACCAGGATCACCATGGTGAGCGGCAACACCAGATGCGAGAGCTTGGGCGCGGCGATCTCGAGACCTTCCACCGCCGACATGACCGAGATGGCCGGCGTGATGACGGCATCGCCGTAGAACATGCACGCGCCGAAGATGCCGAGCGCCGTGAGCAGCGCCGCCGACTTGCTCTTGCGGCTGAACGAGCGCATGGCGAGCGCCATGAGCGCGAGCACACCGCCCTCGCCGTTATTGTCGGCACGCATCACAAAAAGGACATATTTGACGCTCACAACGATCACGATCGCCCAGAACAGCAGCGAAATGACGCCGAGAATGGAGGTCTCGTTGAGCGGAATGCCGTGTGACGGGCTAAACGCCTCTTTCAGCGAATACAGCGGGCTCGTGCCGATGTCGCCAAACACCACGCCGATGGCCGCTACGGCGAGAGTAGGTAGCGGCTGCTTGGCCACGTGTGTGCTAGTTGTCATATACGCGGTAATCCGTTGCGAGGCGGAAAAAACGAGCGCTATTCTAAACCGGGCTGCGGCGGAAACCGAGCGGTCGTCGCGGCACTGCGACACCCCCCTTGCCCCCGCGCAGTTTAGCACCGGCCCCAGATGACGTCTGCCCGCCTGCGCCGCCGCTGGCGAATGGCGGGCGATGCGCATAAAAAAAACGGAGCCATGAAGGCTCCGTCTCTGGATCTGGCCGTCGCGGATTCGAGAACCTTTGCGGCGGCGCAATCCTGCATTACTTCTGCGCGTCCTGCGCTTGCTGCAGACCACGCTTGATCCACGCACCGAGATTGTGCGGGCGCACCGTGTCCCATTCCTCGAACGGCTGGTGAATCCACGGATTGGTCGGCAGATGCTGGACGAAATAGTCAGGCGTCACCTTCGAGCAGCCCTTGTACCAGAGCACCGCCGAGCGCACGCCGGTCACGGCCGGATAACGCTCCTTGAGGTGCTCCTGCACGCGAGCGAGCGTGACGCCCGAATCGACGAGATCGTCGACGAGCAGCACGTTGCCTTCCAGGTGACCGCGCGTCATCGTGATGTACTGCGCGATGTCGAGCTCGCCCTGCTCCGTGCCCGCAGCTTCGCGGTACGAGCTCGTTGCGAGGATAGCCAAAGGCAGATCGTAGATGCGCGAGAGCTGGTCGCCCACGCGCAAACCGCCGCGTGCGAGACACAGGATCTGGTCGAACTTCCAGCGCGACTCGTGCACCTTGAGCGCGAGCAGTTCGATCAGCCGGTGATACTCGTCCCAGCCGACCCACAGGTTCTTTTCGTCGTTGCGCGGGTCCATCATTTGAATCATTTTTGCTTCTGCCTTCTTGCTACTTAGACCTTGAACGGATGACGCAGCAGGATCGTTTCATCGCGATCCGGGCCGGTCGAAACCATGTCGATCGGCACACCGGCGACTTCCTGCACGCGCGTGAGATACGCCTGCGCGCTCTTCGGCAGCGCGTCGAACTGCGTGATGCCGATGGTGCTTTCGTTCCAGCCTTCGAACGTCTCGTAGACCGGCTCGCACGCGGCCACTTGCGAGGCGCCGCGCGGCAGAATATCCACGTCCTTGCCATCGACCTTGTAGCCGACGCAGAGCTTCACTTCGTCGAGACCGTCGAGCACGTCGAGCTTGGTGATGCACAGACCCGTCACGCCGTTGATCTGGATCGAGCGGCGCAGCGCGGCGGCGTCGAGCCAGCCGGTGCGGCGCGGGCGGCCCGTGACCGAACCGAATTCCTTGCCGACCTTCGCGAGCGTGAGGCCCACTTCTTCCTGGCGATCGGCGTTATCGGCGTCGTACAGTTCGCTCGGGAACGGGCCCGAACCGACGCGCGTGCAATACGCCTTGGTGATGCCGAGCACGTAGTTGAGCTTTTGCGGACCGACGCCCGCACCTGCCGAAGCCGCACCCGCAACGCAGTTGCTCGACGTGACGAACGGATAGGTACCGTGGTCGATGTCGAGCAGCGTGCCTTGCGCGCCTTCGAACAGGAGGTTGCCGCCTTCGTTGTTCACGTCATACAGACGACGCGAAACGTCCGTCACCATCGGCTTCAGACGATCGGCGTACGAGAGCATCGTGTCGAGCGTTTGCTGATAGTCGACGGCCGGCGCACCCAGGTACTGCGTGAGCACGAAGTTGTGGTAGTCGAGGTTCTCGCGCAGGCGCGCGGCGAAATTCTCCGGCTCGAACAGGTCCTGCACGCGCAGGCCGCGGCGTGCCACCTTGTCTTCGTAGGCCGGACCGATGCCGCGACCCGTCGTACCGATCTTCGCGGCGCCGCGCTTGGCTTCGCGCGCCTGGTCGATGGCGATGTGGTACGGCAGGATGAGGGTGGTGGCTTCGGAGATGAAGAGGCGCTTCTGGACGTCGATGCCCGCTTCTTCGAGCTCGCCGATTTCCTTGAAGAGCGCTTCGGGCGAAAGCACCACGCCGTTGCCGATGTAGCAGGCGACGCCGGCGCGCATGATGCCCGACGGGATCAGTCGGAGAATGGTCTTCTTGCCGCCGATGATGAGCGTATGGCCGGCGTTGTGACCGCCCTGGAAACGCACCACGCCTTGCGCGTGGTCCGTCAGCCAGTCGACGATCTTGCCCTTGCCCTCATCGCCCCATTGGGTGCCCACGACGACGACATTGCGCCCCGGGGTTACATTCACTGCGCTGGCAGACATGGTGTTTCGTTAGCTGGTTAAAAACGTATTCTACCTGGGTTCAGCGGCAAGGCCGCCTTTTTTTCCCGAAATTCGCGGAATTTCCTTTTGCACTCAACGGCATGCGCGATGCGAAGCGTGCTTTGGAGAGCTTGCGCGGGCGGTGCGAATGACCGCCCGGGTGCCGTATCAGGCGTGCTTTTCGACGACCCAGACGCCGTCGCGCTCGATGAGAACGCGGTCGCAGGCGAACTCGTCCATGTCGTGTTCGTGACCCGGCAGCGCCTGGATCACGACCTCGCCAGCATCGCGCAGCGCGGCGACCGCGGTGCGCAGGGCTTCGTCATGGCGCCACGGCGCGAGGATCGCGCTGCTGCGCGCTTCGACCGGTGAAATACGCGCCACTTCGCGCAAATCGAGCGAGAAGCCCGTGGCCGCGCGAGCGCGGCCGTAGACCTCGCCCACCTTGTCGTAACGGCCGCCACGGGCCACGGCGTTCGGCACGCCGTCCACGTAGGCGGAGAACATCACGCCGCTGTGGTACGCGTAGCCGCCGAGATCCGCGAGGTCGATCATCAGTTCCGCACCCTCGATCTCGCGCACGAGGAATGCGAGGTCATCGAGCGCGCGGGCAATGCCCGGCAGCGCCGGCAGACGCGCGCGCGCCTCGTCGATCACGCTCGCGTCGCCGTAGAGCGACGGCAGCGCGCGCAGGGCGTCGCGCGTGGCGGCTGCGAGGTTCTGCGTAAGCTCGGCGAGACGCGGCACGTCCTTGCCAGCGAGCGCTTCATACAAAGCATCGCCCAATGCAGCCGCAGCCGGGTCCGCTTCGAAAATCGCCGCGAGCACGCCGGCGTGCGAGAGGTCGAGGCGCACCTTCGCGAGGCCCGCGAGACGCAGCGCATCGAGCATCAGCTGCTGGATTTCGAGGTCGGCTTCGAGGCCAGCGTGGCCGTAGATTTCCGCGCCGGTCTGGATCTGCTCGCGCGTCGCGTGCAGACCGCGCGGCAGCGTGTGCAGCACGTTGCCCGCATAGCACAGGCGCGTCACGCCCTGGCGGTTCAAGAGATGCGCATCGATGCGCGCGACCTGCGGCGTCATGTCGGCGCGCAGCCCGAGCGTGCGGCCGGACAGCTGATCGACGAGTTTGAACGTGCGCAGGTTCAGATCGCGCCCGCTGCCCACGAGCAGCGATTCGAGATACTCGAGCAACGGCGGCATGACCATTTCGTAGCCATAGGTGCGAAAACGGTCCAGCAGGCGGCGGCGCAGCTCTTCGATCTTGCGTGCCTCGGACGGCAGCACGTCCGCAATATTCTCGGGGAGTAACCAGGTCGACATCGGTTGAGTCCTACCACAATGAGGGCCGCGCGCGGCGAAACGCCACGCGGCCCGATAATTCGGAATCCGTCAAAAAACGCCAGGCGCGCACCGCATCTCAAGTCAGCTGCGGCACGAGGCCGTCAGGTCGCCAGCATCAGCAGTACGAGGCCGAGCCCCATCACGATGAGCCCGCCGATCCTGATGTGATGCGGCGGTCTTTCCGCGATTTTACGGAATGTGTCACGCCACGCCGTCGGAAAGACGAACGGGAACATGCCCTCGATAATCAGCATCAGCGCGATCGCGAGCAAGAGGGAGCCAGCTATGTCCATGCGAAGAAAGACGCCGCGCAGTGCGCGGCGCATGTGTCTCGTTTTGTCTAGTGTTTGCGCGGGGTGGCGGAAGCCGCAGCGTTATCTCCGCCATTCGCGCCGCCGTTAGGACCACGCATGAAACGGAAGAAGTCGCTCGACGAATCGACCACGATGACGTCACCCGGCCGGAAGCTCTCGCGGTACGCGAGCATGCTCTGATAGAACCGGTAGAAGTCCGGGTCGCGCCCGAACGCCTCGGCGGCTATCGCGGCGGCCTTGCCGTCACCCTCGCCCTTGATCGCTTGCGCCTGGGCATAGGCGTCGGCCAGCACGCCTTGCTGTTTGCGCTCTGCGTCGTCCTTGATCTGCTGCGCCTCGGCCGCGCCCTTCTCGCGAATCTCGGCAGCGGCCTGCTCGCGCGCGGCGCTCATGCGCTTGAAGACCGTCTGCGCCAGCTCCGGCGGGTAGTCGACGCGCGTGAGTTCGATCGCGATCACGTCGATGCCGAGCGGCGCCGCGGTTTGCCTGAGCGCGTCGCGCGCGCCGTTGGCGATGGCTTCCTGCTGTGCGAGCGCTTCGGTGAGCGAGACTTTCGAGATCGCGTCGCCGAGCGCGTCTCGCGACAGCGAGGCGAGACGGTCGGACAGCGTCTGCGCGTCGCCCTTGGTGGCCGCGAAGAGCTTGAGCGGATCGGAAATGCGATAACGCACGACCGGGTTCACGAGCAGTTCGGTCTTGTCCGAGGTCGTGTAGCGGTCGGCATCGGGCGCATCGAACGCCTGAATGCGCGTGTCGATGAACGTGACGGTCTGGAACGGCGGCGGCAGCTTCACGTGCAGCCCGGGACCGGCGAGTGTGGCGTTGCCCCCGCCCGACGACGAAATGATGGCGACGTGACGCGGATCGACCATGAAGACAGCCGACGACGCAACCAGCACGACAACCACGACGGCAACGACGAGCGCAATGATCTTGTTCATAGTGGCGCTCCCTTATTGCACGTCGCTTTCGCGGCCGCGCGAGCGGAACGCATCGCGCGAACGGAAGGCGTCGCTCGCGGCGGCTGCCGCGTCGCTTGCCGTGGTTGCGGGAGCCGCGCCAGGCTGTTGGGCGCCTTGTTGCTGTGCGCCCGGACCTGGTTGTACGCTCGGCTGCGCCTCGCTGCCGGCGGCCGGAGCGGAAGCCGCATTGGCGTCCGAAGCCGCGCCGGCCGTTGCGGCCGCACCAGCACCAGCACCAGAGGCCGCAGCCGCGCCCGTTGCGCCCGCCGCGACGGCGGCGCGCTGCCGTGTCGTGTCGACAAGCTTGTCGAGCGGCAGATAAATCACGTTGTTACCCGACTTGCTGTCGACGAACACCTTCGTCGCATTCGAATAGATGTGCTGCATCGTCTCGAGATACATGCGCTCGCGAATCACAGCCGGCGCCTTCGCATATTGTTCGTAGACCTGCGTGAAGCGCTGCGCGTCGCCTTGCGCCTGCGAAACCACGCGCTCGCTGTACGCCTTGGCTTCGTCGACGAGACGTGCGGCGTCGGTCTGCGCGCGCGGCAGCAGTTGATCGGCATAGGCCTGTGCGTCGCGCTTCGCGCGGTCGCGGTCCTGGCGCGCCTTGGCTTCGTCGTCGAGCGCGGCCTGCACCTGATCGGGTGCCGAGACGCTCTGGATCGCCACGCCGGTCACGCCGAGGCCCGTCTTGTACTCGTCGAGCGCATGCTGAATCGTGTCGGCAAGCTGGGCGCGAAGCGGCTCGCGGTCTGCGTAAAGCAGGTCGCTCGTGCTGCGCGCACCGACCACGGTACGCACCGCCGACTGCGCGGCCTGCGTGACAGTGAGATCGGGATCGACGCTGCGGAACAGATAGTCGGTTGGCTGCTTGACCTGGTACTGCACGGTAAAGCGCACGTTGAGAATGTCGCCGTCGTGCGTGATGACCGCGGCATCCTTCACGTTTGCCGGGCGCACGAGGTTGCTGCGGCCGATCTCGACGGTGCGGATCTGACCGACGTTGACGATTTCGTGAGTCTGGAACGGATACGGCATGCGCCAGTGCACGCCCTGGCCCACCGTGTGGCGATACTGGCCGAACTGCAGCACGACGCCGGCCTGCCCTTCCTGAACGACGAACACGCCGCTGCCCACGTAGATCGCAATGAGCACGCCGAGCACGATGCCCACGCCGATGCGCGCGCCATGGCCATTGTCCGGGCGCGGCCCGAAGCCGCCCGGACCCTTGCCCTTGCGGCCGAAGAAAGCGGACACGCGGCGGTTGAAGTCGCGCCACATTTCGTCGAGATCCGGCGGACCGTCGCCCTTGTCGCCGTTGCCACCCTTGTTGCCGTTATTGCCCGGCGGGCGGCGCCCGTCGTCAGAACGCTGGCCATTGCCGTCGCCTCGACCCCAACGCGGGTCGTTCAGCGAGAAAATGGCGCGCGCGCGCTGCCAGCCAGTCCGCTTGTTGTAATCGTTCACCTGTGTTCGTTCACCAGAGTAGACAGCGGGTCAATTGCGTGCGGATTCCATCGGAGCCGCGAAGCCGGCCTTGCGTGCAAGACAATGCCGGGCGCGCTTCAGCGCTCGTGCTCGGGTTCCCAGCGAGGTTCTTCCTGCACCGCGCTCCAGTCTGCGGCCAGGGACTGCGACGCATCGGCAAGCGGCTCGGCAGTCGCGATTTCGGCGATGGCGGAGCGCAGCGCGTCAAGCCCAACGCCCGTGCGCGCGCTCAAAAAGACGCGCGAAATATTACCATATTCATCACGCTCGACCGTTCCGCCGCGGGCCGCCAGTTCCGGCACGGCGTCGATCTTGTTGAAGACGAGCACCTGGCGAATCGTGTCCGCGCCGATATCGCGCAGCACCTCGTTCACCTGGTCGATCTGGTCGAGACGCACGGCGCTCGACGCATCAACCACGTGCAGCAGCAAATCGGCCTGCACGGTTTCCTGCAGCGTCGCGCGAAACGCGGCGACGAGCTGGTGAGGCAACTCGCGGATGAACCCCACCGTATCGGACAGCACGATCTGCCCCACTTCGTCACCGAGCCAGACGCGCCGCGAAGTCGTGTCGAGCGTCGCGAACAGCTGGTCGGCGGCGTAGGCCTGCGCCTTCGTGAGCGCATTGAAGAGCGTGGACTTGCCGGCGTTCGTATAGCCCACCAGCGACACTGACATCGTGCGATTGCGCTCGCGCTGACGCCGTTGCGTGCCGTGCTGGCGACGCAGCTTCGCGAGCTTGCCTTGCAGCATCTTGATGCGCTCGCCGATCAACCGGCGGTCGGTTTCGAGCTGCGTTTCACCGGGACCGCGCAGGCCGATACCGCCCTTCTGGCGCTCAAGGTGAGTCCAGGCGCGCACGAGGCGCGTGGCGAGGTATT
Organism: Paraburkholderia sp. JHI869; assembly: GCF_038900775.1. Taxonomy (NCBI): domain Bacteria; kingdom Pseudomonadati; phylum Pseudomonadota; class Betaproteobacteria; order Burkholderiales; family Burkholderiaceae; genus Paraburkholderia; species Paraburkholderia sp. JHI869. Next base: position 85,693 of record NZ_JAYMSC010000006.1, read on the forward strand.
GCAGCTGCGCGAGCTCGACCTGCAGCTTGCCTTCGTGGCTGCGGGCGCGCTGGGCGAAGATGTCGAGAATGAGGCTCGTGCGATCGACCACGCGGCGACTGAGCGCGCGCTCCAGATTACGCTGCTGGGCGGGCGACAACGCGTGATTGAAGATGACGATTTCAATGTCGTTCGCTTCACAGGCGAGACGCAGTTCCTCGGCCTTGCCGCTGCCGATGAACATGGCGGCGTCGGGGCTGGAGCGTCGCCCGGTGAGCGTGACAGCAGGAGTGGCGCCCGCGCTTTTGGCGAGCAGGCTGAGTTCTTCGAGACTGGCTTCGAAGTCGGTCTTGCCGAAGTCGATGCCGACGAGTGCGGCGTTGATCAAATTAGAGGATGTCAAAATGAAAGCGGCCGGACCAGAGCTGCCTGCGAGGCGCCCCGGGCCGGCCGCGTCATGGGTCAGGACGCTTCCGTATCCGGGTGGAAGTTCACCGGACGGGCCGGAACCACCGTGGAGATGGCATGCTTGTAAACCATTTGCGTAACCGTATTACGGAGCAACACGACGTACTGGTCGAACGATTCGATGTTCCCTTGAAGCTTGATGCCGTTGACCAGATAGATCGAAACAGGCACGTGCTCCTTGCGCAGCGCGTTCAGAAACGGGTCTTGTAACAATTGCCCTTTGTTGCTCATAGCAAACTCCGTATTTTTTTGCAGGTTTAACTTATATTGGGATGAAGAAAAAGAAATCCACCACCAATCGCTACACTATAGCCGATTCTCGTTCCCCCGCGCGGTTCCTGGCGGTTCGGCCAGGCGGCCTTTGCGGGGTAGCGAACGCTATTCAGCAACAGCCTAGTTTTTCTCTGTATAGGGATTCGTCGAGGAGCGAAACTCTATGCGCAATGGAGTGCCGGTGAGCGAGAAAGTTTCCCGGAAACGGTTCTCCAGATAGCGCTTGTAAGTCTCTGTCACGGCGTCGAGTGCGTTGCCGTGAATGACGATAATGGGCGGGTTCTGTCCCCCCTGGTGCGCGTAGCGCAGCTTCGGACGCACCGGGCCGCGGCGGCGCGGCTGCTGGAACTCCACGGCTTCGATGAGCGCGCGCGTGAGCTTCGGCGTGGGCAGTTTCGCCATGGCGGCGGCATAGGCGTCGTCCACGGAGCGCATCAGCGGGCCGATGCCGAACTTTTCCGTCGCCGAGATGAAGCGCATTTCCGCGAAGTCGAGGAACTTCAGCTTGCGCTGCAGGTGGTGCTTGGTGCGATCGCGCGCGTGGTCGTCCATGCCGTCCCACTTGTTCACGCCCACCACGAGCGCGCGGCCCTGCTCCACCACGAAGCCTGCGATATGCGCGTCCTGGTCCGAGATTTCCTGCTGCGCATCGAGCAGCAGAATCACCACGTTGGCGTCGGCGATCGACTGCAGCGTCTTCACCACCGAGAACTTCTCGATCGCTTCGAACACCTTGCCGCGGCGACGCAAGCCGGCCGTGTCGATCAGCGTGTACTTTTTGCCGTTGCGCTCGAAATCCACATAGATCGAATCGCGCGTCGTGCCCGGCATGTCGAACGCGATCACGCGGTCTTCGCCGATCAGCGTATTGACGAGCGTCGACTTGCCCACGTTCGGGCGCCCGACGATCGCGATCTTGATGCCGTGCTTCGCGGCGTCTTCTTCGCTTTCCTCGGGCTGGTCGGCATACGCTTGCTCAAGCGCCTCGTTGATCATTTCCGTCACGCCGTCGCCGTGCGCCGCGGAAATCGCGCGCGGGTCGCCGAGACCGAGTTCGTAGAAGTCGGCGGCCACGGCGCTGTACTTCATTCCCTCTGCCTTGTTCACGACGAGGAAGATCGGCCGGCCCGTCTTGCGCAGGTAGTCGGCGATGTGCTTGTCCTGGGGCGCGAGTCCATTGCGGCCGTCGCAAATGAACACGACGATATCGGCCTCTTCCACGGCCTGGCGCGTCTGGCGCGCCATCTCGTGCAGGATGCCGTCCTTCGCGACCGGCTCGAAGCCGCCGGTGTCGACCACGAGATACGCGCGTTCGCCCACGCGCCCTTCACCGTAGTGACGGTCGCGCGTGAGGCCAGGCAAGTCGGCCACCAGCGCATCGCGCGAACGCGTGAGCCGGTTGAACAGCGTGGATTTCCCCACATTGGGGCGCCCGACGAGGGCGATTACGGGTTTCATCTGATCTTTTCTACAGTAAGGCGCAGCGCCGGAGAGTCCGGCGCGCTGCGCGGCAAGCCCCGCGCCTGCGGGGCTGCATCAGTTGCAAATTATCACGAAATTCACGAGCGAGGCCGCGGCCCCGAGCCGAAAGTGCGAAGCGACCGGAGCTGGACGCCGCACAACCGCCAGGTGGCGGCGACGGTGAACGGCGGGCTCGTGCGCGCCGCCGTCCCAAAATGCGCATGGCCGGCTTGAGCCGGCCAGCGGTTGAAACGTCGGAACCTGCCGGTTCCAAAGCCTCGCGCATCTGCATCATCGGAGCGCCGCTCGTGAGACGCTACCAACCACTTGTACCTGCAGTGCGAGTGTCTTGCCTTGTACACCGGCCACAGGGGCCGGCGCGATGCGCATCTGCGGCGCGCCCCGAGGGAGCCGCCGCCGCAGACAACGCTTAATGCGGACGCAGACCGTACAGGTCGCCGTCCTTCGTCTGCACGACCAGCGTGTTGCCTGCGAGCACCGGCGCGGCCGTGATCGGGCTGCCGTCGGTCTTCACGCGCGAGACGAAGCTGCCGTCGTCGAGCGAGAGGAAATGCACGTAGCCTTGAAAGTCGCCGAGCACGACTGCGTGGCCCAGCAACGCGGGCACGCTTACGTCGCGGCTCTTGAGCTTCTCGTTCGTCCAGGTCGGCTCGCCCGTCGAAACGCTGAAGGCTCGCACGACCGACCAGTCGTCGCCGCCCACCACCGTGCTTTCATCCTGAGCGATGCCGCTCGTGCTCGAGAAAGCCTTTTGCCACATCGGACGACCCGAATTGGCGTCGAAGCAGCCAAGCTGTCCCTGGAACGTGACCGCGCAGGTCGTAGCGGCCACCAGCGTGGGCGGACCGCTCACGTCGTTGATACGTTCGACTTCCGTCACGCCCTTCGGGTACGAAACCGGCGTTTCCCAGAATGCGTCGCCGCTTTGCAGGTTGATCGCCGCAAACGAGCCGCCCGGGAAGCCGGCCAGCACGGCCTGGTCGCCCGCGAACGTCATACCCGCCGAAACGCGCAGGTTCAGCGGCACGGCGCGGTTGCGGTAGATCCACTTCTGTTCGCCCGTCTGACCGTTGAAGGCGACGATCTGGCCGTCGATCGTGCGCACGATCACGAGGCCGTTGCCGACGAGCGGCGGCGAGATGATCTCGCCCGGCGCCTTGGCCTGCCACGAGAGTTTGCCGTTCGCGTCGAGCACGTAGACGTCGCCCTTCAGGCCGCCGACGGCCGTGAGATTACCGTCACTGCCGACGCCCGCCGAAAGGTCGTCCTTGAGCTTGGTCCGCCAGACGTCCTTGCCCGAAGCGGCGTCGATCTTCGCGACCGAACCGTTCTCGCCTGCCGCGTAGACGGCGTCGCCCACGGCGACCGGCGCGAACAGATAGCGGCCAGCCTTGCCGACACTCGACTTCCACACCTGCTGGACATCCAGCGCCGGCTTGAATTCGGTCAGCGGCACCGGCACGCGGCGCACGTCTTTCGTCGATGAGCAGGCTGCGAGAGCCAGGACGGTCATCGCGAGAGCGACGGGCACAACGGTTCGTTTCAGCAGATTCATCGGTGAACGACGCATGAATGAAGTTGGTTTGAATGGTTTCGCAATGCCGTACGTACGCGGGGCACGCTCGGCACGCTTCGCAATTTAGCCGGCCACTTAGCCGCCGAGCGCATCCAGCTTGAACTGGATCAGCTGACGCTCGGAAGCGTCGCTCTTCGGCAGGCTGTCGAGGGCCAGCTTGTAGGCCGCGCGCGCGTCGTCGCGCTTGCCGGCCGCTGCCAGCAGATCGCCGCGGCCGTCGGCCACGACCCCCTTGAACGGACCCGAATCGGGCTGCGGAATCAGCGCCAGGCCCTGATCGTAGGCCTTTTCGTCGAGCAGAAGCGAAGCGAGACGCAGCTTTGCGACCTGACGGAATTCGTCGTCCTTCGCGTGGTCGGCGGCCCATTGCAGCTGCGCCTTCGCGCCCGCCGTGTCGCCCGCCATATAGAGCGCCTTGGCCACGCCAAGCGCCGTCATCTGCGCGTACGCCGTGCCGCCGAAGCGGTCTTCCATGTCGGACGCCACGCGCGTGAGCATGGCCTTGTCGCTGCTATTCGCGGCCTGCTGCACCTGGTCGTACAGCACGGCGGCTTCGGCCGCCTGGCGGCGCTGCCAGAAGTTCCAGCCGTTCCACGCTGCGAGCGCGAGCAGAACGATCAGCACGACCCACGTAGCGGCGTTACCCCACTGCCCCCACCATGCCTTGAAGCTCTCGATCGATTCCTGTTCGTCGTGGTAACTCATCGCGTAGCGATTCCTCGTTTATTCTGAAGCCTGTTTTCGAATGCGCAGCGAACCGGGCAGCCCCATCTGGGTGGCCCTTTTAGTCGTCGCCGTCTTCGGCGGATGCAACCATCGCATTGATCAGATATTCGGTCAAGTCCTCAAGCGCTACCGTTTGTTGCTCGCTGCGGGCCTCCGCAGCCGTGCCGCGCAGCGCCTTCACACCCGCCTCGCCCTTGGCCACTTCGTCCTCGCCGAGCACCACGGCAAAGGCCGCGCCGCTTGCATCCGCGCGCTTCATCTGCGACTTGAAGCTCGCGCTCTGACCGTCGGCGCTGCAATGCAAGATAACGTCGAGGCCCGTGTCGCGCAGACGCTCCGCCACGATGAACGCCTTCTCGCGCGCAGCTTCGCCCTGATGGACAACGTAGACGTCGCAACCATCTTCTTCCGGCACGAGGTCTTCTTCCTTGAGCAGTTCGAGAATGCGCTCGATGCCCATGGCCCAGCCGCACGCCGCCGTCGCCTTGCCGCCCAGCTGCTCGATCAGCGGATCGTAACGGCCGCCCGCCGCGACGGTACCCTGCGCGCCGAGCTTGTCGGTCACCCATTCGAACACGGTCAGATTGTAGTAATCGAGACCGCGCACGAGACGCGGGTTGATCTTGAACGGAATGTTGTTCGACTTGAGGATGCGTTGCAGCCCTTCGAAGTGCGCGAGCGAGGCCTCACCGAGGAAGTCGATCAGCTTCGGCGCCTTGTCCGCGATCTCCTGCAGCGCAGGATTCTTCGTGTCGAGCACGCGCAGCGGGTTCGTGTACAGGCGGCGCTTGCCGTCTTCGTCGAGCAGATCGACGTGCTGCTCAAGATACTTGATGAGCTCGACGCGATGCGCCGCACGCTCTTCGGCCACGCCGAGCGAGTTGATCTCGAGCTTGATGCCGGCAAGGCCGAGATCGTCCCAGAGGCGCTGGCACATCAGAATGATTTCGGCGTCCGCATCGGGGCCCGCGAAACCGAGCGCCTCGACGCCCACCTGATGGAACTGGCGATAGCGGCCGCGCTGCGGACGCTCGTGGCGGAACATCGGGCCGATGTACCACAGGCGCTTCGGACCGTCGTAGAGCATGTTGTGCTCGATCGACGCCCGCACGGCCGCAGCCGTGCCTTCCGGGCGCAGCGTGAGGTTCTCGCCGTTGAGCGCGTCGGTGAAGCTGTACATCTCCTTCTCGACGATGTCGGTCACTTCGCCGATGCCGCGCGTGAAGAGCTGCGTATGCTCGACGATCGGCGTGCGGATATTTTGATAGCCGTACGAACGAAGCATGGACTTCACCGTGGTTTCGAAGAATTCCCACAGCCCTGCCTCCTGCGGCAGGATGTCGTTCATGCCCTTCACGCCCGAGAGCTTTTCGAGCTTGCGTTTTTGTTCAGTCATTGCGTTGCGTATTGGCTTTATGCGGTTGTGCGTGTCGAGCTACGAGCGAGCGACCCGCGGATCGACCGGCCTGCTCAGTTCGTCGCTTCGGCCTTGCCGTATTTGCGCGCGACGTAGTCGCTCACGATCTGCTGGAATTCTTCGGCGATGCGCTCGCCGCGCAGCGTCTTCACCTTCTCGCCGTCGATGAAGACCGGCGCGGCCGGGTTCTCGCCCGAGCCCGGCAGGCTGATGCCGATGTTCGCGTGCTTCGACTCGCCCGGACCGTTCACGATGCAGCCCATCACGGCGACGTTCATCGTCTCGACGCCCGGATACTCGTCGCGCCACAGCGGCATCTGCGCGCGCAGATAGCTCTGGATCTGCGAAGCCAGTTCCTGGAACAGCGTGCTGGTCGTGCGGCCGCAGCCGGGGCACGCGATGACCATCGGCGTGAACGAGCGCAGGCCCATGGTCTGCAGGATTTCCTGACCGACCACCACTTCGCCCGTGCGCGCGCCACCGGGTTCCGGCGTGAGCGAGATGCGGATCGTGTCGCCGATGCCCTGCTGGAGCAGCACGGAAAGCGCAGCCGTCGAAGCGACGATGCCCTTCGAGCCCATGCCCGCTTCAGTGAGGCCCAGGTGCAGCGCGAAATCGCAGCGCTTCGCGAGTTCCTGATAGACGGCGATCAGGTCCTGCACGCCGCTCACCTTGCACGACAGGATGATCTTGTCGCGGCCGAGGCCGAGTTCGACCGCGCGTTCCGCCGAGCCGATCGCCGACTGAATGAGCGCTTCGTACATCACGCTTTGCGCTTCCCACGGCTCCTTGCGCGCGCCGTTCTCGTCCATCATGCGTGCGAGCAGGTCCTGGTCGAGGCTGCCCCAGTTCACGCCGATACGCACCGGCTTGTCGTACTTGATGGCCGCTTCGATCATCTGCGCGTACTGCGTGTCGCGCTTCGCACCCTGACCCACGTTGCCCGGGTTGATGCGGTACTTCGAGAGCGACTCCGCGCAAGCGGGATAGTCGCGCAGCAGCAAGTGGCCGTTGTAGTGGAAGTCGCCGACGAGCGGCACCATCACGCCCATGCGGTCGAGCTGCTCGCGGATATGCGGCACGGCCGCCGCTGCTTCCGGCGTGTTGACCGTGATACGCACGAGCTCCGAGCCCGCCTGCGCGAGTTCCTTGATCTGGATCGCGGTACCGATGGGATCCGCGGTGTCGGTGTTGGTCATCGACTGCACGCGCACCGGCGCGTCGCCGCCGATCGTCACCAGCTGGCCGCCCCAGCGCACATGCACGGCATGCGACTTGCGGCGCGGCGCGTGGCCGCCGAGGACCGGCTCGGTCGAGCAGATCTGACTGTTGCTGGTCGAGGATTGCGTTTCGCTTTGCATCGAAAAACCCATTTACGCCTCACGCGCGCTGTTGCCAACTAGCCGGCGACGGCACTGCGTGAATTGAAAAAGCGTTGAAAAAGCATCGCGGCCGGCAATGAGACTTGCCAGGCCGCGACGCATACCATGTCTTGATCAGGGCAGCACGAAGCGCGCGACATTACCGCGCGCCGACGCGTACTTCGACGTGTCGACCGGCTGACCGTCGATGGTCATCGACTCGATGCCGGCCTTGTTGCCCACGGTGACCTTGAGCGGCTCGGTGCCGGTGATCTCACGCGCGTCGCTGCCGTGGATCAGGCCCGAGAAAACTTCCTTGCCATCCTTCTGGCGCACGTTGACCCACGTGTCCTGCGTCACGCGGATCGCGAACGTCGAGGTGTCAGCGCCGTTGTCGGCAGTCGCATTCTGTGCCGCCGCTGCGGCCGGTGCGCTCGCCGCCTGGGCGCGCGCAGCACTTGCCGCGTTGGCAACGGCCGCAGCCGGCACTGCACTGGCAGGCTTCGCGGCCTGGGGCGCCGGCTGCGTCGCCGGCTGAGCCGCTTGAGGCGCCGGTTGGGCGGCCTGCGGCGCCGCTTGCGATGCGCCTTGATCGGGCGCGGAGTTGGCGTTGTCACCCGCATCGTTTGCGTCAGCGGCTGCCGGCGCAGCGGATTGATCCGCGCCATCGGCGGCGGACGCACCTGCACTATCGGTCGCCGTACCCTGCGTCACCGTTGGCGACGACGCGCCCGGCTGCACGCTAGCACCATTGGCCATCGCCTTCAGGCGCGCAAACCAAGCCGACGATTCACCACTGTTCGTATGCCACATGGAAAGCGCAAGCACCGCGACCACGATGATCGCCACGCCCCACAGCCACGAGGCGCGCCGACGCGGCGCGCGTGCGCCACCGCCGCCGAGCGAGAGCGACACACGCCCGCGCGGCAGATCGGAGCCGGCCGAAGCCGGCATCGACAGATCCGGCTGCGCAATGCCGCGCTCGCGGCGCAGCGCCTGCGTGAACGGCGTGGAATCGGTGCCGAGCAGCTTCGCGTAGGCGCGCACCACGCCGAGCGCGAACGTCGTGTCCGGCAGATGGCTGATATCGCCCGCTTCGAGTTCGCGCAGCTTCGACACCGACACCTTCAGGCGCGCCGAGACATCTTCGATCGCCCAGCCCTTGGCCTCGCGCAGCTGCGCAAGGCGCGCGCCAGCCGCGACCAGCGTGTCGGGCACTGCCTGCACCGGCGAAGGCGTCGCGCCCTGCGCCGAACGGCCTGCGTTGCTGTCAGTTCCGTCTGTCCCGAAAGGGTGCTGCGGCTCGCTCATCCCAAAGTCCTTGCGTCGATTCTTTTCAATACTGGAACCGGTTGGGCGCGTCCCGCCCCGCCTCTACCCGATTCGCAGACCGTTTATAACAAATTGCGCGGCCAGTGTGCCGCTTCCGATCGCTTCTGCAAACGTTTCTTTTATTACTACCTACGGCCGCGCGTTTCCCCGCACGCCGCCGTGGGCCCTCCTTATACCGGCTCAGTGCTGAACCGGTCGTACTTCGATGACCTTACCCGCGCCCCGGCTCGTGCGTTCAGCAAGGCGCGTGCGGTCCTTCACCTCGCCGGCGAGCTGACCGCAGGCCGCGTCGATGTCGTCGCCGCGCGTCTTACGCACGGTCGTGACAACGCCCGCATCCATCAGAATCTGCGCGAAGCGCTTGATCTGATCCGATTTCGAGCGCAGCAAGCCCGACTCGGGGAATGGATTGAACGGAATCAAATTGAACTTGCACGGTACGTCGCGCGTAACCGCGAGCAATTCTCGTGCGTGCTTTTCGGTGTCGTTGACGCCGTCGAGCATGCAGTACTCGAACGTGATGAAGTCGCGCGGCGCGACTTCCAGATAACGCTGACACGCCGCCATCAACTCGCGCAGCGGGTACTTGCGGTTGAGCGGCACGAGTTCGTCGCGCAGTGCGTCGTTCGGCGCATGCAGCGAAACGGCCAGCGCCACAGGCAATTCTGCGCCGAGGCGGTCCATCATCGGCACGACGCCCGAAGTGGACAGCGTAACGCGCCGGCGCGACAGGCCGTAGGCGTTGTCGTCGAGCATCAGGCGCATGGCGGGCACGACCGCGTCGTAGTTCAGGAGCGGCTCGCCCATACCCATCATCACGACGTTCGTGATGACGCGTTCGCCCTTGCCGTCACCGCCGGTCGCACGGCCGCCCGCCTCTCCAAGAAGCGAGGCGCGCAAGGCGAATTCCGCCATGCGCAGCTGGCCGATGATCTCGGCGGTGGTGAGATTGCGTGAAAAACCTTGCTTCCCGGTGGAGCAAAACCGGCAGTTGACCGCACATCCCGCCTGCGACGACACGCACAGCGTGCCGCGGTTGTCTTCGGGGATGAACACGGTTTCGACCGCGTTGCCGTTGCCGACGTCCACGAGCCATTTGCGCGTGCCGTCGGAGGAAACGTTGTCGCTGATGATCCCGGGCATGCCGATGGTGGCGCGCCCTTTGAGCTTCTCGCGCAGCGATTTGGCGAGATCCGTCATGCCGTCGAAGTCGGCGGCGTTGTACTGATGGATCCAGCGCTGAAGCTGTTTGGCGCGAAACGGCTTCTCGCCCAGGCTTTCGCAATAGGCGACGAGCCCTTGGGCGTCGAGATCGAGAAGGTTGACGGTGGAACTGCTCGTCATGTCGAATCCTGCCATTTCAGTGCGAGAGCGCGCCCACTGCCCGCGTTGCCCAACTGACCGCGCTGTTGCGCGACATCGGGAACTGGACAGTGGGCGTCATCGCCGTTCGCGACCCTATGCTACTACTGCAGTCTGCTCGCGCCTTGCTTAGCGCGAGTAGACGTTGACTTGCGGGAAGAAGAACGCGACTTCCACGGCAGCCGTTTCAGCGGCGTCCGAGCCGTGCACGGCGTTCGCGTCGATGCTGTCGGCGAAGTCGGCGCGGATCGTGCCCTTCTCAGCCTTCTTCGGATCGGTTGCGCCCATCAGATCGCGGTGCTTCAGGATAGCGTTCTCGCCTTCCAGAACCTGGATCACGACCGGACCCGAGATCATGAAATCGACGAGGTCCTTGAAGAACGGGCGCGCTGCGTGAACAGCATAGAACTTCTCAGCGTCGGCGCGCGAGAGGTGAACCATGCGCGAGGCAATGATCTTCAGGCCAGCGTTTTCGAAGCGGCTGTAGATCTGGCCGATCACGTTCTTCGCCACTGCGTCCGGCTTGATAATCGACAGGGTGCGTTCGATCGCCATAAAAACTCCAGAAAATTAAGAGGTTACAGATTCAAATGAATCCGCAATTGTAGCATGTTCCCATGTATGATTGCGATTGAACCCTCATAGCCCGGCAAACCGGGGCAAATGAGCGCAAACGCCGCGCTGCCGTACCTTTCAGAGAGGCTTAAGATAGGCGGCATACGCTGTGCAAACATAACGGAAACTGTGTGGCAACCCGTTGAAACTCTGGGTCGGCGCACTTATCTTATGGGGGAGCGGACCGCGCACGTGCGCGCCCTCACCTACGCGTCTCACGCAAGGAGAAAGCATGAACGAGTATCCCTATAACTTCGGCCGCGGCGGCACCGTCACCTCGGCGGAGACCCGCAACCGCGTACTGCGCAACACCTATTGGCTGCTCGCGCTGTCGATGGTGCCGACGGTGCTCGGCGCGTGGGTGGGCGTCGCGACCGGCTTCTCGCTTTTTGCCGCAACCAGCCCGGCCATGAGCCTGCTCGCGTTCTTCGCGATCGCCTTTGGCTTCATGTTCGCCATCGAGCGCACCAAGGAGAGCTCGGTTGGCGTGTTCGTGCTGCTCGGCTTCACGTTCTTCATGGGCCTGATGCTCTCGCGCCTGCTGTCGTTCATCCTCGGCTTCTCGAACGGCCCGCAGCTCATCATGCTCGCATTCGGCGGCACGGGCATCATCTTCACCGCCATGGCCACCATCGCCACGGTCAGCAAGCGCGACTTCTCGGGCCTCGGCAAGTGGCTCTTCATGGGCGTGATCGTGATCCTGCTGGCCGGCGTCGCGAACATGTTCCTGCAACTGCCCGCGCTGATGCTCACGGTTTCGGTGCTCGCCATCGCGATCTTCTCGGCCTACATGCTGTTCGACGTGCAGCGCGTCGTGAACGGCGGCGAGACGAACTACATCTCCGCCACGCTCGCGATCTATCTGGACCTGTATAACGTGTTCACGAACCTGCTCGCCATCCTCGGCATCTTCGGCGGCAACCGCAACTAAACCCTGGCGGGGCCGGATCGGCAGATTCTGGCCTCATCAAGCAAAAAGCCCATGACTTGCGTCGTGGGCTTTTTTTCGTCTATTCGATTGGACTCAAAGCGAAATCCAGTCGAATCCCTCAACTTGCGAAGCGACCCCGATTTCCGTTGCAGCGTTGCCGAGAACCGCAGCCATCGCAGCACGCGCGAGCTCCGGCGTGTTGTTCTGCTGGCTCAGATGCGCAGCGATCAAATGCCGCAGCTTCGTGCGATCGAGCCCCGCGAGGATGCCGCCAGCCGCCTCGTTGTTCAGGTGACCATGCGACCCGCCGATACGCGCCTTGAGCGAAGCCGGATAGCGGCTCGTCGAGAGCATCTCAAGGTCGTGGTTGCATTCGAGCACGAGCGCGTCGCAACCGCTCAGCACGCTGCTGATATGCGACGTCGACTCGCCGACGTCGGTCAGCACGCCAAGCCGGCTCGCGCCGTTGCTGAACACGAACTGCAGCGGCTCGCGCGCATCGTGCGGCACCGTATAGGGCAGCACACCGAGTTCGCCGATTTCGACCGTCTCGTCGCCCCACAGCACGTTGAGCTCGACGCCTGCGGCATCGTCGGCGCCCACTGCCTGCGCCGTGCCCCAGCTCATGTAAAGCGGAATCGACCAGCGGCGCGCCAGCGTGAGCGCGCTGCCGATGTGGTCGCTATGTTCGTGGGTGATGAGAATCGCGGTGAGCGAGTCGGCGGCCAGCCCCGCGCGGGCGAGGCGCCGCTCGACTTCCTTCGCTGAGAATCCGCAGTCGAGCAGCACGCGCGTGGGCGTCATGCCGCTGCCTGCTTCTACAACCAGTGCGTTGCCCTCGCTGCCGCTGCCGAGGCTCGCAAATCGCATATCAGCGCACGTCAGTTCAGCTGCGCGTGGAGCGCGGAGACGATACGTTGCGCGTCCGACGAGGTGTCGATGCGGCCGCTCTGGTCGACCACGGCAACCTGGGTCGAATTACCCGTCGAGCGCACCGCCACGAGGTATTCCGGACCCTGATCCTTCGTCGCCTTCTTCGGATTGTAGAAAAGCTTGCCGAACAGGCCGTCGCCCTTCAGTTCCTGCATCGAATCGGCGTAGCGCACGTAGTAGAGGCCCTTCTCGCGGTCGCGGTTGTCGACCGTGAAGTTCGTGCGGTCGAGCGCGAGGCCGACACGCAGCCATGCAGTGTCGAACGCTTCGGGCAGATCGAGCGTCGTGCCGTCAGGACCGGCGGCGACCTTGACGCCAGCCGTCGACGGGCGTGCGTCGGTCAGCAGTTGCTTGGACTGCGCGTCGGTCAAGCCGAACTTCTGCATGATCTTCGCGAGGAACGCGGCTTCCAGCGCCGGATCGCGCGGGCGCTCCACCCACTTCGAGCCCGTCTTGTCCTGTCCCGTCAGCACTTCTTCCATCGCGTTGTGCGTAACGGAAATATCAGTCTGACCGTCCGGACCGCGCGAAACCAGCACGCGGAAGCGGTCGCGCGTGCCCGACGAGTACGCGAAGTCGATCACCTTGCCGATGGTGCGGCGGAACCAGTCGTCCGGAATATTGGCGCGGTTCTCGGCCCAGTCGGTCGTCATGATGCCGGTGGTCGGCGAGTCGGTCGTCAGCGTGAAGCCGTTCTCCGTCCAGAATTCCTGCAGCTGCGGCCAGACGTCGTCTGGCGAGCGGCCGTCGACCACGAGCCAGCGGCGGTCGCCGTCGCGCTCCACGTGCATGCCGAACGGATCCTGCGAACTCGGCACGCCGAGCGTCGCGTTGCCGGCCGGCGTGACCGTGCGCTGCGCGGCGCCGCCAAGCGTGACCGTGGGCGGCGGCGCGACGTACTTCTGGTCGTTCGGCGCCGACGACAGATCCTGCGGCACGTTCAGCGGCGGCGCGGTCGGCGTGTCCTTGTAGTTGACGCGATCGGACGCGAACATGTCGTTCAGCGACTCGCAGCCTGCGAGCGAGCCGAGTGCAAGCGCCAGCACCGCCATGCGGGTTGCGTGGAGGGAAAAAGCGGAACGTTTCATGTGGGCCTTCGTGATACGGGAACGCTAAGCCTTGCTCTGCGAGACGGTGGGTCCGGGTTCGGTCCGAGGTCTTTCAGTGAATGGGCGGTTGGGCCGTGGCGGCGTCGGTTGAAAAATCGGCGGCAGACTGATCGGATCAGCCAGCCAGGCCGGCTTCGCGCAGCGCGGCGCGCACCACGTCGTGGTAGCGCGCGTCGAGCGGCGTGAGCGGCAGTCGGATGCCGCCTTCCATGCGGCCGAGTTCCTGCAGCGCCCACTTCACCGGAATCGGATTCGATTCGATGAACAGGTTCTTGTGAAGCGACAACAGCTTCATATGGATCGCGCGAGCCGTTTTCACATCGCCGGCGAGCGCGGCCTTGCACAGGTCGCTCATCTGGCGCGGCGCAACGTTCGCGGTCACCGAAATATTGCCGTGGCCGCCAAGCAGCATCAGCGCGATCGCCGTGGGATCGTCGCCGCTGAAAATCTTGAAGCCGTTCGGCGCATGCTTGATGAGGTGCGCGGCGCGGTCGATGTTACCCGTCGCTTCCTTCACTGCGATGATGCCCGGCACTTCGGCCAGACGCAGGATGGTCTCGTTCGCCATGTCCGCGACCGTACGGCCCGGCACGTTGTAGAGGACGACCGGCAGGTCCACGTCTTCCGCGATCTTCGCGAAGTGACGGTACATGCCTTCCTGGGTCGGCTTGTTGTAATAAGGCACGACCTGGAGCGACGCCTGTGCGCCGACTTCCTTCGCGTGCTTCGTGAGTTCGATGGCCTCGGCGGTGGAATTGCCGCCGGCGCCCGCGATGATCGGCATACGGCCGGCAGCGTGCTCGACCGCCGTCTTGATCATCAGGATGTGTTCTTCGACGTCAAGCGTGGCGGACTCCCCGCTCGTACCGACGACGACGAGGGCATCCGTCCCCTCTTCTACGTGCCAGTCGATCAGTTTGCGGAATGCCGGCAGATCGAGACTGCCGTCCTCGTGCATGGGGGTGACGATCGCGGGAATGCTGCCTTGCAGCGTAATGCCGTCCTGAGTGCCGTTAGCCATGAAACGCCAGAAAAATGAGTCGGTTAAACCGCGATTGTAGCGGATTAGCCGGTCAGATCGTAACGCGCTACGGGTAGGACCTGGTTCTCCGGTAGATTACCGGCTCTTTCGAGGGCCACTGAGGTCGTTTTTTCCCGTATTGCGCAGATGCGCTGAATATACGCTTCACGCGGCTGGGAAAGAAATCCGTCCTGATAGGCGATGACCCGCAGCGCGGGCGTGCAGACGGCCAGCAATTCGCCGGGAGCGAGCAGGAAAGCGGGGTTGGATGGCTTTCCGACGGTCTCGTTGCCCTGCGCGAAGGTCTCGTAGATGAGGACGCCGCCCGGCGCCAGCGAATCGATGAGACGGGGCATGAGCGGGCGGTGCAGATAATTTGTGACGACCACGGCCGCAAAACGCGCGTCGTCGACGAGCGGCCAGGGGGCACCTTCGAGGTCGCACTCTAATGTCGCGACACCTGCCACGTCATGCAACGTTGCGAGCGCGGCGGCGTCGCGATCGAGCGCCGTGACCGGATGGCCCTGGCCCGCCAGCCAGCGCGTGTGCCGGCCCGCGCCCGAAGCCACATCGAGCACGGTGCCGCCGGGTGCGATGAGGTGCGCCCAGCGGCGCACCCAGCGCGAAGGCTCGGAAAGCCCGTGGGCCAACGAACCGGCGGCAGGTGTCGACGTCATGAGGCGGATCAGCTGTACGAGAGGCCCATCGCCTCGCGCACGTCGCGCATCGTCTCGTTGGCAAACTTGCGCGCCTTGTCGCAGCCATCCGCGACGATTGCACGCAGTAGTGACGGGTCGTCCATGTACTTCTGCGCGCGCTCGAGCATCGGCTGCTGCTCGCGCAGGATGCCTTCGATGACCGGCTGCTTGCATTCCAGACAGCCGATGCCCGCCGAACGGCAGCCCTTCTGCACCCAGTCGTGCGTCTGCTCGTCGGTGTAGACCTGATGGAGTTGCCACACCGGGCACTTGTCCGGATCGCCCGGATCGGTACGGCGCACGCGCGCGGGGTCGGTCGGCATCGTGCGGACCTTCTTCGTGATCGACTCGGCGTCTTCGCGCAGGCCGATGGTGTTGCCGTACGACTTCGACATCTTCTGGCCGTCGAGGCCCGGCATGCGCGACGCTTCCGTGAGCAGCACCTGCGGCTCCGGCAGGATGATCTTGCGCGAGCCTTCGAGGTAGCCGAACAGGCGCTCGCGATCGCTCATCGAAAGGCTTTGCGACTCCGAGAGCATCGCCCGGGCCTGTTCGAGCGCCTCGTCGTTGCCTTCCTGCTGATAGGCGTTGCGCAGTTCGTGATAGAGCTTCGAGCGCTTGCCGCCCAGCTTCTTCGCCGCGTCGTTGGCCTTCTCTTCGAAGCCCGGCTCGCGGCCATACATGTAGTTGAAGCGACGCGCCATTTCGCGCGCCATTTCGACGTGCGGCACCTGGTCCTCGCCCACCGGCACGAGCGACGCGCGGTACAGCAGGATGTCGGCAGCCATCAGCACCGGGTAGCCGAGGAAGCCGTACGTGCCGAGGTCCTTGTCACGCAGCTTCTCGATCTGCTC
Organism: Paraburkholderia sp. JHI869; assembly: GCF_038900775.1. Taxonomy (NCBI): domain Bacteria; kingdom Pseudomonadati; phylum Pseudomonadota; class Betaproteobacteria; order Burkholderiales; family Burkholderiaceae; genus Paraburkholderia; species Paraburkholderia sp. JHI869. The sequence goes on from NZ_JAYMSC010000006.1 coordinate 101,830, forward strand.
CTTGTACGTCGGCACGCGCTCGAGCCACGAAAGCGGCGTGCTCATGCCGAGCAGGAGCGCGAGTTCGGCGTGCTCGGGCACGCGGCTCTGGATGAAGAGCGTGGCCTGGTTCGGGTCGATGCCAGAGGCGAGCCAGTCGATCAGCACGTCCCAGACGTTTTTCTCGATGACATCCGGCGTTTCGTAGTGCGTGGTGAGCGCATGCCAGTCGACCACGCAGAAGAAGCACGGATACTCGGACTGCAGGCGCACCCAGTTTTTCAGCACGCCGTGATAGTGGCCGAGGTGCAGCGACCCGGTGGGCCGCATGCCGGAGAAGATACGGTCTGGGAACATGATGTTATGAAAAGAGCGACACAAGTGGGGTAAGGATGGCGGTGACCGCGTCGTAACCTAGACTCACGAGCGGGCGCAGCCAGAATCGCGTGAAGATGCCACTGATGAGCAACCCCATCACGATGATGAAACCATAGGGTTCGATACGGGCGAGCGCAATGCTCGCGCGCGTGGGCAGCAGCGCCCCGAGCACGCGGCCGCCGTCGAGCGGCGGCAGCGGAAAGAGATTCAGCACGCCGAGCACGAGATTCACACCCACGCCCGCGGCGGCCATACGCGTGAAGAATGGCTCGTTCACGCCGAGCACCGCGAGCCCCACGCCGAACACGCCCCAAACGATAGCCTGCACGAAGTTGCATAGCGGCCCGGCTGCGGCGACCCACAGCGTGCCCCAGCGCGGATTGCGCAGATTGCTGAAGGCGATCGGCACCGGCTTCGCGTAACCGAACACGAACGCGCCGTTCGTCAGGAAATACAGCACGAGCGGCATGGCGATCGTGCCGATCGGATCGATGTGGCGCATCGGGTTGAACGAGACACGGCCGAGCACGTACGCGGTGTTGTCGCCGAGCATGCGCGCGACGTAGCCGTGCGCGGCTTCATGCAGCGTGATCGCGAAGATGACCGGCAAGGCGTAGACGACGATCGTCTGAATCAGATTGGCTTCCATGGCGGCCTATTGTATCAATGCGTCAATGCGCTCAGGCCGCGCGCATGCCACGTTCGCGTCGCGCATGCTTGTTCACGCCTCTTCTTCTTCGATGCCGAACGGCGCGAGCGCGCCCCGCCCCGGCCGCACGAGCACCGGTTCTTCACCCGTGAGATCGATCACGGTGGACGGCTCGCACGGGCACGCCCCGCCGTCGATCACGAGATCGACCTGTTTCTCGAGACGCTCGCGAATCTCCTCGGGGTCGTTGAGCGGCTCGGTGTCGGGCGGCAGGATCAGCGTGGAGGCCAGCAGCGGCTCGCCCAGCTCTTCGAGAATGGCAAGCGGAATCGGATGCCCAGGCACACGCAGACCGATCGTCTTGCGCGACGGATGCGAGAGACGCCGCGGCACTTCCTTCGTCGCCACCAGCACGAACACGTACGGCCCCGGCGTCACCGACTTGATCAGCCGGTACTGGCGGTTGTCCACCATGGCGAAGTTCGCAAGCTCGGACAGATCCCGCACCATCAGCGAAAGCAGCGCCTTTTCGTCGAGCCCGCGGATGCGGCGCAAACGCTCGGCCGCGTGCTTGTCGTCGATGCGGGCGGCGAGCGCGTAGCTCGAATCGGTCGGCAAGGCGATCACGCCGCCATCGCGGATGATTTCGACCGCCTGCTTGACCAGGCGCGGCTGCGGGTTTTCTGGGTGAAGCCGAAAGAACTGGGACATGGCAGTAATCAGCTGACGAATGGCGATAGAAACGAGCGGGATGGTGCGCGAAAACGGCAGGCGACTGCACGTAGTACCACAAAGCGACGACAAAGCTGGGTGGACCTGCGCGAAACGCCTTGCAGTAAAGGTGTGGAGTCAGACGGCCGCGCGGCGTGCGCGGCCTACAGCCAGCGTTCCCAAACAGGCTTGAGATCGGAAGGCAGCGGCGGCAGCGTGCCCGGCTCGATCGCGTCGGGACCAGGCGCATGGAAGTCCGAACCGCGCGACGCCTCGAAGCCAAAGCGCCTCGCGACGGCGGCGTACTCGGCGTACTGGTCGGGTGTATGACTGCCGGTGACGACTTCAATGGCCTTGCCGCCCAGATCGATGAATTCGCCGAAGAACGCGTCGAATTCGAGCTGGGTGTAAGCATAGCGCCCCGGATGCGCGACGATCGCCTCGCCGCCGGCCGCCTTGATCCACGATACGGCGTCGGCAAGCTTCGCCCAGCGGTGCGCGATGTAACCGGGCTTGCCCTCGCCGAGCCAGCGCGAAAACGCATCCTGCGTGTTCTGCGCACGGCCGCTTTCCACGAGAAAGCGCGCGAAGTGGGTACGCGAGATCAAGTCGGGGTTCGAAACGTACTGAAGCGCGCCGTCGTACGCGTTGGGAATGCCGAGTTCGCCGAGCCGCTCGCCAATGGCTTCGGCGCGCGCCGCGCGGCCGTCACGCGTGCGTGCGAGCCCGTCGACGAGCGCGGTGCACTCCGTATCGACATGCAAACCGACGATATGCACCGTGCGCGACGCCCAGGTCACCGAAATCTCGACGCCGCTCAAATAGCGCATGCCGAGCGCTTCGGCCGCCTCGCGCGCTTCGCGCTGACCGTCGAGCACGTCATGATCGGTGAGCGCCCACAAGCCCACGCCACCCGCTTTCGCCAACTGCGCGACGGCAGCGGGGGCCAGTTGGCCATCGGAGACAGTGGAGTGACAGTGGAGATCGGCGTTCATTGGATGCGGGAAAAGGATGAACGTCCATTTTACTGCAACGCAGTGAAATCGTCGGGCGCCGCCTCGCGTGCGGCGGCCGCCCAAATGCGCACCCGATAGGCGTGGCGCTCAGGCGCAGAAGGCTTCGATCAGGCGCGCGACCTCTTCGGGCTGGTCGTGGTGCACCATGTGCCCCGCCCCGTCGACGATCCGTTCGCGCCAATCCGGAAACGCCTCGAAACGCTTCTTGAACTCGTCGATGGGCACCGCCCCCGCGATTCGCGCGAGCGTTTCGGAACCGGCCGCTTCGACATGCAACACCCGCGCGCTCACCTGCGACCAGATCGCCATCACTTCGTCTAGCTGGTACAGCAGCGGCCCACGCATCTTGTGTGCCGGATCGCCGAGCAGCACATAGCCGCCCTCGCCGTCCGGCTTCGACCAGTGTTCCGCGAGAAAGCGCGCGCGCGGTGCGATCAGGCGCGGATTCGTTTTCACGAGCCGCGCGGCTACCTCGTCGAGCGACGCGTAAGTGCGCAGTTGCGGCGGCGTGCGCACCTCGTCGAGCCACTCGCGCATGCGGCCCGGCGCCTGTCTGGGTGACGGTGCCGGCAGGCCGAAGCCCTCCAGATCGACCACGCGCCGGACGCGCTCCGGCCGCACGCCCGCGTAGAGGCACACGATGTTCGCGCCGAGACTATGCCCGACCAGATCCACCTGGCCCTCGGGCGCGTAGTGCGCGAGCAGCGCATCGAGATCGGCAAGGTAGTCGGGGAACCAGTAGTTGCTGCCCTGCCCCTGCGCAACAGGCCAGTCGGAGAGGCCAAAGCCGCGCAGGTCCGGCGCGATGACCTGCCAGTCACCGCCGCGTGCATCGAGCGCATCGACGACGAACTGGAACGACGCCGCCACGTCCATCCAGCCGTGCAGCATGAAGAGCACGGGCGCGCCCTCCGCGCCCCAGCGGCGCACATGGAAGCGGATGCCATTGACGTCGACATATTCGGAACGGGATTGATTCATTTGCGCCGCCGAAAAAAGAATGATCGTTCGATTATATAGGCGCAAAGCTTCTGCGGCAGGTCATTCGTTCGAGTGTCGCTGCGTTGACTTCTTCGCGACGGTCTGTTCTGCCGCGTCCTGGGCCGCCAGCGTGTCCAGTTCGGCTTCGTCGAAGCCAGCCGAGCGGCGCGCCTCGAAGTTGAACGGCCCGCGCATGCGCGGCGCGTGGTACTGCTCGGCGAGCGCGAGCCATGCCGCGTGCGGGTCGAGAGCGCGCGCCTCGCACAGGTGGCGGAACCAATGGTTGCCGATGCGAACGTGCCCCACTTCGTCGCGCAGGATGATGTCGAGGATCGCGGCCGATTCGTCGTCGCCAGCCTGCTTCAGGCGCGCGCGAATGGGCGGCGACGCGTCGAGCCCGCGTGCCTCCAGCACCCGCGGCACGAGCGCCATGCGTGCGAGCACGTCGCCGCTCGTGCGCTCGCACATCTCCCACAGGCCGTTATGCGCCGGGAAATCGCCGTAGGCGTGACCATAGTCGGCGAGCCGAGCGCGCAGCAGCGAGAAGTGATAGGCCTCCTCCGCCGCGACCTTGAGCCAGTCGGCGTAGAAGGCGTCGGGCATGGCGGGGAAACGCCAGACCGCGTCGAGCGCGAGATTGATCGCGTTGAATTCGATGTGGGCCAGCGCGTGCAGCAGCACCACGCGGCCCTGCGGTGTGCTCATGCTGCGGCGCTGCAGTTCGCGCGGCTCGACGAGGCGTGGTTCTGCGGGGCGGCCTGGCAAGCCGTCCGGCGTCCTGATGGCGCGAAGCGGTTCCCAGCGAGGAGCCGCGGCCTGAGCCTCGGTTTGCGCGTGCAGCGCGCGCACCGCATCGGCCTTGGCGATCGGGTCGCATTCGCACAGCGCGTCGAGCGCGGCGAGGCGCCAGCAGGCGGACGCGGCTTCCGAAGGCATTGGAACATCAGCGCTCGTGCTGGCAGCGGAGAGAACAGAATTCATCGGCAGAAGAAACAGGGACCGAAAAGCGGGTATATGGAACGGCTGCACGAAGCCGCCCCAAGCGGACCGCGCACGCAACCGTTTACAATACGCGATTCACCTGCCTCGCGTCGTCCGCAGCCAATGCCCGGCGCCAGCAGACCGGCAGCAGCCCCCAATATCAGGAGACTCGAAACCGTGGCCATCTACAAGCTTGGCGAAGCCGCACCGACCATTCACGAAAGCGTGTTCGTCGCGGACAACGCGACCATCATCGGCAAGGTCGAACTGGCCGAAGACGCAAGCGTCTGGTTTGGCGCGACGCTGCGCGGCGACAACGAGCCGATCACCGTCGGCCCGCGCAGCAACGTTCAGGAAGGCGCGGTGCTCCACACGGACCCCGGCTATCCGCTCACGCTCGAGGCGAACGTGACGGTGGGCCATCAGGCCATGCTGCACGGCTGTACCGTGAAGGAAGGCGCGCTGATCGGCATTCAGGCCGTGGTCTTGAATGGCGCGGTAATCGGCCGCAACTGTCTGGTTGGCGCGGGTGCGGTGGTCACGGAAGGCAAGGTGTTCCCCGACAACTCGCTGATTCTCGGCGCGCCGGCCAAAGTCGTGCGTGAACTGACCGAGGCCGACATCGCCGGCCTCAAGCGCAACGCGGATGTCTACGCGCAGCGCCGCGAATATTTCAAGGCGCAGCTCGTGCGCATCGGCTGAGAGCGGCACGCTTTCGCCGGATGCGGCGCGGGCCGCGCCGCTACGATTCAAACGAAGGAAAAGATTGTGAACGACCAGTTGCAAAAATTCATGTTCAGCGCCGCGCCGGTGCGCGGCGAGATCGTCTCGCTGAGCAACACGTGGCAGGAAGTGCTCAAACGCCGCCAATATCCGACGCCCGTGCGCACCGTCCTCGGCGAGATGATGGCGGCGTGCGCGCTGCTCTCGGCGAATCTCAAGTTCGACGGCACGCTGATCATGCAGATCTTCGGCGACGGCCCCGTGAAGATGCTGGTCGTGCAGTGCGGCTCGGATCTGACGATGCGCGCCACCGCGCGCCTCGGCGAAGACTTCACGGGCGAAAACGCCCTGCCGCTCGGCGAAGAACTCACGTTCGCCGACCTCGTGAATCCGGACGGCCAGGGCCGTTGCGTGATCACGCTCGATCCCGCGAAAAAGCAGCCGGGCCAGCAGCCCTACCAGGGCATCGTGCCGCTGAACGGCGAAGACGGCCCGCTCAAGTCGATCGCCGCCGTGCTCGAGCATTACATGCATCACTCGGAACAGCTCGATTCGCGCCTTTGGCTCGCGGCGAACGACGACCGCGCAGTCGGCATGCTGCTTCAGAAGCTGCCGGGCGACGGCGGCATCGTGCCGCATCAGGGCGAGCACGACCTCGATACCTGGGAGCGTGTCTGCACGCTCGGTAGCACGCTCACGCGCGACGAAATGCTCAAGGAAGACGGCGAGACATTGTTCCGCCGGCTCTTCTGGCAGGAGAACGTGCGCCACTTCGAGCCGCTTGCACCGCGCTTCCAGTGCTCGTGCTCGCGCGAAAAAGTGGGCGCAATGCTCAAGATGCTGGGCCGCGAGGAAGTCGACGGCGTGATCGAAGAACGCGGTCATGTCGAGATTCATTGCGACTACTGCAATCAGCGCTATGAGTTCGATCCTGTCGATGTCGCGCAACTTTTTGCCGTGACGGGGCTCTCAGAGAGCGTGAGTCCTGCTGCGGAACGTCGTCACTGAGGCAAAACGGAGCACACTGAGGCACACTGAGAAGGTCACGCCAATGCGGCGCAACGCATGTTGCGCCGCTGCCCTCTACAGCGGCGGGTAGACGGGCCTTGGGATCGAATTGAAATGCGGACCTGGCGTCATCTCAAATTACTTAGGCGTCCGACAGATGGAGAGAAGCATGATCAAGAACAAACGCTTCACACTTCCGTTGCGCGACCGCATGCCGCGCGTGAGCGCGCTGCTCGTACTCGCGACGCTCGGAGCGGCCATTGGGATGACGAGCGGCTGCACGCTGGACCCGCCTGGGCCTTCGCCGATCTACAGCCGGCTGCCCGCGGCGCAGTCGGACCTTTCAGCCAACGCGCCCGTGCTCACGCCCGACGAAATGGCGCGCTACGACGCCATTGACCGCCAGGCGCTCGCCGAATCTGACAGCGCAGCGGCGGCCGATGCCGCCGCACGTGCGTGGTCGCGCGCCTACGCGCCGCCCGTGAACGTCTACGGCAGCTACTCCACCGGCGGCTGGGGAAGCGGCTGGGGCGCGGGCGTTGGCTACGGCTACCCCGGCTGGGGATGGGGCTGGTAAGCCCGCCTTGCATCACGCGAAGCGCGGGCACAATGAAAAAAGGCGCAGCTTGATGCCGCGCCTTTTTGTTTGGCCGCCTGCTCACCGCGAGCAGCGCACTCAACCCGCCTTCTTCACTTCCTTCCCGTGCCCGTGCTTCTTCTCAGGCACACGCGAAACGGGGTTCGGCACCACCCTCACCGGCGCTGCCGACATCTCGCCGCGCGTCGAAGTATTCGACGAGCCGCTCGGCGTAGCAGGCGGCGTCTGGTTCGGCGAGACGAACTGCACGAACACCTCGCTGTCCTTCACCATGCCCATCTCGTAGCGCGCACGCTCTTCGACTGCAGCCGTGCCGTTCTGCAGATCCTGCACTTCGCCCGCAATGCGTTCATTGCGCAGTTTCTCGTCGTCGTTCTGCTTTTGCTGTTGCGCGAGCTGCTGCTGCAGTTCGTGCACACGCAGCCAACCACCATGGCCCCACCAGAGCGGATACTGGATCAGCACAAGCAGGATGATCAGAACGACAGTAACAAGCCGCATGAAAGGTGCCGGATAAATACACGCCGCCCTGCGCTATACGCAGGGCGGCGGAAAGAGATGACGAAGGGTGACAGCAAGGCTGCTGCCGGCGCTGGGTCCGCTTAGCGGAGGTTATAGAACGCCGACTTGCCCGGGTAGCTGGCGATATCACCGAGATCTTCCTCGATGCGCAGCAGCTGGTTGTACTTCGAGATGCGGTCGCTGCGCGAGAGCGAACCGGTCTTGATCTGACCCGCGTTCAGACCGACAGCGATATCAGCGATCGTCGAGTCTTCGGTTTCGCCCGAGCGGTGCGAGATCACGGCCGTGTAGCCAGCGCGCTTGGCCATTTCGATGGCTGCGAAGGTTTCCGTCAGCGTGCCGATCTGGTTGATCTTGATGAGGATCGAGTTGGCGATGCCCTTCTCGATGCCTTCCTTCAGGATGCGCGTGTTGGTGACGAACAGGTCGTCGCCCACGAGCTGGACCTTCTTGCCGAGCTTGTCGGTCAGCGTCTTCCAGCCTGCCCAGTCGCTTTCGTGCATGCCGTCTTCGATCGACACGATCGGGAACTTGTCGGCGAGGTTCGCCAGGTAGTCGGCGAATTCCGTCGACGACAGTTGCAGGCCTTCGCCGGCGAGCTGGTACTTGCCGTCGTGGTAGAACTCGCTGGCTGCGCAGTCGAGCGCGAGCAGCACGTCTTCACCCGCGCGGTAGCCAGCCTTTTCGATGGCTTGCAGGATGGTCGAGAGGCATTCGTCGTTGCTGCCGAAGTTCGGTGCGAAGCCGCCTTCGTCGCCCACTGCCGTGCTCATGCCGCGATCCGAGAGGATCTTCTTGAGCGCGTGGAACACTTCCGCGCCGCAACGCAGCGCTTCACGGAAGGTCGGCTGGCTCACCGGCACGATCATGAATTCTTGAATGTCGAGGCTGTTGTTCGCGTGTGCGCCGCCGTTGACGATGTTCATCATCGGAACCGGCAGTTGCATCGCGCCCGAGCCGCCGAAATAGCGGTACAGCGGCAGGCCGGCTTCTTCAGCGGCAGCCTTCGCGACGGCCATCGACACGGCCAGCATGGCATTGGCGCCGAGGCGCGACTTGTTGTCGGTGCCGTCGAGCTCGAGCAGGGTCTTGTCGAGGAAGGCTTGTTCCGACGCGTCGAGGCCCATGATCGCCTCGGAGATTTCGGTGTTGATGTGCTCGACGGCCTTGAGCACGCCCTTGCCGTTGTAGCGGCCGGCTTCGCCGTCGCGCAGTTCGATCGCTTCACGCGAGCCCGTGGATGCGCCCGACGGCACTGCCGCGCGGCCCATCGTGCCCGATTCGAGCAGCACGTCGCATTCGACGGTGGGATTGCCGCGCGAATCCAGAATCTCGCGACCGATGATATCTACGATTGCACTCATGGTTTCCTCAGGAAATGACAGTAATTCTTGCGCGAGCTACGCCGCCTGCATGAGCCCGCGAGGCACAGTTTCTATGCTCGTTCGGGGCACACCGTCACATGGGACAGGCTGCGTGCTCGCCAGGTTCAACTTGCCGCAGCGCGACGGTCACGCTCCAGTGACCGATGCGCTGCCACGCTGCCTTGTACATCGAGCGCGGTGCGTTGGCTCCGCTGCGCCCAGCATGATGTCGTTGCATGACACTGCTGTTCGCGCGGTCCTGTGCGCCGCGCTGCTCCTCCATCGCACCGCTCATGCAATCGAAGCGGCGCGCAGTACTACTAGTTCCCTGCTCAGCTAAAGTCGTTCTCGAGGAACGGCGTGCGCTTGACCGCCTGGTCGAGCGTCACGAGGGTTTCGAGCAGGTCGGCCATGCGGTTCAGCGGCACGGCGTTCGGGCCGTCGGACTTCGCCTCGGCGGGGTTCGGGTGGGTCTCCATGAAGAGACCCGCCACGCCCGTGGCCACGGCCGCGCGCGCAAGCACCGGCACGAATTCGCGCTGACCGCCCGAGCTCGTGCCCTGCCCGCCCGGCAACTGCACCGAGTGGGTCACATCCATCACGACCGGCGCACCCGTCTCGCGCATGATAGCGAGCGAGCGCATGTCCGAGACGAGGTTGTTGTAACCGAACGAAACACCACGCTCGCACGCGAAGAAGCGGTCTTCGGAAAGACCCGCCTCACGCGCGGCTTCGCGAGCCTTGTCGATCACGTTTTTCATGTCGTGCGGCGCGAGGAACTGGCCTTTCTTGATGTTGACAGGCTTGCCCGAGCGCGCACACGCGTGGATGAAGTCGGTCTGGCGGCACAGGAACGCGGGCGTTTGCAGCACGTCCACGACCGAAGCCACGGGCCCGATCTCCTCTTCCGAATGCACATCGGTCAGCACGGGCAGGCCGAGCTGGCGCTTCACTTCGGAAAGGATGCGCAGGCCCTCGTCCATCCCGAGGCCGCGAAACGACTTGCCGCTCGAACGATTGGCCTTGTCGTAGGACGACTTGTAGATGAACGGAATGCCCAGCTTCGACGTGATTTCCTTCAGGCGGCCCGCCGTGTCGATCGTCATCTGTTCAGATTCGACGACACAGGTGCCTGCGATCAGGAAGAACGGCTTGTCGAGACCTACCTCGAAACCGCACAGATTCATGCTTTCTCCTCAGCGCGCGCCTCATGGTGCGCGACTGCCGCTTCGACATACGCCTTGAAGAGCGGATGGCCGTCACGCGGCGTGGACGTGAATTCCGGGTGGAACTGGACCCCGACGAACCACGGGTGCATGTCGCGCGGCAGTTCCATCATTTCCGGCAGATCTTCAGTCGGCGTACGGGCGCTGATGATAAGGCCGCCGGCTTCGAGCTTGGGCACGTATCCGTTATTGACTTCATAACGGTGACGGTGACGCTCGTTCACGTCCTTGCCATAGATCTCTGCCGCGAGCGTGCCGGGCTTGATCGGGCAGCGCTGCGAACCGAGGCGCATCGTGCCGCCGAGGTCCGAGTCTTCGGTGCGCTTCTCGACCTTGCCTTCGCGGTCGGCCCATTCGGTGATGAGCGCGACGACGCGGTCGGGCGTGTCCGGATCGAATTCCGTGCTGTTTGCGTGCTTCAGGCCCACCACGTCGCGTGCGAATTCGATCACCGCGAGCTGCATGCCGAGGCAGATCCCGAGGTACGGCACCTTCGCTTCGCGAGCGTACTGGATGGCCTTGATCTTCCCTTCGGTGCCGCGACGGCCGAAACCGCCCGGCACGAGGATCGCGTCGAGATGCTTGAGGCTCTCGACACCCTCTTCGTCGATCTGCTCGGAGTCGATGTACTCGATGTTCACCTTCGCCGAGGTCTTGATCGACGCGTGGCGCAGCGCCTCGATGAGCGACTTGTACGACTCGGTCAGATCGACGTACTTGCCGACCATGCCGATCGTGACTTCGTGCTTCGGATGCTCGAGCTTTTCGACCATTTCCGCCCAGATCGACAGATCGGCAGGCTTGGCCGAGAGCTTCAGCTCGTCGCAGACGATCGAGTCGAGGCCCTGGTCGTGCAGCATCTGCGGAATCTTGTAGATGCTGTCGGCGTCCCACACCGAGATCACGGCGTCTTCGGGCACGTTCGAGAACATCGAGATCTTCGAGCGTTCGTCGTCGGGAATGCGGCGGTCGGCGCGGCACAGCAGCACGTTCGGATAGATACCGATTTCGCGCAGCTTCTGCACGCTGTGCTGCGTGGGCTTGGTCTTGAGTTCACCCGCCGTGGCGATGAACGGCACGAGCGTGAGGTGCACGAAGCACGCGCTGTTGCGGCCAAGGCGCAGGCTCATCTGACGCGCGGCTTCGAGGAACGGCAGCGACTCGATGTCGCCCACCGTGCCGCCCACTTCGACGATCGCGACATCGGGCTCGCCACACGTCGCCGATGCGGCGCCGCGTTCGATGAATGCCTGGATCTCGTTCGTGATGTGCGGAATGACCTGCACGGTCTTGCCCAGATAGTCGCCGCGGCGTTCCTTGCGGATCACCGATTCGTAGATCTGGCCCGTGGTGAAGTTGTTGGCCTTGCGCATCTTCGTGGTGATGAAGCGCTCATAGTGGCCGAGGTCGAGGTCGGTTTCCGCTCCGTCTTCCGTCACGAACACTTCGCCGTGCTGAAACGGGCTCATCGTGCCGGGGTCGACGTTGATGTAGGGATCGAGCTTGAGGAGGGTGACTTTCAGACCGCGCGATTCGAGGATCGCGGCGAGGGAGGCGGCGGCAATACCCTTGCCAAGGGAGGAAACTACGCCGCCGGTGACGAAAACATATTTGGTCATCGCTGGATGCTCGCGGGAAAAACGGATTATACCTGAAAGCAAGGGCTAACCCTGAATTTTGAGCGAGCAGAAATGATGCGCGATGCGTGGCCCTCGGCTCTCCCCCGCCCCGCAAGCGAGCGCGCCGGGAAGCGGCCGCTCAGGCTCCGTTTTCCATGGCGTACAGCATGCGCTGGACCGCGCGCGCGGTCTCGATTGGATGCTCCATGGGATACAGATGACTGCCCTCGATCCACTCGAAGCGCTCGCCCGCAATGCGCCTCGTTGCCGCAAGCCCGACCTGGCGCACTTCACGCGACTGCGTGCCCGCAACGAAACTCACCGGCACGGGCGAGCCGTGCACGAGCCGCGCGCCGAGCGTGTGCGGCAGCGTGCGGTAGATCATGTATTCGGTGTGGCGGTCGAAGGCGAGCGTGCGGCCGCCGTCGACCGAGGTCTGAGGAATGCCGAAGTCGACATAGTCGGACAACACGCGCTCGTCCCAGCGCGCGAACGCCGCTTTCGAATGGAAGTGCCGCCAGGCCTCGTCGCGGCTCGCCCAGTTGGTGCGGCGATTACGCGTGGCGGCGGCTGGTGAGATGCGCTCGTCGAGGCCGGTCCACTGCGAAACCCGCAGCATGCTGCTGCGCCAGCCCGCGATCACCGGCGAATCGAGCATCACGACGCCCTTGACCCACTGCGGCCTTTTCAGCGCGGCCATCAGCGAGAGATAGCCGCCGAGCGAATGGCCGACGAGCCACACAGGCTCCTCGTAGGTGCGGCCAATGTCGTCGAGCAGCTGCTCGACGAGATGCGGCCAGTCGCGCGTGACAGGAAAGCGCGCGTCGTGCCCGATGCGCTCGATGTAGCGCAGTTCGTAGTTGTCGCCCAGTTCGGCGAAGAACGTGCGATACGTCGAGGCCGGAAAGCCGTTCGCATGCGAGAAATGGATGACGTTTTTCAAAGGCGGCGTGTCTCTCTATTTTGTTGATCTCTTTCGTCGTTCGCGCTTTCATTCACGCTTCGATCGGCCCGGCGCGTCAGTCCTGCGTTGGCGGGTCCATCCAGTAGCGCCGCTGCGTATCGCGAAAGCGTTCGACGGCGAGTGCGCCGGGCCGTGCCTCGACGCGCGCCGCGCCGTCCGCGTCGCTGCGCGCGAGCACGATGTGGCGGGCCATGTAGCGCGAGTAGACCCCCGGATGCGGGTGATGAAAGCGGTTCAGATAGCCTACCTGAAATATCGCGACGAGCGGCCAGACAGAATCGAGGAACGGCTCAGTCGACGAGGTGCGGCTGCCGTGGTGCGGCACGACCAGCACCTGCGCGCGCAGCCGCCCGGGGTCGCGTGCGACCAGCGTGCGCTCGACGCCCGCTTCGATGTCGGCGGCGATCAGCACGGAAACCGGGCCGCCATGCACCTCGGGCGCCTCGCTTGCCGAAGTTGTCACCCGCAGGACGCAGCAATGCGCATTGGGTTTGCCCGCGAGCGGCCCGGGGTCGGGCCAGAGCACCTCGAAGTCGACGCCGTCCCACCGCCAGCGCTGGCCGGCGGCGCACTGTACGGTCTGCGCGCCCTTTGTGCGCGCGCTCGCCCACAGCGGATGCGCGGGCAGGATGCCTGCCACGAACTGCCCTACGTCAACGGCATCGAGCACGGCTTGTGCCCCACCCGAATGATCGGAATCGTCGTGGCTGATCATCAGCGCGTCGAGACGCCCTATGCCGTGCGCCTGTAGATATGGCACGACGATGCGCTCGCCCGCCTGCGTCGATTCGGGGCCCGGTCCCGCGTCGAAAAGCAGGCGATGCCGGGCGGTTTCGACCAGCACCGATGTGCCCTGCCCGATATCGAGCGCCGTGAGCCGAAAAGCGCCCGGCGGCGGCCCCGTGGGTGCAGGCACCAGCAACGGTAGCCACGTGAACGGCGCGAGCCAGCGCAGCGGCCAACCGCGCGGCGCGAGACACCAGGCGACGCCCACGGCAGCACAGGCGAGCGGCCACGCTCCGGGTTGCGGCAGGCGCAAAACCGCCCATGGCAGGCCTTCGAGAGCACCCAGCGCCATGGCGAGCCAGTCGAGGCAGGTATGCGCCGCGCGCAGTGCAAGCGCATCGAACGGCGCGGGCAGCGCTGCGCTCCCGATCACCAGCGGCGTGACGAGCATGCTCACCCAGGGAATCGCAAACGCATTGGCAAACGGTCCGATCAGCGGTATTTGCGCGAACCAGTAGGCCGTGAGCGGAGCGAGCCCCAGCGTCACGGCCCATTGCACGCGAGCGCTATCGCCAAGGCGCAGGGCGATACGTCGTACCCCCTCACGCCAGCCGCCGGGCGGAAAAAGCATGGCAGCGAAACGCCGAAACCAGCCAGCGCTCGCCGTTGGATCCGCGGCTTGCTCAGTCCTGTCACGCATCAGATCGGCATAGTCCGCGGGCAAATCCTGCGGCGCGAGCCTGTGCAAGCGCGGCACGCCGGTGGCCGCAAAAAGGATCGCCCCGACCGCGCAAAACGAGAGCCAGAAACCGGCGGCCGTCACCGCCCATGGATCGCGCAGCAGCACAAGCCCGAGCGCCCACGCCAGCACGTGCGAGCGCGCGACCTCGCGCCCGGCGAATAGCGCGAGCGCAACGACCGCCAGCATCCAGAGCGCGCGCTGAACCGGCACATTGAAGCCGGCGAGCGCGGCATAGATTCCCGCCGCGAACAGCGCACCCGCAACGGCGATCTTCTGCGCGGGCACGATGAGCGGCGCCTCGACACCACGCCAGCGCGCGCGCCGCCACAGCGCACCCTCGACCCACCCGGCGAGCCCCGCGACGAACGCGAGATGCAGCCCGGAAATCGCCACCAGATGGCTCGTGCCCGTATTGCGCATGAGCCGCCAGTCTGCGTCGCTGACCGCGTCCTGCGCGCCGGTTGCGAGCGCGATGACGATGCCGCGATGCGGCGCATCGCCGAGCACCGCGTCGATGCGCGCGCGCAGCGCGGCGCGAGCCCGCTCGATGCGCACGCCGATGCCAGTGGCGTCAACGGGTAGACGCACAGCACGCTCTGGTTCGCTGACATATCCCGTGGCGCGCACGCCGCGCGCGAGCAACGCGGCTTCCGTGTCGCGCAGCGCGAAGTTGCCATTGCCGTGCGGGCGTTTGAGCCGCACGGCAAGGCGCCAGCGCGCGCCGGGCTCGAGTGGCGGCAGCGGCGCATCGCGCGCCACCCAGGACAACTGGATCAAATGCGGCAGCGCAGTGGCGGCTTCGTGCGTCCCCCAGGATTCGACACGAAAGAGGAAGCTCGCGCCATTTGCGCCGTATGAAGGCAAGCTGGAGATATAGCCGGCGATGTTGATATCGCGCGTCTGCCAGCTAGCGGGAAGCGACTCTGCAAGCCGCGTTTCGGCGCGCCACGCCGCGTAGCCAAACCCTGCGCATCCGGCTGCAAGCCATACCGCCGCCCAGCCGCTCGCAGTGCGCAAGCGTCGCCCGTAAAAGAAGCGGAATACCCGGCGACCCGCTTCGTGCGATTCACCCGCCTGTGCGGTGGCGCCCAACGCCCATGCCGCCCACCCGGCTGAAAGCACGATTGCCAGAACGAGTCCGAACCACGCACCCCACCCCGGTAACGCAGCCTGCCGCTGCAAGGCCATCACGCCCAGCGCAAACCCGCACCAAATCGCCCGCATCCCGCCTCCTCGCAACGAGGGGGCCGAATGCACGAACCGCGTCAATCGTGCCGCGCCGAACGCACGCCGCGCACGCCACCCTGGAAACGATTATGCAGATGAAAGCGCGAGCCGAGGCAGCGCAGCCGCAGCGTTAGCCGTCGTGCCAAGGGCGAGTTCGTCGGGACTCAAGCCACGCAAGCCCGCGAGCACGGCGCCAATGCGCGGCACCTGGTCGGGCGTGTTGCGCTCGCGATAAAGCCAGGCGGGTGAGATATCGGGCGCATCGGTTTCCATGACGATTGCCTCGAGCGGTAACTGCTGCGCGAGCCTTCGGATCTGCAAGGCGCGCTCGAACGTCACGTTGCCGCCAAAGCCCAGATGCATGCCTTGATCGATGAACGCGCGCGCCTGCTGGAAGCTGCCGTTGAACGCATGCGCGATACCGCTTTTCACGCCGTTGCGGCGCAGCCCCTTGAGCACCTGATCCTGCGACTTGCGCACATGGCAGATCGCGGGCAAGCCGAACTCGCGCGCGAGGCGCAACTGGGCGTCGTAGAAATGCTGCTGACGCGCCTCGTCGAGGCCCGGCACGAAGTAATCGAGCCCGATCTCACCGATGCCAACGAAGCGCGGATCGTCGAGACTCGCCTCGATCTCGCGGCGCAGTACTTCGAGGTCTTCGTCGCGCGCCTGCGGCGTATAGAGCGGATGGATGCCGAGCGCGTAGACCGCGCCCTCAGTGCGGTGCGCGAGCGCGCGCACCACGGCGAAGTTCTCGCGCGCCACCGCCGGGATCACGATTCGCTTGACCCCGGCCGCGTGCGCCGCCGACGCGACCGCGTCGCGGTCAGCGTCGAACTCGGCGGCGTCGAGATGGCAGTGCGTGTCGATCCACATGGCGCTCGCTCGCGGGAAGGTTCAGACCGGCACGACCGGTTCCTCGTGCAGCATGCCGTCACGCAAGCGCACGATGCGGTCGCAGCGCGCCGCGAGGTCGGGGTCATGCGTCACGATCACGAAGCTCGTATCGAACTGGTCGGAGAGTTCGAGCATCAAGTTGAAGACGTTATCCGCCGTCGCGCCGTCGAGATTGCCCGTGGGCTCGTCGGCAAGCACGCAGGCGGGCTTCGTCACGAGCGCGCGCGCGATCGCCACGCGCTGACGCTCGCCGCCCGACAGTTCGCCCGGCCGGTTGCGCGCGCGATGCGAGAGGCCCACGCGCTCCAGGATCTGCATCGCCTCGGCGCGAGCCGCTTCCTGCGTCATGCGGCGAATGCGCAGCGGCATCGCCACGTTGTCGAGCGCCGAAAACTCGGGCAGCAGATGGTGGAACTGATAGACAAACCCAAGCGCACGATTGCGCAACTCATTGCGCTCGCGCTCGGATAGTTCTGTGAACGGCTTGCCGAGCACCGAAACCTTGCCTGCGCCCGGCTCGTCGAGTCCGCCCAGCACGTGCAGCAGCGTGCTCTTACCCGAGCCCGACGCGCCCACCACGGCGAGCTTTTCGCCGCGTTTCACTTTCAGATCGGTGTCGTGCAGCACCTGCACGGCAAGCGGACCCTGGCCGAACACCTTCGAGACGCCATGCGCTTCGAGCACATACGGATAGTCGCCAGCCGCGGCGATCAGCGATTGACGGTCATTCATAGCGCAGCGCCTCCGCGGGACGAACCTTGGCCGCGCGCCAGCTCGGATAGAGCGTGGCGAGCGCGGACAGCACGAACGCGATCAGTCCGATGCGGATCACATCCGATGCCACGAGTTCCGAAGGCAGCTCGCTGATGAAATACACCGAAGGCGGCAGGAACTGGATGCCGAGCAGATGCTCGATCGCCGGCACGCTCCATGGAATGCTCCACGCGATCAGGCAGCCGAGCGCAATGCCGAGGCCCGTGCCCACGAAGCCGATCGTCACGCCCTGCACGACGAAGATCTTCATGATCGAGCCCGGCTGCGCGCCGAGCGTGCGCAGGATCGCGATATCCGCCTGCTTGTTGGTGACGGTCATGACGAGAGACGAAACGAGATTGAACGCCGCGACCGCGATGATGAGCGTGAGAATGATGAACATCATGCGTTTTTCGATTTGCACGGCCGAGAACCAGGTTTTGTTCTGCTGCGTCCAGTCGCGGATATAGAGGTCGCCCGAAAGCGTATGTACGAGCTGGCGCGCAACCGTCGGCGCGCGCTGCATGTCCTTCAGGCGCAGGCGCACGCCGCTTGGCGCGCCCAGGCGATAAAGCACTTCGGCGTCGCGGATATTCGTAAGCGCGAGCGTGCTGTCGTACTCGTAGTGGCCCGACTCGAACACGCCCATCACGGTGAACTGCTTCAGCCGCGGCAGCATGCCGGCCGGCGTGATCGAGCCCTCGGGCGCGACGAGCGTGACCTTGTCGCCCACATTCACGCCAAGGCTCACGGCGAGATCCGCGCCGAGCACGATGCCGAAGCTGCCAGGCGTGAGGTCGTTCAGGCTACCGGCCTTCATCTCCTTGCCGATGTCCGACACCTGCGGCTCTTCGGAAGGCTCGATGCCGCGCAGCGCGACGCCGTTCACGCTGTCGCCGCGCGTGAGCAGCGCCTGGGCGTCCACGTAGGGCGCAGCGCCAATGACTTCGGGATTGGTCTTCGCTTCCTTCGCCGTGAGCTGCCAGTCGGGCATCGTGCCCGTGGGCGAGAAGATCTCGATGTGCGCGAGCACGGAGAGCATGCGGTCGCGCACGTCGCGCTGGAAGCCGTTCATCACCGAGAGCACGACGATCAGCGCCGCGACGCCGAGCGCGATGCCCGACATCGAAATGAGCGCGATGAACGAGATGAACCCGTTGCCGGTCGTGCGTTTGCCGGCGCGGGTGTAGCGCCAGCCTATCTGCCATTCGTA
This sequence comes from Paraburkholderia sp. JHI869, assembly GCF_038900775.1. Taxonomy (NCBI): domain Bacteria; kingdom Pseudomonadati; phylum Pseudomonadota; class Betaproteobacteria; order Burkholderiales; family Burkholderiaceae; genus Paraburkholderia; species Paraburkholderia sp. JHI869. The sequence goes on from NZ_JAYMSC010000006.1 coordinate 120,107, forward strand.
GGGAAGTTTCAAGCGAATCCTTTTTGCGTCTTCGTTGCGCTCCGGCGCCGTATTGACCCTGAGGCCAGTCCGCCGGACGTCCGGAGAATATCGTGCCGGGTCGGGCGACGATCAACCGCGAAGTTTGCCACACTGGCGACCCTCCACGGACATTCGACGGAGTTCCCGCCCTCTCCTTCGAGCCACATTTCGCCCACAAGTGCCGTAATGAGCCGTTGCGGAAGGTACGAGGAAGGTCCGAGGGCCGCCCGGCGCGCGGGGCGCCGAAGTACAATGCGCACCATCATGCCCGCCGACCGACTCCATCTCCTAGTCCCCTTTGCCTTGCCGTCCGCGGCGGCCGCCTCCACCGCGCTAGCGGGCCTCGAATACCCGGCGCTCGCGAAACTGGTGGCGCGCGGGACACTCGGCGAGCAGGTGATCGGCGAGGACTTCCAGCGCACGCTGCCGCACGAGCGCTGGGTCGCGCGCCAGTTCGGCGCGCTCGGTCCCGCGAGCGCGAACCACGCAAAGCCCGCGCCGGCCGCCGACGACGAAGCACCGCTTGCGCCCTACATGCTGCTCGCCGATGGCGGCACGCCTGGCGACGCCACGTGGGCATGCGTGCAGCCCGTGCACGTGCGCATTGCGCACGACCATCTGGTCCTGATCGACCCCGCCTCGCTGGAACTCGCCGACGCCGACGCCGCCACGCTTTACACCGTCGCCCGCCCGCTGATCGAGGAACTCGGCGTGCGCGTCGAGGCCCCCACGCCGCAGCGCTGGTATCTCTCGTCGGATGGGTTCGGCACGCTAGCGGGCGCGTCGCCATTGCGCGCGAGCGGCCGCAACATTGAGATCTGGCTGCCGCACGAGGCCCATTCGGGCCAGCGTTCGCGCGCCTGGATGAAGGTGCAGAACGAAGTCCAGATGGCGTGGTTCGAGCATCCCGTGAACGAGGCGCGCGAGGCGCGCGGACTGCCCGCCGTCAATTCGATCTGGTTCCACGCGCAAGGCGTGCTGCGCTCCGTCACGAGCCCGTATGCGCGCGTACGCTCCGATGCAGCCGCCACGCGCGGCCTGGCACTCGCCGCGAAGGCGGAAGTCGGCGCCGCGCCCTCGACCTTCGCGGCGCTCACGGCGTTGCTGAATAACGGCTCGGGCAAAGGCGCTACGCTCGTCGAACTCGATCCATTCTCGGCTGCATTCATCCAGCAGGACTGGGGCCGCTGGAACGCCGCGTTCGCGCAACTGGAGCGCGACTGGTTCGCGCCCGCGCTCACGGCGCTGCAAACGGGCGCGCTCGCCGCGCTCGACCTCACGCTGTGCGGCGACACCGGCTCGGTGACGCTCTCCATCACGCGCGGCGATCTGCGCAAGTTCTGGCGACGCCGCCTGTTCGCGTCGCTCTTTATCGAATGATCCCCGAATGACTTCTTTTTTCCGCGCTCACGCATGACCCGAATCGTCACCCGCGCCTGCTCGCCCGCCGACACCGAAGCGCTCGTGCGCCACGGCCTGCATCCGGTGCTCGCGCGCCTCTACGCCTCGCGCGGCATTTGCCAGCCCGACGAGATCGAAACCGGCCTCGCGCGCCTCATTCCGCCCACGGGCATGAAGGGCCTCGACGAGGCTGCCACGCTGCTCGCCGACGCGCTCGAAGCGGACTGCCGCATGCTCGTGGTCGCCGACTACGACTGTGACGGCGCGACCGCCTGCGCCGTGGCCGTGCGCGGCCTGCGCATGTTCGGCGCGCAGATCGACTATCTCGTGCCAAACCGCTTCGAGTATGGCTACGGCCTCACGCCCGAGATCGTCGCACTCGCCGCGCAACGCAAGGGCGGGCCACCCGACGTTCTGATCACGGTGGACAACGGCATCGCCAGCGTGGAAGGCGTGGAAGCCGCCAACGAGCTCGGCATCGAGGTGCTCGTGACCGACCACCACCTGCCCGGCGACACGCTTCCTGACGCGCGCGCGATCGTCAATCCGAACCAGCCGGGCTGCGAGTTTCCGAGCAAGTGCATCGCGGGCGTGGGCGTGATGTTCTACACGCTGCTCGCGCTGCGCGCCGAGTTGCGCAAGCGCGGCGCGTTCAGCGACGGGAAGCCCGAGCCGCGCCTCGACGGCCTGCTCGATCTCGTCGCGCTCGGCACTGTTGCCGACGTCGTCAAGCTCGACTGCAACAACCGCGTACTCGTCGCGCAAGGCTTGCAGCGCGTGCGCAACGGCCGCATGCAGCCGGGCATCGCCGCGCTCTTTCGCGCTGCAGGCCGCGACGCGAAAAGTGCATCGGGCTTCGATTTCGGCTTTGCGCTCGGCCCGCGCCTGAACGCAGCGGGCCGGCTCTCGGACATGTCGCTCGGCATCGAGTGCCTGACCACCGACGACGTGGGCCGCGCGTGGGAACTCGCCCAGCAGCTCGACTCGATGAACCGCGAGCGCCGCGAGATCGAAGCCGGCATGCAGCAGCAGGCGCTCGCCGATCTCGCCGATGTCGATCCGCAAGGCAAGGCTACGCTCACGCTATTCAACGAAGGCTGGCACCAGGGCGTGATCGGCATCGTCGCGGGGCGGCTCAAGGAGCGCTTCCATCGCCCCTCGTTCACCTTCGCGCCCGCGGATGACGATGGCGAACTCGTGAAAGGCTCGGGTCGTTCGATCCCCGGTTTCCATCTGCGCGACGCCGTCGATCTCATCAGCAAGCGCGAGCCGGGCCTCATCCAGAAGTTCGGCGGCCACGCCATGGCCGCGGGCATGACGATCGCCGCCGCCGACGTGCCGCGCTTTGCCGCCGCGTTCGAACGCGTGGGCCGCGAATGGCTCACGGAAGAAGCGCTCGCACGCACCGTCGAAACCGACGGCGATCTCGAAGACGCCTACTTCACGCCCGATTTCGTCGAGATGCTCGACGCCGCCGTGTGGGGCCAGGGCTTCCCGGCGCCGGTGTTTTCGGGCGAATTCGAGGTGGCCTCGCAAGCGCTCGTAAAGGACAAGCACCTCAAGCTGCAACTGCTGCGCGGGCGCCAGCGCTTCAACGCGATCTGGTTCAACCACACGGAGTCGCTGCCGCAACACACCACGGTCGCGTACCGGCTCGTGCGCGACACCTGGAACGGCGTCTCGCGCGTGCAACTCGTCGTGGAGCACGCGGCGCTTTAAGCGCGGTTTGAGTTCACAGGCGCGGGCCGCCCGATCAGCCCGCGCCGCCCTTGATCCGGGTCCAATCAGCTATAATTCAATGTTTTACACGCCGGATCACGACACAAATGGAAGCGGAACGTCTCAACGCGATCGAAGCCCTTTTGGCGGACCTGCGCACGCGCGCGGGCGAGCTACGGGGGTATCTTTGACTACGACGTAAAAGCCCGAAGGCTCGTCGAAGTCAATAGCGAACTCGAAGACCCCAACGTCTGGAACGACTCCAAGCACGCCCAGGGTCTCGGCAAGGAAAAGAAGCTGCTCGAAGGCGTGGTGCACGTGCTCGACGGCATCGAGAACGACACGCGCGACACGCAGGATCTCTTCGAGATGGCCCGCGAGGAAGGCGACGAAGACACGCTCGTCGCCATCGAAACGGACGCTCAAGCGATCGAAGCGCGCGTAGCCGACGTCGAGTTCCGCCGCATGTTCGCGAATCCGGCCGACCCGAACAACGCATTCATCGACATCCAGGCGGGTGCAGGCGGCACGGAAGCCTGCGACTGGGCTTCGATGCTGCTGCGCCAGTACGTGCGCTACTGCGAGCGCAAGGGCTTCAAGACGGAAGTGCTCGAAGAATCCGAAGGCGACGTGGCCGGCATCAAGAGCGCGACCATCAAGGTCGAAGGCGAATACGCCTACGGCTTTTTGCGCACCGAAACCGGCATTCACCGCCTCGTGCGCAAGTCGCCGTTCGACTCGTCGGGCGGGCGTCATACGTCGTTCTCGTCGGTGTTCGTGTATCCGGAAATCGACGACTCGTTCGAGATCGAAGTCAACCCGGCCGATCTGCGTATCGACACGTACCGCGCTTCGGGCGCGGGCGGTCAGCACATCAACAAGACCGACTCCGCCGTGCGTATCACGCACGTTCCGTCGGGCATCGTCGTGCAGTGCCAGAACGACCGCTCGCAGCACCGCAACCGCGCCGAAGCCATGGCCATGCTGAAGTCGCGCCTGTACGAAGCCGAAATGCGCAAGCGCCAGTCGGAACAGGACAAGCTCGAAGCGGGCAAGTCGGACGTGGGCTGGGGCCACCAGATCCGCTCCTACGTGCTCGACAACAGCCGTATCAAGGATCTGCGCACCAACGTCGAAATCAGCAACACCAAGGCCGTGCTCGACGGCGATCTCGACGCCTTCATCAGCGCGAGCCTGAAACAGGGCGTGTAAGCTTCTTGCGCGCCACGGGCGCTGCATTGCATCGCATGCCGCCCTCTCCTGCTGTGCCGCCCGTCTTGACTGTGAGGCGCGCACAGCGGGAACCGAAGTCCGCTTTTTGCGCGTATTGCGCGCCGCGTCCCGCGAAGGATCACGCCGGGGCCGCAGCCCCGAAAACTCGCCGAAACACCTGCGAATCAAAGAACTCCGAGCCATCATGACCGAACCGACCCAGCAGAACGCGCCCAGCGCCGCGCCCGAACTCGACGACAACCAGATCATCGCCGAGCGCCGCGAGAAACTGCGCGCGCTGCGCGAGGCAGGCGTCGCCTATCCGAACGACTTCCGCCCGACCCACCACGCCGCCGACCTGCAACGCGACTACGCCGACACCGACAAAGACGCGCTCGAAGCGAAGCCGCTCGAAGTGGCGATCGCCGGCCGCATGATGCTCAAGCGCGTGATGGGCAAGGCAAGCTTTGCCACGGTGCGCGACGGCTCGGGCCAGATCCAGTTCTTCATCACGCCCGCCGACGTGGGCGAGACGACCTACGACGCGTTCAAGAAGTGGGACCTGGGCGACATCGTCGCGGCCAAGGGCGTGCTGTTCCGCACGAACAAGGGTGAGCTTTCGGTGCGCGTCACCGAACTGCGTCTGCTCTCGAAGGCGCTGCGCCCGCTGCCGGACAAGTTCCACGGCCTCGCCGACCAGGAAATGCGCTATCGCCAGCGCTATGTCGACCTGATCGTCACGCCCGAAGCGCGCCAGACGTTCCAGGCGCGCACCAAGGCGATTTCCTCGGTGCGCCGCTTCATGGCCGACTCGGGCTTCATGGAAGTCGAAACGCCGATGCTGCACCCGATCCCGGGCGGCGCGGCCGCGAAGCCGTTCGTCACGCACCACAACGCGCTCGACATGCAGATGTTCATGCGCATCGCGCCTGAGCTGTATCTCAAGCGCCTGGTCGTGGGCGGTTTCGAGCGCGTGTTCGAAATCAACCGGAATTTCCGTAACGAAGGCGTTTCGCCGCGTCACAATCCGGAATTCACGATGATGGAGTTCTACGCCGCGTACACGGATTACTCGTGGCTCATGGACTTCACCGAGCAACTGATCCGCCAGGCCGCCATCGACGCGAGCGGCACCGCGGTACTGACGTATCAGGGCCGTGAACTCGATCTTTCGAAGCCGTTCCATCGCCTGACGATCGTGCAGGCGATCCAGAAGTACGCGCCGCAGTACACGAACGAGCAGCTCGCCGACGCAGCCTTCCTGCGCGCGGAACTCAAGAAGTTCGGCGTGGACGCAAACCAGCCGCAGTTCCTCAACGCCGGCGTGGGCTCGCTGCAACTGGCGCTGTTCGAAGAGACCGCCGAGTCGCAGCTGTGGGAACCGACGTACATCATCGACTACCCCATCGAAGTCTCGCCGCTCGCGCGCGCTTCGGACACGCTGCCGGGCATCACCGAGCGCTTCGAGCTGTTCATCACGGGCCGCGAGATCGCCAACGGCTTCTCGGAACTGAACGATCCGGAAGACCAGGCCGCCCGCTTCAAGAAGCAGGTCGAGCAGAAGGACGCCGGCGACGAAGAAGCAATGTTCTACGACGCCGACTACATCCGCGCGCTCGAATACGGCATGCCTCCGACGGGTGGCTGCGGCATCGGCATTGACCGCCTGATCATGCTGCTCACGGACAGCGCAAGCATCCGCGACGTGATCCTCTTCCCGCACCTGCGCCGCGAAGACTAAGCGCAGCACCGCCTGACATGACGGGGCGCATGCGGTTCACACCGCATGCGCCCCGTTTCCTTGTGGCGTCTGAAGCGCACATGTTTGTAACCATCGGTAAAATCTGCCGGCTAGCGCAGCGACTGCGACGGGTACGTGAATTGCGCCCACGTGGAAAACCGCGCTGTGCAACGCTGCGCGACGACCACGCCCTCAGCGTCTGCCGCGTACCCACTGCGCGGGGTTACAAATTGAAACGCCCACAGACCTGGATTGGCTCAAACTGGGTCTCACAAGAGAGCCAACTCTGCCAAAGACGGAGCCTGTCATGAACACAACCGATCCGACCACACCGAAACGCCGCCTCCATCCGCTGATCGCAACGGCGGCGGCGGCCGTCATCGTCGCGAGCCTTGCGGCCACCGCGGCGATCACCGGCGTCTTCCCGAAAGCTTCCAGCACCGCCGAGCAGAGCGCCCAGGTTCAGACGGGCCAGACGGCCATGACGGCTTCACAGCCGCCAGTCGTCGACTCGACGAAGCCGGTGCAGGCCTCGCAATACGCGCAGAACGAACAGAATGCGCCCGCCGAGCCGCAGCCGGCTCCGGCGCAAGCTCAAGAGCAAGCGCCCATGCCCGTGGCCCCGGCGCAGCAATATGGTCAACAGCCTGCCCAACAGCCGCAGCCTTCGCAGCAGCAGTATGCGCAGGAAGCGCCGCCCGCCCAGCCCGCGTGCTCGACGTGCGGCACGGTCGTTGCGATTTCCGCGGTCAAGCAAGAAGGCCACGGCACCGGTATTGGCGCGGTAGGCGGCGCGGTGGCCGGCGGCGTGGTCGGCAACCAGTTCGGCTCGGGTAACGGCCGCACGGCCATGACGCTGCTTGGCGCACTGGGTGGGGGCTTCGCCGGCAACTCGGTCGAAAAGCACCTGCGCAGCACGACGACCTATTCAGTGCGCGTGCGCATGGAGAACGGTAAGTTGCGCTACTTCACGTATCACGACGCGCCGCCGTTCCAGCAAGGTGAGCGCGTGCGTGTGGAAAACGGCACGCTGGTCGCGGGCTGATCGCTCTTAAGCTGACCGCGCAATAAAAAAGGCGATTTGCCGTATGGGCAAATCGCCTTTTTCTCGTCTGCTTCGCGGGTGTGCCGCGAATCAGTAGTCCGCGTCTTCGATCCACGCGGCCTGGATCGCTTCGAGAATCTTCTCGTTCGAGCGCTCGGGGTCGTCGTCGAAACCGTCGAGTTGAGTGATCCAGCGATGCAGATCGGTGAAGCGCACGTACTGCGGATCCACTTCGGGATGGGTGTCCGTCAAGGCCACCGCGATGTCCTGCGTATCGGTCCATTTCATGGCTGCGCGCTCCTCCTGGTGTTCAGTGGCTCAGTGGTTTTCCTTCGCGTGGTTGATCGAGTAACGCGGAATCTCGACCACCAGGTCGTCGTTCTCGGGCACGAGTGCCTGGCACGACAGCCGCGACGTCGGCTCGAGTCCCCACGCCTTGTCGAGGAGATCGTCTTCGTCTTCCTCGGACGGCACGAGCGCATCGAAACCTTCGCGCACGATCACGTGACAGGTCGTGCAGGCGCACGACTTCTCGCATGCGTGCTCGATTTCGATGCCGTGTTCGAGCAGCGCGTCGCACACGCTCTCGCCTGGCTTGGCGTCGATGACAGCGCCCTCAGGGCACAGTTCGACATGGGGCAGCACCACGATTTGAGGCATTGTGATTTCCGTATCCAATAACTTTCATATCGGGCGCATGCCCCGCCTCCGACGGCGGCATGTGCCCATTCTACTGTCGGTGCGCGCTCGACCACATCGGGAAAGCACGCACGCGCGCGCCGTTTGCTAACGACGCGTTCGCCTCTAAGCTGTTGAGGTTTCAGCCGCGCTTTTAGCCAATCTCGTCGAGCTTCTTGCCCGCCAGCGCGCGCTTGATGCCCTTGTCCATCCGGCGCGCGGCGAACTCGTCGGTGCCTTCGGAAAGTGACTTCGTAGCCGCTTCGATCGCGCCGGCGTCGTCGCCCTGCGCGACTTGCGCAAGCGTGGCGATGAGCGTGTTGACCTGTGCGCGCTCGGATTCGTCGAGCAGTTCGCCATCGGCGCCCAAAGCGGCGTTCGTCGCTTCGATGATGCGCTGCGCCTCGACCTGCGCCTCGCGCAGCGCGCGGGCGCGCATGTCGACTTCGGCGGTCTTGAAGCTGTCTTCGAGCATGCGGGCCACTTCGTCGTCGGCGAGACCGTAGGACGGCTTCACCACCACCGACGCTTCCACGCCCGAGAGCTGCTCGCGCGCGAACACGGACAAGAGCCCGTCCGCATCCACCTGGTAAGTCACGCGAATGCGCGCCGCACCCGCCGCCATCGGCGGAATGCCGCGCAATTCGAAACGCGCGAGCGAACGGCAGTCGGCGACGAGCTCGCGCTCGCCCTGCACCACGTGAATCGCCATGGCCGTCTGGCCGTCCTTGAAGGTCGTGAAGTCCTGCGCGCGCGCGACCGGAATGGTCGAGTTGCGCGGGATGATCTTCTCGACGAGGCCACCCATCGTCTCCACACCGAGCGAAAGCGGAATGACGTCGAGCAACAGCCAGTCGTCCTCGCCACCGCGGTTGCCCGCAAGCAGGTCGGCCTGAATCGCCGCGCCGAGCGCGACGACCTGATCGGGGTCCAGATTCGTGAGCGGCGCCTGGCCGAAGTGCTGCTCCACGGCGCGGCGGATCACGGGCATGCGCGTCGCGCCGCCAACCAGCACCACGCCCTTCACTTCCTTGGCGGCCACCTTCGCGTCGCGCAGCGCCTTCTTCGTCGGCGTGAGCGTGCGCTGAACGAGCGCTTGCGTGAGCGCTTCGAAGCGCGGCTCGTCGATCGTCAGCGCGATCTGCTTGCCGTTCGAGAGTGCCACCTCGATGCGCGCCTCGGGTGCGGACGAGAGCGCTTCCTTCGCATCGCGCACGCGGTCGAGCAAGAGGCGCACGTCCTCGGGCGCGAGCGTCGCGCGCTCGATGCCGGACTGCTCCAGCGCATAAGCAAAAAGCGCGTGGTCGAAATCGTCGCCGCCGAGCGCCGAATCGCCGCCGGCCGCCAGCACTTCGAACACGCCCTTCGTGAGCTTGAGAATCGACAGGTCGAAGGTGCCGCCGCCGAGGTCGTAGACCGCGTAGAGGCCTTCGGCGCCGTTATCGAGTCCGTAGGCGATCGCCGCCGCGGTCGGCTCGTTGAGCAGACGCAGCACGTTCAGGCCCGCGAGACGCGCGGCGTCCTTGGTCGCCTGGCGCTGCGCTTCGTCGAAGTACGCGGGCACCGTGATGACGGCGCCGACGAGCTCATCGCCGAGCGTGTCTTCGGCACGCTGGCGCAGCGTCGCGAGAATTTCCGCCGAGACTTCGACGGGGCTCTTCACGCCGTCCACGGTCTGGATCTGCACCATGCCCGGCGCATCGACGAAATCGTACGGCGCGTTCGCCGCACCTTCGACTTCCGACTTACCGCGGCCCATGAAGCGCTTGACCGAAACGATCGTGTTGCGCGGATCGGTGGCGGCTTCCGCCTTTGCCTTGCGGCCGATGCGACGGCCGCCATTCGCGAGATATCGCACGACCGAGGGCAGCAGCATGTGGCCGTCTTCGTCGGGCAGCACGTCGGGCACGCCGCTGCGCACCGCTGCGACCAGCGAGTTCGTCGTGCCGAGGTCGATGCCGACGGCGAGTCGCCGCTGATGCGGCGCCGGCGCCATGCCGGGTTCGGAGATTTGCAGTAAGGCCATCTGTGTGATCTGCTTTTTTACCTGGTGGGCGCGAGCGCCCGATATCCGTATCAGCCTTCGAGGCGCTCGATCTGCGAGTCGATCTCGCCCGCCACGCGCTCGATGAACATGAGCTGGCGCACCGCTTCTGCCGCGGGCTGGTTCGAGCCGCTGTCGAGCAGCGCCGCGAGCTTCGTGAAGCGCACGCGTTCGTCGTCGCGCAGTTCGGCGGCGAGTGAGTCGAGCGCGTCGATGTTCTTCGCCCCGACCGCATCTTCGATCGCCTCGCGCCACTCCATCTGCTGCATGAGGAACGCGGGCTCCATCGCGGTGTTGTTCTCCGCCCCCACGTCGATGCCGCGCAGGTGCAGCAGATATTTCGCACGCTTGAGCGGATCGCGCAGCGTCTGATACGCCTCGTTCGTGCGTGTGGCCCATTGCATGGCGATGCGCTTTTGCGCCTCGCCGGCCGCGGCGAAGCGGTCGGGATGCACCTGCGCCTGGACCGTGCGGTAAGCGTGGTCGAGCGCGTTGGCGTCGATCGCGAACTGCTCGGGCAGCCCGAACAGCACGAAATGGCTGTCGGAGAGCGACCGGGAGGGCGTGGAAGGCGTGCTCATCGGCTGAAACGTTCTTGTGGGGCTATGAAGGGCTGTAAGGGACGTCGGCGACCATCAAAATCAAAAAGGCGGCACAGGCCGCCTTTTCACCGCTCGACGCGGGCTCAAACGCGGAAGGACTCGCCGCAGCCGCACTCGTCCTTCACATTCGGGTTGTTGAACCGGAAGCCTTCGTTCAAACCTTCGCGCACGAAGTCCAGCTGCGTGCCGTCGATATAGGCGAGGCTCTTCGGGTCGACGATGACCTTCACGCCGTGGCTCTCGAAGACGTTGTCCTCGGGCGCGAGATCGTCGACGTACTCGAGCTTGTACGCGAGGCCCGAGCAGCCCGTCGTGCGCACGCCAAGACGCAGGCCCACGCCCTTGCCGCGACGGGTCAGGTACTTTTGCACGTGCTGTGCCGCTTTTTCAGTCAACGTAATAGCCATAGCATCTTCGCCGCGCCTCGCGCCGCACGGTTTGGCTTTCGCCTTCCCTTGCGTCGCGACGCAACCCTGCTGCATCCAAAATCGTTAGTCCCAAAGCGCCGCACCCGTGGGTCCGGCACCGTCCTGCATCTGCGCTGCGCTACGCTGCTTTACGCCGCGTCGGCCTTCGCTTCGGTCGTGTGACGCTGGCGATAGTCCGCAACCGCTGCCTTGATCGCGTCTTCCGCGAGAATCGAGCAGTGGATCTTCACCGGCGGCAGCGCCAGTTCTTCAGCGATCTGCGTGTTCTTGATGTCGAGCGCCTGGTCGAGCGTCTTGCCCTTCACCCACTCGGTGACGAGCGAGCTCGAAGCGATGGCCGAACCGCAGCCGTAGGTCTTGAACTTCGCGTCTTCGATCACGCCGTCCGCGCCCACGCGGATCTGCAGCTTCATCACGTCGCCGCAAGCCGGTGCGCCGACCATGCCGGTGCCGACCGTGTCGTCGTCTTTCGCGAACGAGCCGACGTTGCGCGGGTTTTCGTAGTGGTCCAGAACCTTGTCGCTATATGCCATGATCACACTCCTTCAATTCGTTGGCCGCGCTGCATGCAGTTGTCTGCTCGTTGCGCTGCGGCCGGTTCGTTGTTCGTTGCTGACTGCGCGATGCTGACTGCGCCGATAAAGCCTTAGTGCGCTGCCCACTGAATGGTCGACAGGTCGATGCCGTCCTGGTGCATTTCCCACAGCGGCGAGAGTTCGCGCAGCTTGGCGATCTTCGTCTTCAGCAGGTTGATCACGTAGTCGACGTCCTGTTCCGTCGTGAAACGGCCCACCGTGAAGCGGATCGAGCTGTGCGCCAGCTCGTCGTTGCGGCCGAGCGCGCGCAGCACGTACGACGGCTCGAGCGATGCGGACGTACAAGCCGAACCCGACGACACCGCCACGTCCTTCACCGCCATGATCAGCGACTCGCCTTCGACGAAGTTGAAGCTGATGTTCAGGTTGTGCGGGACACGCTGCTCCATGTCGCCGTTCACGTAGGTTTCTTCGATTTCCTTCAGGCCGCGCAGGAGCTTGTCGCGCAGCATGCGCACGCGCTCGTTTTCCGTAGCCATCTCTTCACGCGCGATGCGGAACGCTTCGCCCATGCCGACGATCTGGTGCGTGGCCAGCGTGCCCGAGCGCATGCCGCGCTCGTGACCGCCGCCGTGCATCTGCGCTTCGATGCGCACGCGCGGCTTGCGGCGCACGTACAGCGCGCCGATGCCCTTCGGGCCATAGGTCTTGTGCGCCGAGAACGACATCAGGTCGACCTTGAGCTTTTGCAGGTCGATGGGTGCCTTGCCCGTGGATTGCGCAGCGTCGACGTGGAAAATGATGCCCTTCTCGCGGCAGATCTCGCCAATCGTCTCGATGTCCTGGATCACGCCGATCTCGTTGTTCACGTGCATGACGGAGACGAGGATCGTGTCGGGGCGCAGCGCAGCCTTGAACGCTTCGAGGTCGATCAGACCATCGTCCTTCACGTCCAGATACGTCACTTCGTAGCCTTCGCGCTCGAGTTCGCGGCAGGTGTCGAGCACGGCCTTGTGCTCGGTCTTCACCGTGATGATGTGCTTGCCCTTGCTCTTGTAGAAGTGCGCAGCGCCCTTGATCGCGAGGTTGTCCGATTCGGTCGCGCCGGAGGTCCAGATGATTTCGCGCGGGTCGGCGTTGACGAGTGCGGCGACCTGCTCGCGCGCTTCTTCGACGGCACGCTCCGCATCCCAGCCATAAGCGTGGCTGCGCGACGCCGGATTGCCGAACTGCTCGCGCAAATACGGAATCATCTTGTCCACCACGCGCGGGTCGACGGGGGTCGTCGCGCTGTAGTCCATGTAAATGGGCAGGTGGGGAATGTCGTTATTCATCTATCGCTCCGGGGAATCTTATGTGCTGCGCTGTACTGTCTGTTTTGCCAACTGCGGCGTTCTGGCGGCGCTCGAAGGACTTACGAACTCGCCATGTTGAAAATCGAGTTCGGTCCCAGCGGCACCGCCCTGACCGGCTCCACCGCCGGCGCCTCGGCGCGGCGGTCGCGCAGGACGGCGGGCGCGGCGCCTTCGCGGGCGCGCTGCTTGTCCACCAGATCCTTGAGCGAAACCGAATCGAGGTACTCGACCATCTTCTGGTTCAGCGTCGACCAGAGTTCGTGCGTCATGCAGTGGCCGTCGTGCTGCTTGGTGCCTTCGCACGCGCCCTTACCGCCGCACTGGGTGGCGTCGAGCGGCTCGTCCACGGCAATGATGATGTCCGCGACCGTGACGTCCTCCGCGCGGCGCGCGAGGTTGTACCCGCCGCCCGGCCCGCGGACCGATTCGACGATTTCATGACGGCGCAGCTTGCCGAACAGCTGTTCGAGGTAAGACAGCGAGATGTGCTGCCGCTGGCTGATACCCGCAAGCGTCACCGGGCCCTGCTCCTGGCGCAGCGCCAGGTCAATCATCGCCGTGACGGCGAAACGGCCTTTAGTGGTGAGTCTCATGATGTATGGGAACCGCAATTCTCGACAATTTTCGTCAAGTATAAATACATGACTAGTTTAGTCAAGTATCAACGTCGCGATTTGGGTTATTAGGTGCGCGGCGAATCGCAAAAATGGCGCGCTTTCTGCGTTCGGCAGATCCGCGCCGCCCATCTCAGTCCGCCAGTTGCGGACGCAATGCGGCGAGCAGACCCGCGCAGGCCGTTTCGCACTGATCGAGCACCATTTCGAAGCCTGCTTCGCCGCCGAAATAGGGATCGACTACCACGCGCGCTTCGGCCTGAGGCGCGAACTCCATCAACAGGCGAATCTTGTCGCGCTCGCTCACCGGGCAGACATCCTGAAGCGCGGTGACGTTGGTGTCGTCCATCGCCACGATCAAATCGAAGCGGCGGAAATCTTCGACCGCAATCTGCCGCGCGCGCAACGGCGCGAGGTCGTAACCGCGCTGGCCACCCGCTCGCTGTGCGCGCTCGTCGGGCGCTTCACCGATGTGCCAGTCACCCGTCCCGGCCGAATCGACCTCGACGCGCCCCGCCAACCCCGCCTCGTCGACGAGACGCAGCATCACGGCCTCAGCCGTGGGCGAGCGGCAGATATTGCCAAGGCAAACGAAGCAGACGGAAACCTTTTTCATTCGTGGGGGCGGGAGCGACGGTCAGCGTTCAGCGCACGGCGGCGAATCTCAAATTATACAAAGCGCGCGAAGTACGCGCTGTGCGGCGCGTTGGCGCCAAAGCGACCGTCAGATCGCGTTCGAACGCGGCAGCGGCGCGATACCGTTCATCGCCTTCACCGGCGTTTTGCCTTCGCTACCCACGAGGCCGTACGACACGGCGCGCGCGAGCTCCGCCGTGACCTGATCGGCTGCGAGCGGCATTTGCTGCTCGGCGGTTTTCCATGCATGGACCCATGCGATCACCGCGAGCGGCACGATCAGCGCCAGCGGCCAGTACACCGTTATTTTCTTTCTCATGATGCAACTCTCTATCGACTGTGAAGCGACAGGTGCGGACGCACTATCGCCAGTCGAGATGATATAGAGAGTCGCAATCAGGAAAAACCCGGTCCGGACGAACACACTGTTGCGCCAGCTTAAATAGTCGGCGATCTGGACGCGACCGATGGCCGCGCGTCAGGCCTGTTCGGTGCGCTTCGTCGTGTCCAGATGCGTGTGCCGCGCCGCGTACAGCTCGCGGAACGTGCGGCCGACCGGCGCGGGCATATCGCGCCCGTTGGTCCAGCCGCGCGCAAATGGCAACTTGCGGATGAGCTGGGCCTGGCCGCCCATGCGCTCGAGCAGCCGCACACCGAGCTTGGTGAGCAGCGCGTAGGCCGTGGGATGCAGCGCAAGCCAGCCCCACGCCGCGAGCGCCGCGCGCTCGCGCCACGGCCGCAAATGCCGCTCCGTCTGCTTTTCGCGTAGTTTGCGCAGCAAATCCGAAAGCGGAATGCCCACCGGGCAGACGCTATTGCACTCGCCACAGAGCGTAGCGGCCTGCGGAAGATCCAGCGTCTTTTCGAGACCGACGTAGCTCGGCGTGAGCACGGAGCCCATGGGCCCCGGGTAGACCCAGCCGTACGCATGGCCGCCCACCTTCTGATAAACCGGGCAGTGGTTCATGCATGCGCCGCACCGGATACAGCGCAGCATCTCCTGGAATTCCCCCCCAATGAGGCCCGTGCGGCCGCCGTCCACGAGTACGACGTACATGTGCTCGGGACCGTCCAGCTCCTCCGCTGCGCGCGGGCCCGTAAGAACCGAGAAGTAGTTCGACGTGGCCTGCCCTGTTGCCGAGCGCGGCAACAGGCGCATGGCCGTGGCCAGGTCTTCGAGCGTAGGCAGCACCTTCTCGATGCCTGTCACCGCCACGTGCACGCGCGGCATCACGGTGCACATCCCTTCGTTGCCTTCGTTGGTCACCAGCACGACCGAGCCCGTTTCCGCGACGAGGAAGTTGCCGCCTGTCACACCCATGTCTGCCGACAGAAAATGCGGACGCAAAACTTCGCGCGCCTCGCGCGTCATGTCGGGGATTTCGGTCAGACGCGGCTTGTCATGCGTCTTCGCGAAGAGATCGGCGATCTCGTCCTTATCCTTGTGGACGACGGGTGCAATGATGTGACTGGGCGGCTCGTTGTCGTTGATCTGCAGGATGTACTCGCCCAGATCGGTCTCGATCGACTGCACGCCCATTTCCGCGAGCACGGTATTGAGGCGCATTTCCTCCGAAACCATCGACTTAGTCTTGATGACCTTGCGCACGTCGTGGCGCCGCGCGATGTCTGCAACCAGCTTCGCCGCATCTTGCGCCGTTTCCGCGTACAGCACGGTCACGCCGCGGCGCGTTGCCTCGGTTTCGAACTGCTCGAGCCAGACATCGAGATTCTCCAGCGCACGATTGCGGCGCGCTTTGAGCGCCGCGCGCGTGACGGGGAAATCGATCGCGGTGATCGCCTCGGTGCGCGCCGAGACGAACTTGGTCGAGAGCTTCTTGAGGTTCTGCTGGAGACGCTGATCGGCCAGCTTCTGGCCGGCGCGCGCCTTGAACTGCATCGATTGGACTTGCATGGCGTGAGGGCGATGTTTGAGCGGTTATCGGCGAGTTCGGGGCTATTCGTGCATTCCGCGCGAAAGGGGCGACGGCAATCGTCGGCGCATCACACGTCGCCGGCTAGCACCTGCGCGATATGTAGCACTCGCGTGGTGGTATCGCCGGTGCGGCGCAGGCGGCCTTCGATATTGAGCATGCAGCCAAGGTCGCCAAGCACCACCGCGCCCGTCCCGCTCGCCTGAACATTCGCGCATTTTTCGTCGGCGATCGCCGTGGAGATATCGCCGTACTTCACCGCAAAGGTGCCGCCGAAACCGCAGCAGTGCTCGCAGTCCTTCATCTCGCGCACTTCCACGCCGCGCTGGGCTAACAATGCGCGCGGCTGCACCTTCACGCCAAGCTCACGCAGGCCTGAACACGAGTCGTGATAGGTCACCGGCCCGCTGAACTCCCGCTGGGGCAGCGTGACCTTGGCGACATTCACGAGGAAATCCGTGAGTTCGTAGACGCGCTCGCGCAACTTTCCGTAACGCGCCATCAATTCAGGATCGTCGCGAAACAAATCGCCATAGCGCACGCGGATCATGCCGCCGCAAGAACCCGAAGGAACGACGAGATAGTCGAATTGCTCGAATTCGCGCAGCGTCTTTTCCGCGAGGTCACGCGCGATCGCACGCTCGCCTGAGTTGTAGGCCGGCTGGCCGCAGCAGGTTTGCGCAGGCGGCACGACGACTTCATAACCCGCGTCTTCGAGCAATTTCAGCGTCGAAAAGCCAATCTCCGGACGCATCGTGTCGATGAGGCACGTGACGAACAAACCGACTCGCATGGGGACTCCTCGTTAAAACCGTCCCCGATTATCCGCTGTTTCGCCGCCATGACCAACGCGGGTCTGCATCACCCTCACCGGCAGAGCGAGATGCCGCAGCGCAGCGCAAACCTCCGTCCTACCGCTTACTTTTTTCACAATACGAGATACAATGGATTTTCCGCCTCAAGTGTCAAACGAATCTGAACTCATGAGCGACACCCATCCAGATCCGAAGACCTCGATTCAGGTGATCGAGCGCATGATGCGCCTGCTGGACGCACTGGCCGCGCACAGCGACCCTGTCAGCCTGAAGGAACTTGCGCAACGCACCGAACTGCATCCTTCAACTGCGCACCGTATCCTGAACGATATGGTGAGTTGCCGTCTCGTCGACCGCTCCGATCCCGGCACCTACCGGCTTGGCATGCGGCTGCTCGAACTCGGCAACCTGGTGAAGGCACGGCTTTCAGTGCGCGACGCAGCGCTCACGCCGATGCGTGAACTGCACCGCCTCACCGGCCAGACCGTCAATCTGTCGGTGCGCCAGGGCGACGAAATCGTCTATATCGAGCGCGCCTATTCGGAGCGCTCGGGCATGCAGGTGGTACGCGCCATTGGCGGACGGGCCCCGTTGCACCTGACTTCGGTCGGCAAGCTCTTTCTCGCCGCCGACGAAGCCAACCGCGTGCGCGCCTACGCTACGCGCACCGGCCTTTCCGGCCACACGCGCAACAGCATTACCGACCTCGGACGCCTCGAGCGCGAACTCGCTCACGTACGCCAGCAATTCTGCGCACGTGACAACGAGGAACTCGAACTGGGCGTACGCTGCATCGCCGCCGGTATCTACGACGACACCGGCAAACTGGTGGCGGGCCTCTCACTCTCCGCGCCTGCGGACCGCCTGCAAGATTCGTGGCTCGGTCAGTTGAGCAAGACGGCGCTCACGATTTCGGAGTCGCTGGGCTATCACCAGGAGCCCGCTGAAGGCAACGTGCAGCCCGCCTGAAATCAGTGCGAGGGAGAATCAGGAAGAGCGGAGGCGTGCCCTCCGCTTTTTTTTGCTCTCCGCCAGCCTCACGCAACCAGTTCATCGAGCTTTCGGTTCAGCCTGGTGTCAAGGTGGCGCGCTTCTTTTGCCAGGTTCACCTGCTTCGCCGTTCGCGCCGTTTCCAGCAGCGCCGAGTCGATGCTATATCCGTCACGCCCCATCAGCCAGGCCAGGATGTCGCTGAGATGCCAGAGCGAAGGATTGCCCTCGTGCACGGGCTGCGGAAATTCGGCCGCATGCCCGAGCATTAGCTTGCGCATGTTCTGGCGCGACATGCCGGTCAGGTCGGCGGCATCGGTCAAGCCGACAAAATCTGGTGCGGCTTCCACGAGCCGCGCGGTCGGCACCGCCTGCTTCACGTCCTGCAGCGCCGAGTAGATTGCCGACCATGCATTCGCACTGTCGCGCGTGAACGTCAGCGCGATTCGGCCAGGCAAACCCACACCGATTGTCGCGTCGTCGCAGCCGGCAGCGGCCAGGCGTTCCACGAGCGCTTCGTGATCGCTGTCTTCCGCGGCCAGTTGGTACTTGAGTGTGAACAGATAATTCATGAGTTACTCCGGCGCTACGGCTGCCGCACACGCAGCTGCCGCATTGATACGATGTGTCGTGCAATTGTCGACCACACGTTTGAGCACATAGGCGTGATTGTCCACGTTACGCGGCGTGCTCCAGATGCTCGTGATGCAGAATTCCCCGCAACGACAGGCAGCATCGTTGTATGGGCAGTACATTCGTCCCCACGCATGCCCATGGCCTTTACCTGGTTCAACTAACCAACCCTGATTCTCGGCATAAGCAAGCGCGGCTTCGATCTCCTTCTTTGGGTGCGATCGTCTCATCGACAAACTCAGTGTATGCATCGTCAGATTAGTTGTCAATTGACAACCATCAAGACCCAAGATCATCGCGCGTTAAAGGCAGGCGAGATCGGGCGCCAGGTCACCACTCATTGAGCCATGTTGCCGACGAACGAAACGACGAGACAGTCGGTCGAACGTCATAGGACGAGCAGCACGCACCAGAAAGCAAAACGCCCCGCAGTTGCGGGGCGTTTGTCGGGTAAATCCGAAAAGGTCGAGATCAGGTACCTGGGCCGCCTGCATCGGCACTCGTAATGCGCGGCTGCTGGTCGGCGCCGCCATTGTCGAGCCACGTGCGCACGCGCGTTGCATCCGCGAAGCGCGAGTACTTGCCGCTCGAATCGAGCAGCACCATGATCACCGGACGATTGTGAATCGTCGTCTGCATGACGAGGCACTCACCGGCTTCGTTGATGAAGCCGGTCTTCTGCAGGCCGATATCCCACGACGCATTGCGAACCAACGCATTCGTGCTGTTGTAGGCGAGATTGCGCTTGCCCGTGAACACGTCGTAGCTGCGGTCGGTCGAGAACTGACGAATCATCGGGTACTGGTAAGCCGCGTTCACCATCTTGACCAGGTCACGCGCGGTCGAGACGTTGTGGCTCGTGAGTCCCGTGGAATTCTCGAAGTGCGTATCGGTCATGCCGAGCTGCTTGGCCTTCGCATTCATCGCCGCGATGAACGCCGGACGGCCGCCCGGGTAATAGCGCGAGAGCGCCGCCGCCGCGCGGTTTTCCGACGCCATCAACGCGATGTGCAGCATATCCTCGCGCGAAAGCACCGAGCCCACCGACAGACGCGAACCGGTGTTCTTCTCGTAGTCGCGGTCTTCGTCCGTGACTTCGATTTGCTCCGAGAGCGACTCCTTCGAGTCGAGCACGACCATCGCGGTCATGAGCTTCGAGATCGAGGCGATCGGCACGACGGCGTGCGAGTTCTTGTCGAAGAGCGGCTCGAGCGTGTTCTGGTCGACCACGTAGCCGACGCCCGAGCGCAGCATCAGCGAGTCGGGCGTCTCGTGCAGACCGAACGCCTGACCGACGGTCGGCTGGCGCGGTTCGAACGCGACACGGCGCACCGCCGAATGATGGCGGCCGTTCATCGTATAAGCGACGCGGCGTTTTTTGGCCACCGGTCGCGCATCGTCGTCCTTGGCGGCGACGGTGCGGGTTGCGCCCGCCTTGGCGGCCTTTGCCGTTGCCGGCTCAGCCTTCGCAACCTTCTTGGTGGCCTTTTTTGCCTTGGCCGTTTTGGCCGGTGCGGCGTCTTGCGACGCAGCAAAGGCGCCCTCAGGCGCCACGAGCGTCGCACTGATCGCGACGGAAACAGCAACCGACAACGCGGTGCTGATAATCGACGACGGCATCAGTGAGAACGACAGGAGCTTGTCGGATTTCATTGGTGTTCTTGATGGAGCGGCGGGATCGTTCGCCAAGTGTAGTAAAACCACGAAAAATTCGCAAATTGAAGCACTTATCGGCGCTCATTAAACCGAAGTATGACCTCCGATTGAGCTGGCCAATGTACTTCCCGCATTCGATGGAGTCAGACAATTGCCAAGCCGCTCCTCTCTCCGCGACGCCACTTGCTGACAACGTTTGCGGCACACGCAAAGTGTGCTTGCTGCGTTAACGGCGTTCGTCGTACGGAACTTGAACTGAGGAAAATACGGGTGAGAGTGTCTGACCACCAGTGCCGCCGTGCCGCGCGACGCGCGTTCGACCGCAATGGATCATTAACGTTCCATGTAGGAATTCGGTGGACGGACCAGGTGAAATCCCATAGACACATTCATGCGATCCATGGCGCATCTTGCTAGAAGCGGGGTTTCCGCGCTTGCCGCGCCCTTGTCGCAGCCTCCTTCGGGCAGCCGGAAGCCCCGCACATCGGGGCATTGGCGCAGTTGTCGCGGCGGCTCCATGCGCGTGGCATAAGTGATTGTTTAATAATAAATTATCGACATTGTGCGACGCACCAAAAAGCCTTGACTTTCTTCGCGAGCATCCTAAAATCGAGTCAATGTTGCGACGCACAAAGCGAGCGACAGAGCACCAGCGCCGTGCCACTTACTTCAGGCGACCCACGAAGGCCGCCGACATCCAGGAGCGTAAACATGAGTCTGCTGACCCCTGAGCAATTCGCCGCTGCCCAGAAAGCCAACCTCGAAACCCTGTTCGGCCTTACCGGCAAGGCATTCGAAGGCGTGGAAAAGCTGGTCGAATTGAATCTTCAGGCCGTCCGCTCGAATCTGGCGGAATCGCAGGAACACGCCCAGCGCGCACTGTCGGTGAAGGACGCGCAGGAATTCCTGGCCCTGCAAACGAGCTATGCCCAGCCGCTGACCGAAAAGCTGCTGTCGTATGGCCGTCATGTGTATGAAATCGCCTCGGCTACCCAGGCTGAGTTTGCGAAGGTCGCCGAAGCCCACTACGAAGAGCAGAACCGCAAGGTTCAATCGCTCGTCGACAACGTCGCGAAGAACGCACCGGCCGGCTCGGAAACCGCAGTCGCCGTGATCAAGTCGGCGATCAACGCCGCGAACACGACCTACGAAACGGTCCACAAGGCCACGAAGCAAGCTGTCGAAATGGCGGAAAGCAACTTCAACGCCGCCACCGCTGCTGCGAGCAAGGCTGCCGCTCAGGCATCGCGCTCGGCTGCCGCTTCGGCCAAGAAGCCGGTCTAAGAGTTGTAGATTGAACCGGTGCGCGCGCTGAAGCAGCCGCGCGCCGGGCGCCGGTCCTGAACGCTCCGGCATGCCGCCCGGCATGTCACTTGCCCGGTCGCCGACCGGGAATCTTTTTTACGCTCCGGCGCCTCTCGCAGTACTTCGCAGCACGCAGCGTTACCCCAAAATGCAAACGGCGCACTCCTCACGGAGTGCGCCGTTTCTTCATGCGCGCCGCAACGAGCGGCGCGGCACGAATTTACTTCTTCTTCTGCGGCGGCAGATCGGTACAGACGCCTTCGTACAGCTCGGCGGCCATGCCGATCGACTCGCCCAGCGTCGGGTGCGGGTGAATCGTCTTGCCGATGTCGGTCGCATCCGCGCCCATTTCCACGGCGAGGCACACTTCGCTGATGAGGTCGCCTGCGTTCAAGCCGACGATGCCGCCGCCGATCACACGATGCGTCTCTTCGTCGAAGATCAGCTTCGTGAAGCCTTCGTCGCGGCCGTTGGCGATCGCGCGACCCGATGCGGCCCACGGGAACACCGCCTTGCCGTACTTGATGCCTTCGGCCTTGCACTGGTCTTCGGTCTTGCCGGCCCACGCCACTTCCGGATCGGTGTAAGCCACCGACGGAATCTGCAGCGCGTCGAAGTACGCCTTCTCGCCGTGCGCTGCTTCCGCCGCCACGTGGCCTTCATGCACGGCCTTGTGTGCGAGCATCGGCTGGCCGACCACGTCGCCGATCGCGAAGATGTG
This sequence comes from Paraburkholderia sp. JHI869, assembly GCF_038900775.1. NCBI lineage: Bacteria > Pseudomonadati > Pseudomonadota > Betaproteobacteria > Burkholderiales > Burkholderiaceae > Paraburkholderia > Paraburkholderia sp. JHI869. The sequence continues at coordinate 142,193 of NZ_JAYMSC010000006.1, forward strand.
CGGCACGTTGGTGCGCATCTGCTTGTCGACGTCGATGAAGCCGCGATCCGTCACGGCCACGCCGGCCTTGTCCGCGCCAATCTTCTTGCCGTTGGGCGAGCGGCCCACGGCGACCAGCACGAGGTCGTAGCGTTGCGCCTCGGCCGGCGCCTTCTCGCCCTCGAACGACACGTAGATGCCGTCGTCCTTCGCCTCGGCCTTCGTGGTCTTGGTCTTGAGCATGACATTCGCGAAGCGCTTCGCGTTGTACTTCTCCCAGACCTTCACGAGATCGCGGTCCGCGCCGGCCATCAGGCCGTCGAGCATTTCCACGACATCGATCTGCGCGCCGAGCGTCGCGTACACAGTGGCCATTTCCAGGCCGATGATGCCGCCGCCGATCACGAGCATCTTCTGCGGAATCTGGCGCAGCTCCAGCGCCCCGGTCGAATCGACCACGCGCGGATCTTCCGGCATGAACGGGAGCTTCACGGCCTGCGAGCCAGCCGCGATGATCGCCTGCTTGAACTTGACGATCTTCTTGCCGTTCTCGCCCACCACTTCCATATGGTTCGGATCGAGGAACGAGCCCAGGCCCGTCACGACTTCGACCTTGCGCGCCTTCGCCATGCCGGCGAGACCGCCCGTGAGCTTCTTGACGACGCCCGACTTGAAGTCGCGCAGGCGGTCGAGATCGATCTGCGGCTTGCCGAACGTGATGCCGTGCGAGCCGAGCGCTTCGGCTTCGTCGATCACGAGCGCCGTGTGCAGCAGCGCCTTCGACGGAATGCAGCCCACATTCAAGCACACGCCGCCGAGCGTCGAATAACGCTCGACCAGCACGGTCTTCATGCCGAGGTCGGCGGAGCGGAACGCCGCCGAGTAGCCGCCGGGGCCCGCGCCGAGCACGAGCATGTCGCATTCGACGTCGGCGCTGCCGCTGAAGCTGCCGGCTTGCGGTGCCGGTGCTGCGGCCTTGGGCGCTTCGGCTGCCTTCGGTGCTTCAGCAGCCTTGGGCGCTTCAGCCTTCGCAGCCGGAGCCGCCGCGCCTTCCGACGCTTCGACCAGCGCGATCACCGTGCCTTGCGAAGCCTTGTCGCCGGCCTTGATCTTCACTTCCTTGACGGTGCCCGCGACGTCGCTGGGCACTTCCATCGTGGCCTTGTCCGACTCGAGCGAGAGCAGCGTCTGCTCTTTCTCGATCACGTCACCGGCCTTGATGTTGACTTCGATGACGTCGATGTCCTTGAAGTCGCCGATATCCGGCACTTTCACTTCGACGAGACTCATGGTGTCCCCTACCCCTAAAGGATGACCGGCCGCGCCTGCCGCGGCGCGCACGTCGGGGACGACGTGCGGCGCGGCGAGCGCGAGCCGGTCAAATCGGTTTTACAGAATCACGCGGCGGAAATCGCCGAGGATCGAAGCGAGGTACGCGTTGAAGCGCGCGGCAGCTGCACCGTCGATCACGCGGTGATCGTACGAAAGCGACAGCGGCAGCGTGAGGCGCGGCACGAACTGCTTGCCGTCCCACACCGGCTTCATCGCGCCCTTCGACAGACCGAGGATCGCCACTTCCGGTGCGTTGATGATCGGCGTGAAATGCGTGCCGCCGATACCGCCGAGCGACGAGATCGAGAAGCAGCCGCCTTGCATCTGGTCCGGCTTGAGCTTGCCTTCGCGGGCGAGCTTCGAGAGCTCGGCCATTTCCTTCGCGATGTCGACGAGACCCTTCTTGTCCGCGTCGCGGATCACCGGGACGACAAGACCGTTCGGCGTGTCGGCGGCAAAACCGATGTGGTAGTACTGCTTGAAGACGAGGTTGTCGCCGTCGAGGCTCGCGTTGAACGTCGGGAACTTCTTCAGCGCGGCGACGCAGGCCTTGATGACGAACGCGAGCATCGTGAACTTCACGCCCGCCTTCTCGTTTTCCTTGTTCAGCTGCACGCGCAGCGCTTCGAGGTCGGTGATGTCCGCTTCGTCGTTGTTCGTGACGTGTGGGATCATGACCCAGTTGCGGTGCAGGTTCGCGCCCGAGATCTTCTTGATGCGCGACAGCGGCTGCGTGTCGATCGGGCCGAACTTCGTGAAGTCGACCTTCGGCCACGGCAGCAGGTTCAGGCCTGCGCCGCCAGCGGCCGGTGCGGCGGCGGCAGCCGGAGCCGCGAGCGCGCCCGTCATCACGCCCTTCACGAACGCGGTGACGTCGTCTTGCGTGATGCGGCCCTTCGGACCCGTACCCGTGACGCGGCCAACGTCCACGCCGAGTTCGCGCGCGAACTTGCGCACGGACGGCGAAGCATGGCTCGGACGGCGCGCGCCGCCTTCGCCTGCCGGAATGATCGGCGCCTGCGCAAGTGCCGACGGTGCGGCGGGCGCGGGCTTGCCCGCTGCGGGCGCAGGCGCGTCCGACGGCTCTTCGACGTGCTTCGCAGCGGGTGCGGCGGCAGCGGAGGTGGCAGATGCGGCGGCGCCTTCCGCTTCGACGACGACGATCTCGGTGCCTTCCGACACGTTATCGCCGACCTTGACCAAGATTGCCTTGACGACGCCGGCCACCGGGCTCGGCACGTCCATGGTCGCCTTGTCCGATTCGAGCGTGACGAGCGACTGCTCCTTCTCGACGCGGTCGCCAACCTTCACGCCGATCTCGATGACCGGTACGTCCTTGTAGTCGCCGATGTCGGGGACCTTGACCGACTGCACGCCGCCGCTCGCGGCAGCAGCAGGTGCAGCAGCCGGCGCGGGCGCAGCGGCAGGCGCCGGCGCGGCTGCAGCCGGTGCGGGAGCCGCAGCAGGCGCGGCGGCCGGAGCCGCAGCGGCGCCCGCGCCGTCCAGCACCAGCACGAGCGAGCCTTCCGACACGTTGTCGCCGACCTTGACCTTCACTTCCTTGACCGTGCCCGACGCCGGGCTCGGCACGTCCATGGTCGCCTTGTCCGACTCGAGCGTGATGAGGGACTGCTCTTTTTCGACGGTATCGCCCGCCTTCACCAGCACCTCGATTACAGGAATGTCCTTGTAATCGCCGATGTCCGGCACCTTGACTTCGATCGCTTGACTCATTGTTAGTGTCTCCGGGGCCGCATACAACACGCCTCCCCGCTTCGGGGAGGCGCACATGCCATGCACAGGGGTGATGGGTTAGACGGTCATCGGGTTGGGTTTGGAGGGATCGAGGTTGTACTTGGCGATCGCCTCGCCAACCACCTTGCGCTCGATCTTGCCTTCGTCCGCGAGCGCGTTGAGCGCCGCAACCGTGGTCCAGTAACGATCGACTTCGAAGAAGTGACGCAGCTTTTCACGCGTGTCCGAGCGGCCGAAGCCGTCGGTGCCGAGCACCACGAACTTGCGCGGCACGAGACCGCGGATCTGGTCGACCAGCGCGCGCACGTAGTCGGTCGAAGCGATGACCGGACCTTGCGTGTCCTTGAGCAGCTTCTCGACGTGCGATTCGCGGCGCGGCTCGCTCGGGTGCAGCAGGTTCCAGCGCTCGACTTCGTGACCTTCACGCGCGAGTTCGGTGAAGCTCGGCACGCTCCAGAGGTCGGCTTCGACGCCCCAGTCGTTCTTCAGCAGGTCGGCGGCAGCGATCACTTCGTTGAAGATCGTGCCCGCGCCCATGAGCTGAACGCGCGGCGCCTTGGCGTTCGCGTCGGCCTTGCGGAACGAGTACATGCCCTTGATGATGTCGGCCGCCACGTGCTCGCCCTGCGGAATCGCCGGGTGCTCGTAGTTCTCGTTCATCACGGTGATGTAATAGAACACGTCTTCCTGGTTCTGCACCATGCGGCGCAGACCGTCCTGCATGATCACGGCGAGTTCGTAGCCGAACGTCGGGTCGTAGTTCACGCAGTTCGGCACCGAAGCGGCCCACAGGAGCGAGTGGCCGTCTTCGTGCTGCAGGCCTTCGCCGTTCAGCGTCGTGCGGCCAGCGGTGCCGCCCAGCAGGAAGCCGCGCGAGCGCATGTCGCCCGCGGCCCACACCAGGTCGCCGATGCGCTGGAGGCCGAACATCGAGTAGAAGATATAGAACGGGATCATGATCTCGCCGTGCGTCGAGTACGACGTCGCGGCCGCGATCCAGTCCGACATGCCGCCGGCTTCGTTGATGCCTTCCTGCAGAATCTGGCCGGTCTGCGATTCCTTGTAGAACATCAGCTGATCGGAATCTTCCGGCACGTACTTCTGGCCGTCCTGATTCCAGATGCCGATCTGGCGGAACAGACCTTCCATACCGAAGGTACGCGACTCGTCCGGCACGATCGGCACGACGCGCTTGCCGAGCGCCTTGTCCTTCAACAGGATGTTGAGGATACGCACGAACGCCATCGTCGTGGAGATCTCGCGGCCTTCGCCCGTGCCCTTGAGCAGCGGCTCGAACGCGTCGAGCGCCGGCACCGGCAGCGACTCGGCCTTCTGGCGGCGAGCCGGCAGGTAACCGCCGAGGTCCATGCGCTTCTGGCGCATGTACTCGAGTTCCTTCGAACCTTCCTCGAACGTGAGGTACGGCACGTCGACGATCTGCTCGTCGGTGATCGGCAGGCGGAACTGGTCGCGGAACTTCTTGAGCTGATCCACCTGCATCTTCTTCTGCTGGTGGGTGATGTTCATGGCCTGGCCGGCTTCGCCCATGCCATAGCCCTTGATCGTCTTGGCGAGGATCAGGGTCGGCTGGCCCTTCGCGTGCTGGGCCTGATGGAACGCCGCGTAGATCTTGTGCGGGTCGTGGCCGCCGCGGTTCAGGTTCCAGATGTCGTCGTCGGACCAGTCGGCGACCAGCGCCTTCAGTTCAGGCGTGTTGAAGAAGTGCTCGCGAACATACGCGCCCGACTCCGACTTGTACGTCTGGTACTCGCCGTCGACCACTTCCATCATGCGGCGCATCAGCGCGCCCGACTTGTCGCGCGCAAAGAGCGCGTCCCAGCGGCTGCCCCAGATGACCTTGATGACGTTCCAGCCGGCGCCGCGGAACTCGCTTTCGAGTTCCTGGATGATCTTGCCGTTGCCGCGCACCGGACCGTCGAGACGCTGCAGATTGCAGTTGATGACGAACACGAGGTTGTCCAGGCGCTCACGGCCGGCCATGCCGATCGCGCCGAGCGATTCCGGCTCGTCCGTTTCGCCGTCGCCGAGGAAGGCCCAGACCTTGCGGCCCTCGGTCTTCGTGATGCCGCGCGCCTGCATGTACTTCATGAAGCGTGCCTGGTAGATCGCCATGATCGGGCCGAGGCCCATCGAGACGGTCGGGAACTGCCAGAAGTCCGGCATCAGCCACGGGTGCGGATACGACGAAATGCCGCCGCCGTCCACTTCCTGGCGGAAGTTGTCGAGCTGGTTCTCCGACAGACGGCCGAGCAGGAACGCGCGCGAGTAGACGCCCGGCGACGAGTGGCCCTGCACGAAGATCAGGTCGCCGCCGTGTTCCGGCGACGGAGCATGCCAGAAGTGGTTGTAGCCGACGTCATAAAGCGTGGCCGCCGATGCGAACGAAGCGATGTGGCCGCCCACGTTCGTGTGCTTGCCCGCGCGCAGCACCATGGCCATGGCGTTCCAGCGCGTGTACGAGCGGATGCGGTGTTCGATGTCCTGGTCACCCGGATTCTTGGCCTGGTTGGCGACGGGGATCGTGTTGATGTACGGCGTGTTCGCCGAGAACGGCAGATGTTCGCCGTGCACACGGGCGAATTCGATCTGCTTTTCGATCAGGTGGTGGGCGCGATCAGGACCGACAGTCGAAATGACGCCGTCGAGCGCTTCGAGCCATTCGGCGGTTTCCTGGGGATCCTCGTCCTTGTCGGCGGCAACGTACTTGAGGACTTCGTCGGGTACAGCGGACATGCTCGTCTCCTGGATGTAGGGGAACGCTGTTGATCGGACCATGCGGCCGGCGACGCTTAAGACGTGACCGGGCCAACCGCAGCAGCTTCGGGGCGATTGTAATGACCCCCCTGACCATCGCGCAACAAAATTTTCGAATTGCGAGATGCGATTTTATAATGCGAAAAATTGTTGCAGCGCACGCTTAATCGTTCGCGCCCTTGAGCCGATAACGGCCAGTTTGCACCCGTTTATCGGCGATTTACGCCTTTTTTCGCGGCATTTCCGTGTCTTACGCTGAGCTACAATCCTTGCCATGTTGACCGAACGGCTTTTCGCACGCTCGGCGCGGCCGCCCGGAACGCCCGGCGAGTCGTCGCCATCTCGCTGGCACCACGGACCCTGGTGGTCGAATTCCTATTTGCTGACGCCGCTCCTGTCGATCCTCGTGTTTCTGATCGTCATGAGCCTGATCTTGTGGAGCCTGAACCGCCGCGAGCAACAGCAGCAGGAAGACACGCTCTACCGCAACGTGGCTTGGGCCCAGCAGCAAATCCGGCTTTCCATGACAGGCGCTCAGGAGCAGCTGCAGGCGCTCGCACGCGACCTGGCCGCGGGGCATAGCGACCCGCAGTATTTCCAGACGTCCACCACGGACATCATGCAGGGCCATCCTGAGATCCTCTATCTCAACTGGTACACGAGCCAGGAGGAACCGCGCTGGCCCAACACGGCGATGCCGGTATTCGGCCAGCGGCTTGCCAAGCCCAACGATTCACAAATGGACGAGGCCGTGAAGGCCGCGTTCGCCGAGGCGCGCGCCACGCGCCGCCAGGTGTACTCGCCGCTTATTTACGACGACGTCGGCAACGGCTACATCACGCTGCAAACGCCGGTATACCGCGATCGGGAATTTCTTGGTTCGATCGCGGCCGTGTTCTCGGTCGAAGGCATCCTGAAGCACGACATCCCGCCCGAGCTGTCGGCCAAGTACAAGATCTCGATTCTCGACGCGAACAACCGCGAGCTCGCCACGACCTCGACGCGTCCGCGGCTGCCGCGCGACGTCTATTACGACCTGCCGCTCGACCCGCCGGGCCAGGGGGTTTCGGTACGCGTGTACTCGTACCCGCAGATGACCAACTTCACGAACAACACGCTCGTGTGGCTGGTCGCGGGACTGTCGTGCTTCGTGCTGTGGAGCCTCTGGAGCCTGTGGAAGCACACACGCCAGCGCTTCGAGGCACAGCAGGCGCTATACGCTGAGGCGTTCTTCCGCCGCGCGATGGAAAATTCGGTGCTGATCGGTATGCGCGTGCTCGATATGCACGGCCGCATCACACACGTGAACCCGGCGTTCTGCCGCATGACCGGCTGGGACGAAAGCGACCTCGTCGGCAAGAACGCGCCGTTCCCTTACTGGCCGCGCGACGCCTACCCGGAAATGCAGCGCCAGCTCGACATGACGCTGCGCGGCAAGGCGCCCTCCTCGGGGTTCGAACTGCGCGTGCGCCGCAAGGACGGCTCGCAGTTCCACGCACGCCTGTATGTCTCGCCGCTCATCGACAGCTCGGGCCGCCAGACCGGCTGGATGTCGTCGATGACCGACATCACGGAGCCCAAGCGCGCGCGCGAAGAACTCGCCGCCGCGCACGAGCGCTTCACCACGGTGCTGGAAAGCCTCGACGCCGCCGTCTCGGTGCTCGCTGCCGACGAAGCCGAACTGCTGTTCGCGAACCGCTACTACCGCCACCTCTTCGGCATCCGCCCGGATGGTCATCTTGAACTCGCAGGCGGCGGCGGCTTCGATTCGGCGAGCGCTTCCTCCGACTCGATCGACATGGTCGACGCCTTCGCAGGGCTGCCCGCCACCGCGCTCACCGAGAGCACGGCGGACGCCCAGGAGGTGTACGTCGAGAGCATCCAGAAGTGGTTCGAAGTGCGCCGCCAGTACATCCAGTGGGTGGACGGCCACCTCGCGCAAATGCAGATCGCGACCGACATCACCACGCGCAAGCAGGCGCAGGAACTGGCCCGCCAGCAAGACGAAAAGCTCCAGTTCACGAGCCGCCTGATGACGATGGGCGAAATGGCCTCGTCACTCGCGCACGAACTGAACCAGCCGCTCGCCGCGATCAACAATTACGCTTCGGGCACCGTCGCGCTCGTGAAGTCGGGCCGGGCCGCGCCCGACAACCTGCTGCCCGTGCTCGAGAAAACGGCGCAGCAAGCCGTGCGCGCGGGCATGATCATCAAGCGCATCCGCGAATTCGTGAAGCGCAGCGAACCCAAGCGCCAGGCCACGCGCGTGGCCGACATCGTCGCCGACGCCGTGGGTCTCGCCGAGATCGAGGCGCGCAAGCGCCGCATCCGCATCGTGACCGACATGCGCTCGCGCATGCCCGTGATCTACGTCGATCCGGTCCTGATCGAACAGGTGCTCGTCAATCTGCTGAAGAACGCCGCAGAAGCCATGGCCGAGGCGCGCCCGAACGCGATCGACCCGGTGATCCGCGTGATCGTGAAGCGCGAAGGCGGCAACGTGTGCATCAGCGTGGTCGACCAGGGCCCGGGCGTTGACGAAGCCACGGCCGAGCGCCTCTTCGAGCCCTTCTACAGCACCAAGTCGGACGGCATGGGCATGGGCCTGAACATCTGCCGCTCCATCATCGAATCGCACCGCGGGCGCCTCTGGGTGGTCAACAACGTCGAATCCGACGGCCACATCAGCGGCGCTACGTTCCATTGCAGTCTGCCCATCGGCGAATCGGACACCTCGCGTAGCTCCGACGAACCGACTCCACAAACCGTTACGGGAGAGCCATGAACAGCCCAGTCACCACCCAGGAAACCGTCTTTGTTGTCGATGACGACGAGGCAGTACGAGACTCCCTGCGTTGGCTCCTCGAAGCGAACGGCTACCGCGTCCAGTGTTTCAATAGCGCGGAGGAGTTCCTCGAGGCTTACCAGCCGGCGCAACAGGCCGGCCAGATCGCCTGCCTGATTCTCGACGTGCGTATGTCGGGCATGAGCGGCCTCGAACTGCAGGAACGTCTGATCGCAGAAAACGCTTCGCTGCCGATCATCTTCGTGACGGGCCACGGCGACGTGCCGATGGCCGTTTCGACCATGAAGAAGGGCGCGATGGACTTCATCGAGAAGCCCTTCGACGAAGCCGAACTGCGCAAGCTCGTGGAGCGCATGCTCGACAAGGCGCGCAACGAAAGCACCAACGTGCAGCAGCAGCGCGCGGCCGCCGAGCGCCTCGGCAAGCTCACGGCACGCGAGCATCAGGTGCTCGAGCGCATCATCGCGGGCCGCCTGAACAAGCAGATCGCCGACGACCTCGGCATCAGCATCAAGACGGTGGAGGCGCACCGCGCCAACATCATGGAGAAGCTCAACGTCAACACGGTCGCCGACCTGCTGCGTCTCGCGCTCTCCAACAAGCCGCAACAAGCGCAGCAGTAAGCGTCCTTCTCCGGCTGCATTCGCGCGCGCCACGGCGCGCGCGAATGCAACTCGTGGCGTCTCGCCGCAACTGCCTCCCTCACCCATCGTCCGCTCAGGCCAGAGCATGGCCGCCGCGCGGGTATAATGTCGGCCTTCGAATGGCGCCCGCTCTTTGCCGCTCGCCCGCGCCCCGCGCGCGCCAGCGCTCGCGCCATTAAGTGCCCATACGTGCCCCGCATCGCCCACTCTCGACCCCGACCGACCATGACTGCCACCCTCATCGACGGCAACGCCCTTTCCAAGAAGCTGCGCGCCGAAGTCGCCACGCGCGCCGCCGCCCTCACCGCCCGCGGCCATCAGCCGGGACTCGCCGTCGTGCTGGTCGGCGACAATCCGGCGAGCGAAGTCTACGTGCGCAACAAGATCAAGGCCTGCGAAGACAACGGCCTCTACTCGTCGTACGACCGCTATCCCGAGTCGCTTTCCGAAGCCGACCTGCTCAAGCGCATCGACGAGCTGAACCGCGACCCGAAGATCAACGGCATTCTCGTGCAGTTGCCGCTGCCGAGGCACATCGACAGCCACAAGGTGATCGAGGCGATCGCGCCGGAGAAGGACGTGGACGGCTTTCACGTGGCCAACGCGGGCGCGCTCATGACGGGCCAGCCGCTCTTTCGCCCGTGCACGCCCTACGGCGTGATGAAGATGTTCGAGGAATACAAGATCCCGCTCGAAGGCGCGAACGCCGTGGTGATCGGCCGCTCGAACATCGTCGGCAAACCGATGGCGCTCCTGCTGCTCGAAAAGGGCGCGACGGTCACGATCTGCCACAGCAAGACGCGTGACCTCGCGAAGCACACGCGCGACGCCGACGTCGTGGTCGCTGCGGTGGGCAAGCGCAACGTGCTGACCGCCGACATGATCAAGCCGGGTGCGACCGTGATCGACGTGGGCATGAACCGCGACGACAACGGCAAGCTCTGCGGCGACGTCGATTTCGCGGGCCTGAAGGATGTCGCCGGCTTCATCACGCCGGTGCCGGGCGGCGTCGGCCCGATGACCATCACGATGCTGCTCGTGAATACGATCGAAGCGGCGGAGCGCGCGGCAGGCGCGTAAGCAGCGCGCGACCTCGCGTCGCAGTATGACGTTCGAGAAGCGGCCCATCACGGGCCGCTTTCTTTTTGCGGCGCCACCCGCGCGCGCGAGGCAGGCCGGGATTTCGCCGCCACCGCGCCACATCTGTTAATTTGCTCGGATGACCCGGTTGGAAAGCGCACTTGGCGCCCCAATAACCGAAATATCGGGCGCGCACGCGCATGCCGCGCCCCGGTCCCCTAACCCGCGACAGACAGGAACAGGAAGCATCATGGCAACTACCCCCTCCGACAATCCGCTCCTCGATTTCACCGGCCTGCCGCGCTTTGGCGAAATCCGCCCCGAGCACGTGACGCCCGCGCTCGACGTCCTGCTCGCGAACGCGAAGGCCGCCGTCGAGCGCGCCGCGCAACCCATGACGCCCGCGCAGTGGAGCGACGTGGTCGAGCCGGTCGAGCGCGCCAGCGAGCCGCTTTCGCGCGCCTGGGGCGTGGTCGGCCACCTGAACGCCGTCGCCGACACGCCGGAACTGCGCGCCGCCCACGGCGAGAACCTGCCGCGCGTGACCGAATTCTGGTCGAGCGTCGGCCAGAATCTCGAGCTGTTCAAGAAATACAAGGCCATCACGAATCACAACTCGTTCGAGCTGCTCTCGGGCGAGCGCAAGAAGATCCTCGACAACTCGCTGCGCGACTTCCGCCTCTCGGGCGCGGAGTTGCCCGAAGACCAGAAGCCGCGCTTCGCCGAATTGCAGGAGCGCCAGGCCGCACTCGCCAAAGCGTTCTCCGACCACGTGCTCGACGCGACCAACGGCTACGCGTTCTACGCCACGAGCGAAGCTGACCTCGTGGGCCTGCCCGACGACGTAGTCGCCGGCGCGCGCGAAGCCGCCGAGCGCGAGGACAAGGAAGGCTGGAAGTTCACGCTGCACTTCCCCTCGTACTTCCCGGTGCTGCAGTACTCGGAAAACCGCGCGATGCGCGAGACGATGTACCGCGCCTACGTCACGCGCGCCTCCGAACTCGGCCCCGTCTACGGCGGCGGCAAGGCCGAATGGGACAACACGGCAATCATCGAAGAGCAACTGAAGCTGCGTGCCGAGGAAGCGAAGATGCTCGGCTACAACAACTTCGCCGAAGTCTCGCTCACGCCGAAGATGGCCGAAACGCCGGCCCAGGTGATGAGCTTCCTCGAAGACCTCGCGACGCGCGCGCGCCCGCACGCCGAAAAGGACTGGGAAGAGCTGCGCGAATTCGCCGCGAGCGAACTGGGCATCACGCAGATCGAGCCGTGGGACATGGCGTTCGCCGCCGAGCGCCTGCGCCAGAAGCGCTACTCGTTCTCGGAGAACGAGGTGAAGCAGTACTTCCCGGAAGACTTCGTGCTGCAAGGCCTCTTCAAGGTCACGGAAACGCTGTTCGGCGTGCGCATCCGCCCGGACAGCGCGGCGGTGTGGAATCCGGACGTGCGCTTCTTCCGCGTGGAAAACGCGGACGGTACGCTCGTCGCGCAGTTCTATCTCGACCTCTATGCGCGTGAAGGCAAGCGCGGCGGCGCATGGATGGACGACGCGCGCTCGCGCCGCAAGCTCGAAGGCAACGGCGTGCAAACGCCCGTCGCGTATCTCACGTGCAACTTCTCCGCGCCGGTGGGCGGGCGCCCCGCGTGCTTCACGCACGACGAAGTCATCACGCTCTTCCACGAGTTCGGCCACGGTTTGCACCACATGCTCACGCGTGTGGACGAACTGGGCGTGTCGGGCATCAACGGCGTGGAGTGGGACGCCGTCGAACTGCCCTCGCAGTTCATGGAAAACTTCTGCTGGGAATGGGACGTGGTGCGCGAAATGAGCTCACATGTCGAGACCGCCAAGCCGCTGCCGCGCGAACTCTTCGACAAGATGCTCGCCGCGAAGAACTTCCAGAGCGGTCTCGGCACGCTGCGCCAGATCGTGTTCTCGATGTTCGACATGGCGCTGCACGTCGACTTCGACGCCTCGAAGGGCAAGAGCGCAAACGACCTCGCGCGCGAGATCAACGAGCGCTATCACGTCATTCCGCAGGCTGCGTTCTCGCGCTGGCCGAACACGTTCAGCCACATCTTCGCGGGCGGCTACGCGGCCGGCTACTACAGCTACAAGTGGGCCGAAGTGCTTTCCGCCGACGCCTACGCCGCCTTCGAAGAAGCCGCGCAAGCCGCGAAGTCGAGCGTGCTCGACGAAGCGACCGGCACGCGCTACCGCAAGGAAATTCTCGAAGTGGGCGGCAGCCGCCCGGCGATGGAGTCGTTCAAGGCCTTCCGCGGCCGCGAACCGAACATCGATGCGTTGCTGCGTCACAACGGCATGGAGCAGCCGCCGGCACAGCAATGACCAGGTGAGTCGCTAGTAAACGATCCAAACTAAAACCGCGCATGGGTGTGCAGCCCATGCGCGGTTTTTTATTGCCTTGCGTGTTATCGATGCAACTTGAAATCGACGCTTTCCGGCCGTCCCTCGAGCGAAAGCGCCGCGCGCTGCGCGGGTTGCCGGCTCACCACCCTGCCCCGGCTCACAACTGCGAGCCGCGCTGCGCGCATCCGGATCGCCTCGATGGGATCGCGCGCGTCGAGCACCACGAGGTTCGCCGCGCAACCTGGCGCCACACCGTAGCCGTCGAGGCCGAGGATCGTCGCCGCATTCACGGTCACCGCGTCGAAGCAGGCGCGCGAGGCTTCAGTGCCCGTCATCTGCGCAACATGCAGGCCCATGTGCGCAACTTCGAGCATGTCGCCTGAACCGAAGCTGTACCACGGGTCCATCACGCAATCGTGGCCGAACGCGACGGTCACGCCTGCCGCCATCAACTCGGGCACGCGCGTCATGCCGCGGCGCTTCGGGTACGTATCGGAGCGCCCTTGCAGCGTGATGTTGATGAGCGGGTTCGCAATCGCCGCGACCCCCGACTCGCGCATGAGCGGAATCAGCTTGCTCACGTAGTAGTTGTCCATCGAGTGCATCGACGTGAGATGCGAGCCGGCCACGCGCCCATGCATGCCTAGCCGATGCGTTTGCGCCGCGAGCGTTTCGATGTGACGCGAAAGCGGGTCGTCGGATTCGTCGCAATGCATGTCGACGCGCAAGCCCTTTTCGGCGGCGAACTCGCAGAGCAGGCGCACCGACTCGGCACCGTCCGCCATCGTGCGCTCGAAGTGAGGGATGCCGCCCACCACGTCCACGCCCATCGCGATCGCGCGCTTGAGATTGTCGAACGCCCCTTCGCTGCGCAACACGCCGTCCTGCGGGAACGCTACGAGCTGGAGATCGAGATACGGCCCAACGCGGCGCTTCACTTCGAGCAGCGCTTCGACCGCGAGCAGTCGCGCGTCGCACACGTCGACGTGCGAGCGGATCGCGAGCAGTCCGCGCGCGACGGCCCAGTCGCAGTACTGAAGCGCGCGCTCGACGAGCGCCTCCTGCGTGAGATGCGGCTTGAGCTCGCCCCACAGCGCGATGCCCTCGAGCAGCGTACCCGACGCATTCACGCGCGGCAGGCCATACGAGAGCGTGGCGTCCATGTGGAAATGCGCATCGACGAACGGCGCGCTCACGAGCGCACCCGCGGCATCGATCTCCTCTTGCGCCGTCGCCGCCAGACGAGGTTCGACGGCGGCGATACGCCCCGCCTCGATGCCGATATCCACCGTGGGATACCCAGCGGGATGCGCATGTGAGAGCACCGCGCGGCGAATGATCAGGTCCATCTGCGGCTCCTTGTTCTGGCGTGGCGGCGTGGCGCCTTCGATTTGACTCGCGTCGATTCTATCGGCGCCAGAATAGCGCCGCCAGCGGCGTGGCCTGCGTTCGCGTGAAGACGTCATACGAACACGGTCGGTGCTTCGTCCTCGCTGCACGCGTGTGTCCATGCCCTTTATCTGGTCCCGTACCGTTTCGGATCGCCTTTACCGTCTCTGGACTCCTCGCTGCACCGGCCTATACTCGTGCGGACCGAACAGTCCAAGAGAATGAGGAACGAATCGATGAAAACGATCGGCGTGATTGGGGGAATGAGTTGGGAATCGTCGGCCGAGTATTACCGGCTGCTGAACCGCCACGCGAAGGCGCGCCTGGGCGGTCATCACAACGCGCGCAGTCTGATGGTCACGGTGGACTTCGCGCAGGTTGAAGCACTCCAGCGCGCGGGCGACTGGGACGCGCTAGGCGTGCAGATGGCCGAGGCCGCGCAACAGCTCGAGCGCGGTGGCGCCGACATCGTGCTGCTCGCGACGAACACGATGCACCGCGTGCGCGCGGCGATCGAGGCGACGATCTCGATCCCCTTCCTGCATATCGCGGACCCGACCGGTCAGGCGTTGCGCGCCGCGGGCTTCACGCGCGCGGGTCTGCTTGGCACGCGCTACACGATGGAGCAGGACTTCTACGTCGGGCGATTGCGCGAGGCGCATGGGATCGAAGCGATCGTGCCGAACGAACATGACCGCGCGGACGTGCATCGCATCATTTACGACGAACTGTGTCACGGCAAGGTGGATGCAGAGTCGCGGCGCACTTATCAGCGCGTGATCGAAGACCTCGCGGCGCGTGGCGCGCAGGCGGTCATTCTCGGTTGCACGGAGATCACGCTGCTGATTGGGCAGAACGACTCAGCACTCCCGGTGTTCGACACCACCGCGTTGCATGCACAGGCCGCGGTGGATTGGGCGATTCGAAGCGATGCGGGCGCTTAGCGATGGCGTTCGTTGTAGACGGCCGCCTCGCGCAGTTCGTCCTTGGCTTGTTGCAGCAGTTGTAACGCGCGCTCTGCGTGGCCGCCAAACTGGGCGCGGTGATCCTTACGCGCAGCCTCGATATGCGAGCTGCTCTGATCGATCAGCTGTTGCGCCGTTTCGAGATTCGGATACTGGGAAGGCGGTGCGGCAAATGCCGTTGTGGCGCAGCACACTGCAAGACTTGCCGACGCGGCGATGAGTGGAAAACGCTTCATGTGTTTGCTCCGGAAAAAGCGGGACGCACTCGCGTCCCAGAACGTTGGCCAGCAACGACGACCGTGCCGATATGGGGAAGGCAGACCGTCTGCTGAACTAACGTCCTCGGTTTCCGGCTGTTGACACGTCTGACAATGCTTGACGTTGCCGCTGATTACGCGATTAGCCGGGGGACGATGCAAAGCTCGCATGGCTTCAGAAAGGCATGAATATTGGATAAGTACCTGATACTCGTCCTCATACCACTCGAGCTGCTCTGCCAGGATTCGAAACTTTTGGGGGATTGAAGGACTGCTGCCATCGAGGGTCGCGATGCCCAGGGCAGACGCCGAAAACAAAAAACCCGCTCGGAGCGGGTTCGTTGATTGGCACAAGGCCACACAGCTTAAGACGTTTGGTTGCGGGGGTAGGATTTGAACCTACGACCTTCGGGTTATGAGCCCGATTTACCATGTTTCTTCACGTTGCCCGATGTTGCTGAGTGCTTGAAAATCAATAGCTTAGGTATATATTGGAAGCCTGTTGTTGCCCGTTGTTGCTGGCGGGCAGTGTCCAAAGATTGTCCAACACAGGCCATCCATGTCCAAAGCCCTTATCAGCCGCGACCTGCTGCGCGGCATCGAACCGAACGGAAAGATTCAGGAAATCGCCGATACCGCCCTTGTCGGGTTTGTCGCGCGCATCATGCCGCGCGGCACAATCCAGTTTGGCATCCGCTACCGCGACGCCGAAGGCAAATCGATTCGCCGCAAGATCGGGACGTATCCGACCATGCAACCGTCAGCGGCGCGGGAAGCCGCGAAAAAAGAACTCGAACAGACGCCGCAAAAAAATGATACGCCCGCTGTCGTTGAAGACAAGAAACGCCGCCGCGTGGAATCCGTGCGGCGCGCACACGGTTGCCCGACCGTGCGAACCTTTCTTGACGGCGACTACTGCACTTATCTGCAAGCCAACGAAATCAGCACGGCGAACGCCGCCCTGATCCGCTCATCATTCGCTGACTTGCTCGACCGCTCGCTTGACGAAATCACGCCCTGGCTGCTCGAAAGCTGGAAAGCCCGTGCGGCGAAATCGGGCATCAAGCCGAAAACGATTGCCAACAAGATTCACGCGTTGCAAGGGTTGCTGCGCGTGGCCACCGACGCCGGGCACATTGCCGACAATCCGGCCCGCAAGGTGAAGCGCAACGGCAAGGCCGATATTGTGGTGCGCTACTTGAGCACCGACGAACGCGAGCGCCTGTACGCGGCGATGGAAGCACGCGAGGAAGCGAACCGCGATGCGCGGCAACGGACCATTGCTCACCGCCGCATGCGCAAGCAGACACCGCCGCCATCGCTGCGCGGTGTGCGCTATACCGATCACCTGCAACCGTTCGTTGTGTGCGCACTTAATAGCGGAATGCGCAAGGGCGAACTGCTTGCGCTCGAATGGGATGACGTGGATTTCGAGCGCCGCACGATCCACGTGCGCCGTGCAGTTGCCAAGAGCGACAAGCGCCGCGACATTCCGATCAGCGACGAACTGTTCGAATGCTTCACCGCATGGAAGCCGCTCGCACATCGAACCTTTGTATTTGGTAACCTGGAAACCGACGCGCCGCTGACGGACATCGGCAACGCATGGGATGCGCTGCTCGATGCGGCGCAAATCACGAGCTACCGATTTCACGATACGCGACACACATTCGCGACCGAACTCGTTTCACGCGGTGTCGATCTCTACCGGCTGAAAACGCTGCTCGGTCATTCGAGCTATGCGATGGTTGAACGTTATGCACACATTCAACCTTCTCACTTGCACAGTGCGATCGATCAGGGGCTCAACGCGCCGCGCCGCGAAGCGAAGAAGCGCACCGCACGCACGGCGACAGGTGCCGCATGAGTGCGCCAGACGATATGGAGCACGCTGCGCCGCCGTGCTTCGACAGGGCCACTGCCGAACGGCTGCGCGCACAGTACATGACGCAAAGCACGGCGCACCCAGGCGTTGCTGACGAACTTGGCGAAAATTTCGTGAGCGAGCTTGAAGGCTATGCGCGATTTCTGCCCGATCTCGCGAAGTCCGCTTTGCCACCGCAGCGCGAGCGCCAGCGCGCGATGAGCACCGTTGCACTCGCGCTCAGGCACGCGACGGACAGCCTCGCAGGGCTTGACGAAGCGGCGCGCGGCTGGCTGCTCGCTCACATCTACCAGGAGTTGGGGGGGAGCAAAGCCGAGAGCGTCAATGCGGCGCGCGCTCAAATCGCCGCGCAAATCCTGCAGCCGGATTTGATCGACCTGCTCAACCGTGCCGCGCGTGCGGCCCGGGATGCAGCCGATACCCTGCCTGAACCGGCACCACGTATCCGGGCGGAACTGTATGGCGCACGCGCCGTGCTCGGTCTCTTCGCTGCGCACGAACTGCCGTTCTCACAGGGCGAAAATGGCTTTGCCGCCGAAGCCCTGCGGGCATTGCTGGCGCTGTGTGGCCTGCCTGACGTGGATCGCGTCGGCTACTGGCTCAGGCAAGCGATCGACAATCCTGCCAATCTCCCCTAGCACTGATCGAGCCGCCTACCCGACAAAAAAGCCCGCCACTTTTCTGGCGGGCTTTTTGTTTGTAATCGAGCGTTGCTATCTTCTACGATGCACTCCAGACACTTGTATAACCTGGAGTAATCGAATGGAATCCACCATCATTGACACGTCGCCGACTGATGAGCACGGCGCGTTCACGCTCGCGGAATTTTGCCAACGATATCGCCTCAACCGCGTCACGCTGTTTCGACTTCGCCGCGCTGGGCTCGGCCCCGAAGAGATTCACGCCGGACGAAAAGTGTTGATCTCACGCCGCAGTGCGCTCGCTTGGGAAGCGATGATGCAGGCGCGCGCGCGTGAAGCTCGATCGCTCAATAAGCAAACCGAAACACCAATGTGAGGCGGCCATGTACGCCTCTGGAAAAAGAAGCGCCCGCTTGAGGGCGGGCGGTGGAGTGGACACGAGCGAAAAGCACTCACAGCCTACTCCCCGCTTTGCCACGCCGCAAGCTCTGGCGCATTGGTTCGAGGATCGCATTGCGCGTGAGCTTGAGCGTGCCCGTGCATGCATGACCGATGCCGAATGGACCGAGCATTGCACATGGATCGAGGCGAATGCGCGCGCTTCGCTGCTCGATGCGCTGCGCGCACACGCCGATCGAGGTGCATTGTGAAACCCGCCGAGCGTGCCGTGCCGGGTAATGTCGATGCAACGACATATGCTGACCTGATCGAACGCAGCGGCAACCGTCGCGAGCAGATCGCGCACGCCGAAGAGCGCGCCGCGAAGGCGCGCGTTGAGAAAGCGAACGGCACGAAGGCAATCGAGATTTGGACGCCCGTGCCCGTGGAAATCGAGGATTTGATGAAAGCGCCACCGCCTAAGCCGGACTTCATCATTGGCGATTTGTTGCCTCCTGGGCTCACATTCATCGCGGGCCGTCCGAAGCAAGGCAAGTCCTTGCTATGCCTGGGCATGGCGCTATCTATCGCAAGCGGCGTGCCCTTCTGGGGGCGTGATGTGCGGCAAGGGCGGGTGTTGTATCTCGACCTTGAATCAGCCAACTGGCGCGTGTATGAGCGGGTGAAGAAGACAGGAATGGAAGTGCCGAGCGGTATGACGTTTTTCTTCGACTGGCGGCGCGGCAATCGCCAGGCGCTTTTCGATGTGCTTGATGCACGCTCCGATGTGCGGCTCATCGTGATCGACGTATGGCGCAAATTCGCGCTACCGCAACCACGGCACGTCGATGCCTACGAGCATGAGCAAGAGGAGTTGCAGTGGCTCTCGAAGCTTGGCACCGAGCGAGGCATCTCATTGCTCGCGGTCGGCCATACCGTCAAGAATCCATCGGTCGATAACGATGTTTTCGCAGGTGTCGGCGGCTCTTCTGCGATCACGGGTAACAGTGATGCCGTGATGCTTTTGCGCCGCGAAGGCGAAGATGGACGTGTGCTCTATATGCAGGGCCGTGATCTTGGCGAGGCAGCGTATCGGCTTCGTCTTGACGATCACCTGTGCTTTCACTGCCTGGGCGATGCATCGCTCTATGCGTCGGACGCTGAATTGCGCTACCTGCTTGCGATCAACAACGGGGCAATCACGCCATCGCGCATTGCTTTTGAACTGAATGTGTCGCGCGCCGCAGTATCGCAGATGCTGCGCAGCCTGCACGACAAGGCGCTGATCGACAAACGCAATGGAGCGTTGACGATCACACACATCGCAACCCAGTTGATCGAAGGGCAATCGGCCTATGAGCAGGCATACAGGGAGGCGTCGGGCCGTTAAGACCGTCTCTCCATCTATAGAAGAGAGAGAACTTATCTTTCTTAATACTACTTATGGATATTCATTGTCTTACCTTGCTTTACTTGATTAGCAAGACTTACGGATGTGCAAGATTTGTATAGCTCGTGTTAAGTACCCCAACTTAACAGCCAGAGCCTTGTTGCGTAAGCCTTTGCGGGTGATTTTGATTGGTTGTTAAGCAGTTAAGCTCGTTTAGTGGAGATGATGATGGCAAGCGAAAAAGACATGAGCGCGAAGGAACGTAACACCCTGATCGAGATCGCAAAGACGCGCGCGCGCGTCGCCAAGGGTGAGATCGACCGGCGCGCCGCACATTTGCGCGCAGAGTGTGAGCGCGAGCTATGTGCCGTCTCTGCGGAGGATGAGGCGTGGCGCGATATCGTGGACGAAGCGAAGGCCGCCGCTAAGCACGCCGACGAAGAACTCGCGCGCCGCTGCAAGGCGCGTGGCATCCGCGCGAGTTTCCGCCCGACGATCTATTCGAATTTTTATGGACGTGGAGAGAACGCCACGCGCGAGCGCCGCGCCGAACTGCGCAAGCTGGCAGAGACGCTCATCGCCGCCGACGCGAAAGAAGCCAAACACGAGATTGAAAAATGGACCGCCGAAGTGATGATGCTACTCATGGCGGGCCTGCTCGAAAGCGCCGCCGCGCGCGCCAGTCTCGACACCCTGCCAAGCATCGAAGCATTGCTTCCCGCTCCAACGCTGGTCGCGCTCGACGCGCTTACCACGCGCCCCGGCCTGCGCATTCTGCCCGGCGAGTGCGACACTTCAACTGCCAATATCGATGGCGAATAACCGGAGGCATCCGTGAACCATCTCTCAAAATTCGACGCGCGCCAACTCGAAGCACTGAATGTGCTCTCAGATTTTTTCCGCAAGCATTGGAGCATGCCGCTTGAGCAAATCCATGTAGCCGACCCTGCGCGCGTCGCACTCGATCTTTACAGCGCAGCGTGCCTTGTGATCGACCTCGAAGCTACGCGCCTTGAACTGGCACGCCGGACATATCTTTCACTCATGAGCGCAGGCGTGCCGAAGTCAGGGAGTGCCGATGAAGTCACCATGAGGAAGGCCTATCACGATCGCAATGCGCAATTGCGATGGAGTCAGGAAGTGCTTCGATGGTGTGGTGATTGCCTGGGTCATCTGCAGGACGAAGCAACGCAGTCCGGCGCGATGCATTGACGTTGCATTGCATGCGGCGCGATCATTCATCCAGTCGCGCGGTGTGCGCAAACCTGGCGGAGCGACGCAATGGACGAAGGCATGCGGTTTTACTCAAACGTGCTGCGCGTGAATCGTGAGGCGATGCAATTCGTGTGTGAAGCGCTCGACGATGCAACGGCATCGGTCGTTGCGCGCGCAATTGAATGCGGCCAACATCTCGTCCTGGTCAGCGACCAACAGAGCGGCTTGCTGGTTGCACTATGCGACTGGCGCACAGGAGAGGCCGCGGTGCTCGGCTCGGTGAGTGCGCGCGACGGCAGGGAGCGAATCTATCAGTTAAGGCATGCAGACGATTCAACAGACAACGGTGATAACCAACCGTGCCGCGCTCGCGCGTGATGCGATGAGTCGGTGTGAGAGTCCCGCGCTCAAGGCTTGCGCGGGCGCTGCGAGCGTGATGCCCGACCGAGCGAACGACCGAAACGAGCCTGCATATGCACACTCCAGGAGTCCGTTATGGACACAATGGCTCAAGTCAAGGCCGCGCTCGATGAGACGTTCGGCAAGATTCACAACGATATTGAAGGCTTTCGCGCCGAGCTTATCGACGTGCAACAACGCATGGCGGGCATGAGCGAAGGCGGTTGGCATCGCGGCGGCGGCTCGGCAAGCAAGGGCATGCTGGGCGAACTCATCACGAAAAGCACTCTGATTGAGTCGTTTCGCGCGAACGGGCAAAGCGCCCAGGTCACCCTTGAGACGGGTAATCTCACCAAGGCAATCGCGCCGATGGTGAGCACGCTCGCGGACCCAGACGGCACGCCAGTGCCGCCACAACTTCGCATCGCGGCGGCCTTGCAACTGCCGACCCTGTGGCGCGCGTTGCAAAGCACGCCAGTCACTGGCACGAATGCGATCCAGGTCGTTCAATATGACCTGACAACGGGCGCAGCGGTGCAGGTTGAGGCGCAACCGAAAGTTGAGGCGGGCAACACACCGACCGTGCGCACCTGCCCGATTCCAACCGTCGCAATCGTAAAAAAATGCTCGGAGCAATTGCTTGCCGACGTGGAGCAGTTGAATCAATTCCTCAATTCGGAATTGTCCAATGCCGTTGATGTGGCAATCGACGCTGAAGTATTGCACGGCGATGGAAGCACGGGGCATGCGCTCGGACTCGATCAGACCGCCACACCATTCGCGCCGAGCGCCGATGCCACGAACATGCTTGATGCACTCCTGCAAGCGATCGGGCAATTGATGGCATCGGG
This sequence comes from Paraburkholderia sp. JHI869, assembly GCF_038900775.1. NCBI lineage: Bacteria > Pseudomonadati > Pseudomonadota > Betaproteobacteria > Burkholderiales > Burkholderiaceae > Paraburkholderia > Paraburkholderia sp. JHI869. The sequence goes on from NZ_JAYMSC010000006.1 coordinate 164,305, forward strand.
CGGTGCTCGGATTGTCGTTGGCCTCGCACCAACAGATGCGGTGAGTCTCGCCACGCTGAAAGGCGATGATGGACACTACCTGATCGATCCGTTGTCACCGCAACGATCATTGTGGGGTGCCACACTCGCCGCATCGCCTGCCGTGCTCCCTGGTACGTTCTACGCGTGCGCGAGTCCGCTCGGTGCATGGTGCGCGATGCGCTCCGATATTCAGGTGCGTCTCGGTTGGGCCGATGATGACTTTGTTCGAAACCTGCTCTCGTTCCGAGCCGAAGCGCGCGTGGGGCCAGTGACCGAGCACTCATCGCTCGTACTCAAGGGTGGCTACACTACAAGCGGCACCGCAGCATCGAAGGCGGCAACACCGAAGCCTGCATCGAAAGCATAAAGAGTCCGAAGTAAATCCGCCGCGCTCTTCGCTCGCGATCGAGCGCGGCTTTTTTTCGGTGAAGGCGGATGGCAGGGGCGGATCAAAAGTCTAAAAGTTTTTTCGCGAGACACCTTCAGCCCACTTCTGCCCTTCGCAAAGTCCAGAATCGCCGTTTTTGTCAGGGAGCCGACGCCATGCCCACGCACCATGAAACCCGTGATCAGGATGGCCGTCTCGCGCCGCCTCCCGGCCTCTCAGACGCTGCGCGCAAGCTCTGGAGTGCCACGGTCGGCAGTTATGCGCCGGACCGCTTCTCCGACGCGCACCGACCGATGCTGGCCGCGCTCGTGCGTGCATATGCATTGGTGGATGAGTGCGCACGCGACATCGAAAAGCGTGGCGCGCTCGTGGCGGGCCGTGACGGGCTTCGGGAGAATCCGGCATGCCGGGCGATGCGCCGTGCCACCGCTAGCGCCACAGGGCTCTCCACCAAGCTCGGATTAGGCGTTGGCCGTCGCCTGAAAGAACAGCGGCGGGAGAAGAGCGCGCTCGATGTGATGTTTGAGGCGGGCATCGATGTGGCCCGATTGCCGCGCGATGCAGGGGGAGCCATTGCCTACGACGCGCCGCTCTTCAAGCGCTTCACCGGGCTCTACTTTGTCGATGGCCGGGAGGTCGATGCATGGCTGAACCGCTATCCAGCCCCTGCCGCCTGAGATCCGGCCCGCCATGCCGCTCGCGTGCGTTCGTGCGTGTGTTGGGGCAGGGCCGCGTGCCGAAGCCGCCACAGGCCCGGAAAAGCAAAAAGCCCGCAGAAGCGGGCTTTTGTTTGCGCGACGGGTTTGGCGGGATTCTGGCGGGTTTTGTCCAAATAGTGTCCAAAACCGGGAAAGAAAAACGTTCCCTAAAAGGCCTGAAATCGTGCAAAGCCTTACTGGGCTTTGGTTGCGGGGGTAGGATTTGAACCTACGACCTTCGGGTTATGAGCCCGACGAGCTGCCAGACTGCTCCACCCCGCGTCCGTCAGAGAAAAGAAGTATAAGGCACCAGGACCATTCCGTCAAACATCTTTTTCATACGATTGAAACACCACGCGTTCGGGCATCGTCGAGCGAGCAACCTGCAACCCAAACTTACTTCGGACAACCTGGTAAATTTCACTGCGCCTGCGCGGGTTCCACCAGCGGCCGCACCTCTTGCGCCCAGGCGAGCCACATCTCCTGCGTATGAATGCCCGCCTTGAGGATCGCGTACTGCAACTGCTGTCCGCGCGTGAGTGAAGCCGCGCCAAAATCGCGCTGTTCGATCTCCCGATACGTCGCGAGCCGCGCGCGATTTTCCTCGATGAGCCTCGCGAGCTCCTCAGCGAGTCCGAGCGGCCCGATCACGGCATCGGCGCGCAGCTTGAGCAGGAACACGTTGCGTGAGTCGAGGTCGAGCGGCGTCTCGCGCGCCCAGCGCGCGACCTCGTCGCGCCCTACCGGCAACACGCAATACACCTTCTTGCGCGAGGCAGCGGCCGTTTCGTCCTCGATGACCGACACCCACCCCGCCTCGACCATGCGGCCCAGTTCGCGATAGATCTGCTGATGCGTGGCGTGCCAGAAGTAGCCGATCGCGCGATCGAAGCGGCGCGCGAGGTCGTAGCCCGACGAAGGCTTTTCCAGCAAGGCGATGAGGATGGCGTGCGGCGTCGACATGCGGCGATTCTAAACCACGGCTTATCCGATGCCGGCTCTGTTACGGATCGAATTTTTCCACTATGCAACTGGTTGCATAGTGTCGACGCCTTTGCTATGTTTAAGCCTGCCAGCCGATTCCAGAGTCGGCGCTACGAACCTGGCAACAAATCACGCGACGGCAGCCTCACCCGGCCGCCGCGCCAGTCAAGGAGATATGGATGTCCCTGCCCGCCGTGCTGCGCCGCGGCCTGTCGATTCCGGTCGTCGGCTCGCCCCTCTTCATCATTTCGAATCCCGATCTCGTGATCGCCCAGTGCAAGGCGGGCGTCGTCGGCTCGTTCCCCGCGCTCAATGCACGGCCCGAGCATTTGCTGGGTGAATGGCTGGACCGCATTACCACCGAACTCGCCGAGTACAACGCGAAGCACCCGGACGCTCCGGCGGCGCCGTTCGCCGTGAACCAGATCGTGCACAAGTCGAACGACCGCCTCGAGCACGATCTGGGCGTGTGTGCGCAATACAAGGTGCCGATCGTCATCACCTCGCTCGGCGCGCGCGAAGAGGTCAACCATGCGATCCACGCATGGGGCGGCATCGTCCTGCACGACGTCATCAACAATACGTTCGCGAAGAAGGCGATCGAGAAAGGTGCGGACGGCCTGATCGCCGTTGCCGCCGGTGCGGGCGGCCATGCGGGCACGCTCTCGCCGTTCGCGCTCATCCACGAGATTCGCGAATGGTTCGACGGTCCGCTGCTGCTTTCGGGCGCGATCGGCAACGGCAACGCGATTCTCGCGGCGCAGGCGGCGGGCGCGGACCTCGCCTATATCGGCTCGGCGTTCATCGCCACGCACGAAGCGAATGCCATCGACGCGTACAAGCAGATGATTGTCGAAGGCAGCGCGGGCGATATCGTCTACTCGAATCTCTTCACGGGCGTGCACGGCAACTATCTGCGCCAGAGCATCGTCGCGAGCGGCCTCGATCCGGAAGCGCTGCCGCAATCGGATCCGTCGGCGATGAATTTCGGCTCGACGCGCGTGAAGCCGTGGAAGGATATCTGGGGCTCGGGCCAGGGCATCGGCGCGGTGAAGAGCGTCGTGCCGGCCGCCGAACTCATCGCGCGTTTGAAGCGCGAATATGAAGCGGCGCGAGCGCGTCTGGGCGTGGTTGCCGCACAGCAAGCCGAGGAACAGGCCGCGCTTTGATGCGCGGCGCGAGGCGGGAGCGATCATGCTGCGCCCGCCTCGCCTCGTTATGAATCGGCGCGCCTTATGCGTGCGATTTCACGCGCGCGATTTCCTCTTCGACATCGCGCAACTGATCCTTGCCGAAGTACATCTCGTCGCCCACGAAGAACGTCGGCGAACCAAATGCGCCGCGCTCGAACGCCGACTGCGTGTTCGCAAGCAACGCGGCTTTCACATCGGCGTCCTGAATCGCCGTTTCGAACGCCGCGGCGTCGAGGCCGTCCGCCTCCAGCGCCGCGCGGATCACAGCGGCGTCGTCCATCTTGAGTCCCTCTTCCCACATGTGCGCGAACATGCGGTCCACGTAGCGCTCGAATGTGCCGTTGCGTTGCGCCGCAATCGCGCCGCGCATGATCTGCAACGTATTCACCGGGAAGTTCGGATTGTGCCGATAAGCCGTGAGCCCGTGCCGCTCGATGAAGCGGCGCATCTCCAGCATCATGAACTTGCGCTTGTTCTCGATGCCCGCGTACGCCTCGCCCGGCGAGCGATTGCCGCTCAGCTTGAAAAGACCGCCAAGCAGGATCGGCACATACTCGAAACGCACCTGCTGGCGCGCCTCGATGCCGCCGATCACCTTATGGCACAGGTAGGCGTTAGGACTGCCAAAGTCGAACAGAAACTGCACCTTGATGTCACCCATTGTGTCTCCGCTATGTAAATTCGCGCGCCTTTGCCCCGGCGCGGCGACATCCTAAGATACCTGAAACCGGGCTGCCATTAACGACCGTGAGACAAGCACCATGACACAAAAGAAAGCCGTACTGGTAATCGGCGCAGGCGACGCCACCGGGGGCGCCATCGCGCGCCGCTTCGCACGCGAAGGCTACATTGCATGCGTGACGCGCCGCAATGCCGACAAGCTCGCGCCGCTCGTCGCGCAGATCGAAGCCGAGGGCGGCGAGGCGCACGCGTTCGGCTCGGACGCGCGCAAGGAAGAGGACATGATCGCGCTCTTCGCGGACATCGAAGCGCGCATCGCACCCATCGAGGTGGCGATCTTCAATATCGGCGCGAACGTGCGATTCGGCATTACCGAAACCACGGCGCGCGTCTATCACAAGGTCTGGGAAATGGCCTGCTTCGCCGGCTTTCTGATGGGACGCGAAGCCGCAAAAGTGATGCTGCCGCGCGAGCGCGGCTCGATCTTCTTCACGGGCGCGACCGCGAGCCTGCGCGGGCGCGAAGGTTTCGCCGCATTCGCGGGCGCGAAGCACGCGCTGCGCGCGCTTGCTCAGTCGATGGCGCGCGAACTCGGGCCGCAAGGCATTCACGTCGCGCAGATCATCGTCGATGGCGCGATCGACACTGAGTTCATCCGCGAGAATTTTCCGGAGCGCTACAAGCTCAAGGAACGCGACGGCATTCTGAACCCCGAGCACATCGCCGACGCCTACTGGACACTGCACCAGCAGCCGCGCGATGCCTGGACGCACGAACTCGACTTGCGGCCGTGGCTGGAGCAATGGTGAGGCCATTGCCGCGCGTTTCGCGAAGCAGGCGATAATGGCGCCGAAGTGCACTGAAAGCACACCGTCACCCTATCGAGCCTCACATGAAAATCGCCACCTGGAACGTCAACTCCCTGAAGGTCCGTCTGCAGCACGTCATTGACTGGCTCAACGAGAGCAAGACCGACGTGCTCTGCCTCCAGGAACTCAAGCTCACCGACGACAAGTTCCCGCGCGCCGACCTCGAAGCGCACGGCTATCGCAGCTGGTTCGCGGGCCAGAAGACCTATAACGGCGTGGGCATCCTCGTGCGCGAAGGGCTCTTCGTCGACGAAGCGACGGTCGTGCGCAACATTCCGGGCTTCGAAGATCCGCAGCAGCGCGTGATCGCCACGACCATCGGCGATGTGCGCGTAGTGAGCGCGTATTTCCCCAATGGCCAGGCGCCCGGCACCGAGAAGTTCGCGTACAAGCTGCAATGGCTCGACGCGATGCACGACTGGCTCGCGCAGGAGATGCAGCGCTACCCGAAGCTCGCGCTGCTCGGCGACTACAACATCGCGCCCGAAGACCGCGACGTGCACGATCCGAAGGCCTGGGAAGGCCAGAACCTCGTCTCGCCGGAAGAGCGCGAGCAGTTCCGGCGGCTGATCGAACTGGGTTTCGTCGATGCGTTCCGCCAATTCGAGCAGCCGGAAAAACTCTTCACCTGGTGGGACTATCGCATGTTCGCGTTCCGCCGCAACGCGGGCTTGCGCATCGACCATATCCTGCTCTCTCCCGCGCTGGCCGGGCACCTCACCGCGTGCGAAGTGGACAAGGTGCCGCGCAAGTGGGAACAGCCTTCCGATCACACGCCGGTGATCGCCACGCTCGATATACCGGGCTGAACGCCTTACCAGTTCCCCGCGAGCGTGGTCCACAGAAAGCGAAAAACGAGCGCGTCATACTCCGCGCGCTCGAGCGAATCGCTGCCGGGGCCATGACCGCCTTCGGTGTTCTCCAGATACCAGACATTCGCGTGCCCCTGCTTCTCCATGCGCGCGACCATCTTGCGCGCGTGCGAGGGGTGCACGCGGTCGTCGCTCGTCGACGTGGTGAAAAGCGACGCTGGATACGCTACGCCGGGCTTCACATGATGGTAAGGCGAGTAGGCGGCAAGCGCAGGAGATTCTTCGGCATCCTCAGGATCGCCGTATTCGTCGATCCATGAGGCGCCCGCATGCAACAGCGGGTAACGCTGCATGTCGAGCAGGGGCACCTCGCACACCACTGCGCCGAACAGCTCGGGACGCTGCACCATGCATGCCCCCACGAGCAGCCCGCCGTTGCTGCCGCCCTTGATGCCCAGTTGACTGGCGCTCGTATAGCCATCGGCAATCAGTTGTTCGGCGACCGCGATGAAGTCGTCGAACGAACGCTGGCGATGTTCGCGCTGCGCCTCGACGTGCCAGGCGGTGCCGTACTCGCCGCCGCCGCGAATGTGCGCGATCGCCACCACGCCGCCCTGCTCCAGCCAGCCGATGCCCGAGCCCACGAGATATTGCGGCGTGAGCGCGATGGCGAAGCCGCCGTAGCCCGTGAGCAGGCACGGCGACGCCTTGCGCGACCCGCCTTCGAGTACGGCCTTCGGGCCGATCACGGTGAACGGCACGCTCGTACCGTCCGCCGAGCGCGCATGCGAGCGGATGACCGTGAGCGGTCCGGATTCGAACTGCGTGGGCCAGCGGTCGAGCAGCTCCCATTGCTGAAGATCGGTTTGCGCGAGATCGGCGAGCCAGTATTCGGGCGGCAGCAGATAATCGTCGACGTCCACGAACACTTCGTCGTTGAGCGTGTCTTCGATGGGCGAGACATCCACCTGCGAACTCGCACGCGCGGGAAACACGCGCGAGTCCCAGTGCCACGCGCCCTCTTCCTGCTGCGGCTGCCAGAGCATCGTGCGGCTTTCGACGTCGTCGAGCCAGGACACGATCAAGACGTTTTTCGTATTGGTCCAATCGCACGCCGACGTAACGGGCGTGGGCGTGAAGAGCGCCGTGAACGCGCGATCGCCCGCGAGGAACGCGTCCTCGCGAATCACGAGCAATGCACCGCCCTTGTACGTCGCGCCCGAAACGCTCCAGTCGAGGCGCGGTTCGAGCAGCAGCCAGCCATGCCATGCGCCCACCGAGACATGCGTCGGCACGTCGTACACCTGCCAGGCACCGCGCTCATCCAGACGATACGTATATGAATCGAAGAAGTCGACGCTGCGCACCACATCGTGGCGCTTCTCGACCGGATCGTAGTCGCCCTCGACGCTGATGTCGTCGAACTCGCCGCTGAACACCACGGGCGCGTCGGCGAGTGCGGTGCCGCGCGTCCAGCGGCGCACCTCGCGCGGATAGCCCGAGCGCGTGAGCATTTTCTTGCCGCTCTTGCCGCCCGCGTCCCACCCCAAATACACGGTATCGCGGTCGATCCACGAAATGATGTGCTTGCCTTCCTTCGCAATGGCAAAACCATCGACGACGAATTCGCGCTTGACGATGTCGAACTCGCGCACGATGACCGCGTCGGAGCCGCCATCGGAAAGCTGGATCAGCGCGCGGTCGCCGTCCGGGTAGACGATGTCGATGCCCGCGCACACCCACGGCATGCCCTCTTTCGCGCCGAGTGCGTCGAAGTCGATGAGCGTTTGCCACTGCGGCTTGTGGGCGCGCCAGTCGCCCCACAGCGCGCGGCGCCACAACCCCTTGGGGTTGTCCTCGTCCTCCCAGAGGTCATAGGCCCACTCCTGCCAGCGGCTCGGGATCACGGGCCGCTCGCGCGGCAAGTAAGCCTGCGCGAGGCGTTTTTCGAGCGCCTCGAAGCGAGCGCCGCCCTGCCACGCGGCGCGCGTGCGCGCGTTCTGCGACTCGACCCAGGCCATGACGGCGGGGTCGTCGAGCGATTCGAGCGAAAGGAACGGGTCGGCCTCGGTGGGCCAGGGGGAAGTCACGGGCATGATCGGTCGTCGACAGGAAAACAGCGTCGATTATGCCCTGTGTGCGCGCGGCGCACTGCGCATCGGGCCGGTTCGCTTTGCACGACGCCGGCCCGATGCACTTCGCTCTCAAACGCTCATTCCAGATTGAGTTCCTGGATCTTGCGCGTGATGGTGTTGCGGCCAATGCCGAGACGCTCGGCCGCCTCGACCTTGCGCCCGCGCGTGAAGTCGAGCGCCTCGCGGATCACGGCAGCTTCGAAGCGCCGCGAGAGTTCATCCATCACGTCGGCGCTGTTCTCGCGCAGGAGACGCGCGACTTCGGTGCGCAGACCGCTCTCCCACACGCTCATTGCCGACACCGCGGCAGCGGCGCCGTTGGGCGCGCCGAACACCGGCGTCGCGAACACCACACCGCCCGACACACCGCCAACCGCGCCGGGCAAGCCTGCTACAGCACCCGCAACAGGCGAGACGCCGCCTGCGCCATTGGTCACAGCGCCCGCTTCGGCAGCGGCCGAAGCATCGACGAGATGCACCGCCGCACCCGCCGGGCCGTGCGCAGGGACGAGGTCAGGCGGCAGATCCTTGATCTCGATGGTCTGCGCGGGCGCCATCACGGTGAGCCAGTTCGCGAGATTCTCGAGCTGACGCACGTTGCCCGGAAACGGCAGCGCGGACATCCAGGCCAGCGCCTCGTCCGACACGCGCTTGGGCTCGACGCCCAACTCGCGCGCGCTCTTCTGGAGGAAGTGGCGCGTGAGCAGCGGAATGTCCTCGCTGCGCTCGCGCAGCGCCGGCAGGCGCAGTCGAATCACGTTGAGCCGGTGATACAAGTCCTCGCGAAACAGCCCCTGGCGCACGCGCGTTTCGAGGTTCTGGTGCGTCGCGGCGATCACGCGCACATTCGCACGCAGCGGGTTGTGTCCACCTACGCGATAGAACTGCCCGTCCGAAAGCACACGCAAGAGACGCGTTTGCAGATCGAACGGCATGTCGCCGATTTCGTCGAGAAACAGCGTGCCGTTCTCGGCCTGTTCGAAGCGCCCCTGGCGCATGGCCTGCGCGCCCGTGAACGCACCACGCTCATGACCAAACAGTTCGGATTCCAGAAGATCCTTCGGAATCGCCGCGGTGTTCAGCGCAATGAACGGACCGTTCGCGCGTGGGCTATGTCGGTGCAAGGCGCGCGCGACAAGCTCCTTTCCGGTGCCAGACTCGCCCGTGATGAGCACGGTCGCCGCCGAATGTGAAAGCCGCCCGATGGCGCGGAACATGTCCTGCATGGCCGGCGCCTGGCCGAGCATTTCGGGCGCTTCGGCGGGGCGCTCGTCCCACTGCTGCTCGCCACGCATGCTTTCGTCCACGGCGCGGCGAATCAGCTCGACGGCCTTGTCGACGTCGAAGGGCTTGGCGAGATACTCGAACGCGCCGCCCTGAAACGCGGCAACCGCGCTGTCGAGGTCCGAGAACGCCGTCATGATGATGACGGGCAACCCGGGCACGCGCTCGCGCACGGTTTGCAGCAGTTCGAGCCCCGAGCCGCCCGGCATGCGGATGTCGGAGACGAGCACCTGCGGGCTGTCGTGCTCGAGCGCGTTCGCGGCTTCGCGCACGTTCGAGAAACTGCGGGTGGCGAAATTCTCGCGGGCAAGGGCCTTTTCTAGCACCCAGCGTATCGATTGGTCGTCGTCTACTATCCAGATCGGCTTCATAAGATCGGTCAGAAGTCCTGGTGGCGTGCGGTATCAGTGAATCTATAAACAGCTTCAGTTGTCTGCCTGGTTATCCGCCTAGTTATCAAGCGGCAGCAAAATCTGAAACTCGGTGTGGCCCGGCCGGCTGTCCACTTCGATGAGTCCGTCGTGCTGCTGCACGAACGTCTGCGCGAGCGTGAGGCCGAGACCGCTGCCATCCTCGCGTCCGGAGACGAGCGGATAGAAAATGCGATCGCGAATATCCTCGGGAATGCCGGGTCCGTTGTCAGTGATATGCAAGTCCAGTGCCAGCTTGCACAGGCGTTTGGAAATCGTGACCTTGCGCGCAATACGCGTGCGCAATTCGATGCGCGCGTCGCCCTGCGAAATGCGCTCGCGCAGCGCCTGCGCCGCGTTGCGCACGATGTTCAGCAGTGCCTGGATCAACTGCTCCTTGTCGCCGCGCAGGTCGGGCACGCTCACATCGTAATCGCGCTCGATGTTGAGGCCGCGCGGGAATTCCGCGAGGATCACGGCGCGCACGCGCTCGCACACCTCGTGAATATTCACGTCGCCGACGATGTGCGGATGCCGGTGCGGCTCCAGCAGCCGGTCGACGAGCGTCTGCAGGCGGTCCGACTCCTTGATGATCACCTGCGTGTATTCGCGCAGCTCGTCGCGCTCCAGCGCGCCGAGTTCGAATTCGAGCAATTGCGCCGCGCCGCGAATACCGCCGAGCGGGTTCTTGATCTCGTGCGCGAGATTGCGGATCAAATGCTTGTTCACGGCCGTGAGGTCGTGAATACGCTCCTCGCGATCGCTGCGCAGATGCCGCTCGTTCTCGAAGAGTTCGAGCAACACGTACTCGGGTGCGCTCTCGAGAAAACCCACGACGACATGCACGTTCAGCGGCTCGCGCCCGGGGCGCTCCAGCGAAGCGTCGAGTCGAGTCGCGTGAAAGCGATGCTCGGCGATCGATGCGATCGTCGAAAGCAGCTCGTCCGCATTCGAGAAGAGATCGGACCACGCCATCTGCGCGAGTTGACGGCGCGACAGATCGAGCATCGCCTCCGCCGACGGATTCGCGAAGGCGACACGCAGTGTGCGCTTGTCGAGCACGAGCACGACAGTGGGCAGCGCCTCGAAGCCAGGCAACAGGCCCGACTCGACGAGCGGCGCGTCGTCGGAGAGCGGTTCGGCGTGGCCCTTTCTTGCCTTGATCAGATTCTTGAGCACCATGTTTCAGGCCGGCCGCCATGCGGCGCGCCAGCAACGGTCCTGGTCAATACGGCAGGTCAACAAGCGACTAGCGGCCCAACGAAAAAGGGACGGCACCGCCGTCCCTTGGAGACCTTTTCGCAAGCGTCGTGCGAGTCGGGGGAACTGAACCGGCGCTTCGCTGAATGGAGTCCAGCGAAGCGCCATCGCCAATTACAGCGAGTAGTACAGTTCGAACTCGACCGGGTGCGTGGTCATACGCACGCGTTGCAGTTCGCTTTCCTTCAGCGCGAGGTACGCGTCGATCATGCCGTCGGTGAACACACCACCGCGCGTCAGGAACTCGCGATCCTTGTCGAGCGCGTCCAGAGCCTGGTCGAGGCCGGCGCAAACGGTCGGGATCTTTGCATCCTCTTCCGGCGGCAGGTCGTACAGGTTCTTGTCAGCGGCTTCGCCCGGGTGGATCTTGTTCTGCACGCCGTCCAGACCTGCCATCATCAGTGCCGAGAAGCACAGGTACGGGTTGGCGAGCGGATCCGGGAAGCGCGTTTCGATACGGCGGCCCTTCGGGTTCGACACGTGCGGAATACGGATCGATGCCGAACGGTTGCGTGCCGAGTAAGCGAGCTTGACCGGTGCTTCGAAGTGCGGAACGAGACGCTTGTACGAGTTCGTGCCCGGGTTCGTGATGGCGTTCAGCGCGCGAGCGTGCTTGATGATGCCGCCGATGTAGAACAGCGCGAATTCCGAGAGACCTGCGTAGCCGTTACCCGCGAACAGGTTCTGGCCGTCCTTCCAGATCGACTGGTGAACGTGCATGCCCGAACCGTTGTCGCCCACGACCGGCTTCGGCATGAACGTCGCCGTCTTGCCGTACGTGTGCGCCACGTTGTGGACGATGTACTTCAGTTGCTGCGTCCAGTCCGCGCGCTGAACCAGCGTCGAGAACTTCGTGCCGATTTCGTTCTGGCCCTGGCCCGCCACTTCGTGGTGGTGCACTTCGACCGGAATGCCGATCTGCTCGAGCAGCAGACACATTTCCGAGCGGATGTCCTGGAACGTGTCGACCGGCGCGACCGGGAAGTAGCCGCCCTTCGTACCCGGACGGTGACCCGTGTTGCCGCCTTCGATTTCACGGCCCGACGACCACGGTGCTTCATCCGAACCGATCTTCACGAAGCAGCCCGACTGATCCGTGTTCCACTGGATCGAATCGAAAATGAAGAATTCCGGCTCCGGACCGAAGAAGGCGGTGTCGCCGAGGCCCGTGCTCTTCAGGTAGGCTTCAGCGCGCTTGGCGAGCGAGCGCGGGTCGCGCTCGTAGCCCTTGCCGTCGGCCGGTTCGACCACGTCGCAGGTCAGCACGAGCGTCGACTCTTCGTAGAACGGGTCGATGAAGGCCGTATTCGCGTCCGGCACGAGCAGCATGTCCGAGGCTTCGATGCCCTTCCAGCCGGCGATCGACGAACCGTCAAACGCATGACCCGACTCGAACTTGTCTTCGTCGAATGCCGACAGCGGAACCGAAACGTGCTGCTCCTTGCCGCGCGTGTCCGTGAAGCGGAAGTCGACAAACTTGACGTCTTCGTCCTTGACGAGTTGCATGACGTCGGCCACGGATTTACTCATAACCTATTCTCCTGATTAACGATTTCGGCGAACGCTGCCGCCGTCCCAATCTTGTTGATCCCCGCCGGCCGCCTCCTTCCCAGGTCTGTCCTGCTGACCTCGGTGGCCGGCTGCGAATCGATCGAGACATATAAAGCAGCTTCCGTGCCATGCATGCGCCAACGTGGCGCAAATCCCTTTCGCGACACACACTTGGAGTCAAAAATCGTGCGCCGCGCTTTTGTGGAGCCACCAGCATGGCGGCTCATCGGCACCAAATTCGTGCAATCCCGAATTTGGCGCGCGAATCTCTCTTCATTATGGTGCAAAACGCCTCGCATGCACCACTACGATGCATCCCACCCTTTTGTGCCGCTTCGTTCCGGCTACAGCACCGCACTCTCTCGGCTTCACGTTGTCCGGACCGTCGTACCCGCTCCGTCCCCACGCGCTAGAATGATTTTTTGGTCCAACGCGAAACAGGAGATCCGTTGTCATGAGTACGCTCGAACAGTTGTACGCCCAGGCCGAGAAGCGCCGCGTCGAGAACCAGCTGCCCTACGCGGGCGCGGTATCGCCCGCAGAGGCATTCGAGCTTCTGCAGCTCGATCCGCGCGCGCGTCTCGTCGACGTGCGCACGCGCGCCGAACTCGACTGGGTCGGCCGTCCCGTCGTGGGCGACGGCCAGTATTCGCACGTCGAATGGACCCGCTATCCGGGCGGCGTGCCCAACGCCGAGTTCCTTACCCAGCTCAAAAGCGCCGTGGAAGCCGACGCGCCAGTGCTGTTCCTGTGCCGCAGCGCCGCGCGCTCCAAGCTCGCCGCCATCGAAGCCGCAAAAGCGGGCTTCACGAAAGCCTATGACCTGCTCGAAGGCTTCGAAGGCGACAAGGACGGCCAGGGACACCGCAAGACCGTCACCGGCTGGTGCTTCCGCGGCCTGCCGTGGATCGGCGCCTGAAGCCCCAATCAAGGCCCCGCTTCAACCCAACGGGCCACTCTGAGCGCCCCGTGTGACATACAGATGATGCGCCGCCTGCCCTCCAACCGCATGCGGCGCACCTTCACTCACTGACTCAAAAACCCGCGCGCGGCCCGCTGCGGCGCTCGCGATCGGGCGCGCCCTCACCCGGCGCCGCCGGCTCGACCACATCGCCGCCCAGCTCGTGCACGCCTTCGCGCAGCTTCACGAAAGCGGCCGCCACGGCTTCGGGCTCACCCTTCACGCCCAGATCGATGTGCCGGCGCGCGTAAATGCCGCCGCGCTCCGTATCGCCCACGCTCGGCAGGCTGAACACCCGCACGCCCGGAAAATCGCGCTCGATGCGCTCCATCAGCGGCGTGAGCGTCGATTCCGGCAGCTCGAACACAAGCAGCGACTTTTCGGCGTGCGGCGTCTGATGATGCAGGTGTGCGTACTTCGTGTCGAGCACCCACTCGATCATCGGCCAGGCCATCACGGGGAAACCGGGCACGAAGTGATGATCGCGAATCGAAAAGCCCGGAATCTTGTTGTAGCCGTTCGGGATGATCTCGCAGCCCTGCGGGAACGTGCCCATCTGGAAACGGTGCAGATTCTCGGGCGACTGATAGTTCACGGGATCGGCGCCCGTGTGCATGTCGCGAATGCGCTCGCTGATCGCCGTCTCGGCGTCCGGATGCAGCGCGAGCGGCACGCCCAGCGCCGCGGCCGCGCACTGGCGCGTGTGGTCGTCCGGCGTCGCGCCGATGCCGCCCGTCGAGAACACGATGTCGCCCGAAGCAAACGAGCGCCGCAGCGTTTCGGTGATGCGCTCGGGGTCGTCGCCCACGTACTGGGCCCACTCGAGCGAGAGGCCGCGCGCGCCGAGCAGTTCGATGACCTTCGGCAGATGTTTGTCGGAGCGGCGCCCCGAAAGGATCTCGTCGCCGATGATGATGACGCCAAATGCCATGTGTCGCCTCGTTGAAATGTCTTGATGGAGCGTCAGTGCACGATCGTCACGTCGCCGGACGACTGCTGCACTTCGTGCGCGCGCATGCGCTGAAGCGCGCGCAGGCAGTAGTGCCCGAACCAGAGCGCCGTGAACACGAGAATGAACGCATAGATCCAGATGGTGACCGCCGCCAGCACCGGGAAAAACAGTATCAGCCACGCCGACACGGCCCAGATCGCCGTGGGCAGCGACCCGAGCAGCCCACTGACCACGCCGATCACGAGCAGCGGCAGCCGGTGGCTGCGTACCAGCGCGCGGCGCTCCTCGACGGTTGCGTGCAGCGCGAGCGCGTCGTAGGTCATGACACGATACGTGAGCCAGCCCCACAACAGCGGCGGAATGAGCGCGAAGAACGGCGGAATGAGCCAAAGCGGCAGCGTCACGATCATCACGATCAGGCAGACGATGGTCGTGACGAGCGAATAGAACAGGCTGCCATACCAGCTTCCGCCGCGCCGCAGCTCGAGCATCGGGTACTGGCGCTTCGAAAGATGACTGATCACGCGCGGCATCGAGATCGCGACGATCAGCAGCAGCACGGAGATGACGATGAGGGGAATCGTCAGGATGATGACGAGGAACGGCGCGATCGTCGCTCGCAGCCAGCCGAAGCCGAGCGCGTCGAACAGGTGATACACGTAGGCGGTGGACGACGAGTTCGCGAGCACCCCTCGCACGATGTCGAGCAGCGGCTGCCAGAACACATAGAGCACGCCGCCCCACACCGCCGCAGCCACGAGAAATGGCACGAACGTGAGGAGCAGCATGGCGGGATGGAACACGCTCGCGAGCGCGCGTCCGAACGAGCGCAACAGGTCATTCATGCGAGCGGAATACGGCGAAAAGGACGGGTGGAGAACACGGTGTCGGCGAAATCGGGGCGACCAAGCCGACAGCATAAACCACCGCGCGCACGGCGGGTAAGACGGGTGAGAGGAAGGGGGAAGACGCCGCGCCGGCGCTCAGGTCACGGTGGCGTCGTCGCGCGCCTCGGCCTGCGCGGCAGTCGCGGCCTGGGAGCGCGAACGCAGGCGCCGCGCGATGCGCCTGAACGCATAACCCTGCTGCGCCCAGAAGCCGTCGCCATAGCGTGCGCCTTCGAGCTGGTCGCGAATGCCCGTGGGCTCGATCTCGCGATTGAACGACGCGCTGCCGAACATCATGTCCCACCAGGGGAACAGCACGCCGAAGTTGCAGCCGTAGTGCGTGCCTTCGTGGCCATAGCCGATGGCGTGATGGCGGCGGTGAAAGCGCGGGCTCACCACGAGCCGCTCGCCCAGCCAGCCGAAATGCACGCGGATGTTGGCGTGCTGCACGCTTTGCACGAAGTTCGTGAGCGCAACGAGTACCACGAATTGCGCGGGCGGCACGCCGATCACGAGTGCGACGGCGGCGAACATGCACGACTGCCCGATCACGTCGAGCAGATGGTTGCGGTCATCGCACCAGAGCGACATCTTGCGCTGGCTGTGATGCACGGCGTGCAGCTCCCACCAGATGCCGTAGCGATGCGATAGCCGGTGATACCAGTAGCTGCAGAAGTCGAGCACCACGAGGTAGATCGCGAACGCGACGAGCGGCTGCGTGGTCACGCCCGGCCAGAGGTTGTCGAGGTCCACCGTCTTCACGCCCATGAGCCGCAGCGCGCCCTGCGCACGGTCGAAGAACGGCTGCATCGTGAAGAAGAACAGCAGGTTCAGAATGCCGAGGCGCGTGACCCAGGTATAGAGCGCGTCGACGCCCACGCCCTTGCGGTCGCGCCATTTCTCCGCGGGCACGAGCGCTTCGAGCGGGCGCAGCAGCGCGTACATCAGGCCCACCTCGAGCACACCGACGATCACCCAGTAGAGCGCGTCGTAGGTGTCCTCGTCCACGTCCATCATGCCGACGTGGAAGAGCATCGGCTGGATCGCGTTGACGTAGAGGAGCGTCTGGAGCCACGACAAGAGGTCGTCCGCACTCGAAACTACGCCCTGCCCCGCATGCGCGATAAAGGCCAGCACCGACGCCACGATGTCCACGCGCGCCCCCTGCCCCTTTACGCCCCGTTCGGCGCCGTGACAGGCGCGCGATCGTAGAAGTAGATACCGTGCGGCGAGCGGCCCACGGCGATGGTCTTGACGAGCTTCTTCGTCTGCATGTCGATGAGGCCGATGTGCTTCGCGAAGCGGAACGTCACCCACAGGTAGCGCTTGTCGGCGGTCAGTTCCATGTCGTCGGGACCGGGCATCAGACCGCTGATCTCACCGGTCTTTTCGAGCGTTTCCTCGTCGATGACGCTGATGACGTTCGCCACACGGCTCGACACCAGCACGTGGCGGCCGTCGACGAGCGAGCGGAAGTTGTGCGCGGCCTTGCCGACCTGGATCGTCTTGACGATCTTCTGGTTGCGCCAGTCCAGCACCGCGACGTAGTCGGCGCCAGTCATGCCGACGAGCAAGTACTTGTCGCCGGGCGTGAGCCACAGGCCGGCCGGTGCGGGGCCGACCTTCATCTTCCAGAGCACCTTTTGCGTGGGCAGATCGACGGCGGCGATTTCGCCCGAAACCTGCAGCGAAACGAACACGGTGCGGCTGTCGTTGGTGAACGCCAGGTGGCTCGGCATGGCCGAGAGCGGCAGCCGCTTGGCGAGCGTGATGTTGCTGCCGCCCGCGTAGTTGTAGATGTCGAGGCGGTCGAGGCGCAAGCCCGTGGTCACGAACCACTTGCGGTCGGGCGAGAAGCCGAGTTGATACGGGTCTTCGACGTTCTCGACCCAGCGCTGCGGCTTGCCGGTTTTCGGATCGACGAACAGGAGGTTGTTCGACACCGAGTTCGCGACGATCAGCGAGGTGTTGTCCGGCGTGGGAAAGAGGTGATGCGGTTCCTTGCCCGTGGGCACGGTGCCGACGACTTCGTGCGTCTTGTCGTCGATGAGGCTCAGTGTGGCTTCGCCCGAATTGAGGACGATGATGTTGTTCGCGTGAGCGGCCGTTGAGACGAGCGCGGCGCAGGCGAGCGCGACGGCAGCGGCTTTGCTGGCGACGCGGCTAAAGGTGTTGTTGTTCGGCATGAAGAATCGTTCCCGGGCAGATTCGTGATTGTAGAACGTCTACCTGCACGCAAGGTTGACGTAAAGCCCTTGAAATATGCAAGGGGCGCAATTAAGCGCCCCTTTTCGAACGAGTGTTATGGCCCGTAATGTCCCGGTTGCCACGGCAGTTGCGGCTTATCGCTGCATCGATTCCCAAACCTTGTGGAGGCGCTTGACAGAGACCGGCATCGGCGTGCGCAACTCCTGCGCGAAGAGCGAGATGCGCAGCTCTTCGAGCAGCCAGCGGAACTCCGAGAGCCGCGGGTCGAACACGCCGCCTCGCTGCGAAAGCGCGCGCTGATATTGCTGTGCGAGCGGCTGGAATTCGGCTGCCTGGCGCGCGTCGCGAGCGGGGTCGGCGCGCAGCTTGTCGATGCGCAGCGCGACGCCCTTCAGGTAGCGCGGGAAGTGCACGAGCTGCGCATAGGGCGTCTCCAGAATGAAGCGCTTGCTGATAAGCGCATCGACCTGTGCCTGCATGTCTGCCGCGGGCGCGCCGAACGCCTTGGCCTGCACGAGCTTCTTCGCCAGCGAGGCGTATTCCGCGAGGATCTGCCCCACCAGGCGCGCGATTTCCTGCGCGAGCAGCGAGAGACGTCCGCGGCCTTCGTCCTTGCGCGCGTGGAAGCTCGCGTCGTCGTCGGGCAGCGGGTCTTGCAGGCAGGCGCGGTCGAGCGCGAGTTCGACCAGCTGGTCGCGCAGCTCCTCTTGCGTGGCGCGCGCCATGAACTGCATGGCCATCTCGCGCAAACCCGGCAGGTTCTTCTCCAGGTAGCGGATCGGCTCGCGCAACTGCAGCGCGAACAAGCGACGCAGCCCCGCGCGGTGAATGCGCGCAGCCTCCTCCGGCGAATCGAACACTTCGACGTCGCAATGCGTGCCGCGATCGACGAGCGCCGGATAGCCGAACAGGGTCTGTCCGCCGCGACGGATTTCCAGCAGCTCGGGCAGCTTGCCGAAATTCCACGTCGTGAGGTTTTCGTAGAGCGCGGTGGCAGGCGTTGCGTCGCCCGGCGTTGGCGTTTGCGGCGCGTTGCTCTTTTGCGCGGCCTTGCCGCTTGCCTCGCGCTCGACCTGGGCGCTCTGCGGTACCTCTGCGCCCTGCGCATGCGTTTCCAAAGCCGCCAGCGCCGTCGCGCTCGCAAGCTTCTGGAATTGCTGTTGTGCCTGAGCGCCGAGTTCGGCGCGCAATTGCGCAAGGTTGCGGCCCATCGCGAGCTGGCGACCGTGCTCGTCGATCACCTTGAAGTTCATGAAGAGGTGAGCGGGCAGCGTCTCGAGCTTGAAGTCGGCGGACTTCAGGGCGATCTGCTTTTGCTCGCGCACGTCGGCGATCAGCGCCTCCAGTAAACCGCCCGCGCCGAAACGCTCGCCGCCCACGCGCTCCGCGAAGCCGGCCGCATACTCGGGCAGCGGCACGCAGTGGCGACGCAGCTTCTGCGGCAGCGACTTCAGCAGCAGTTGCGCCTTCTCCTTGAGCATGCCCGGCACGAGCCATTCACAGCGGCGCGCGTCGACCTGGTTGAGCGCGTAGAGCGGCACCGCGAGCGTCACGCCATCGCGCGGCGAGCCCGGCTCGAAGTGATACGTGAGCGCCATCGCCACGCCCGACATCGTCATGCGCTTCGGGAACAGGTCGGTCGTGACGCCCGCCGCTTCGTGGCGCATCAGGTCGTCGCGCGAGAGGTACAAGAGACGCTGCTTGTCCTCGGGCTGTCCGATCTTTTTCACCTCGTCGCGATACCAGCGCTCGAACGACGCGCCCGAGTAGATGCCTTCGGGAATCGCCTGATCGTAGAAGCCGTAGATCAGTTCGTCGTCGACCAGCACGTCCTGGCGGCGCGACTTGTGTTCGAGCTGCTCGATATCGGCGAGCAGCTTGCGGTTGTGCGCGAAGAACGCGAGCTTCGTGTCGAACTCGCCTTCCACGAGCGCGCCGCGAATGAAGAGTTCGCGCGCTCGCGCCGGGTCCTGCTTGCCGAACGCCACGCGCCGGCGCTGGTACACCGGCAAGCCATAAAGCACGCCGCGCTCGAACGCGCTCACCTGCGCCGCGCGTTTTTCCCAATGCGGCTCAGAAACGGATTTCTTCAGCAAATGCGCGCCCACCTTCTCCAGCCACTCGGGCTCGATCTTCGCGATGCAGCGCGCGTAAAGGCGGCTCGTTTCGACGAGTTCCGCCGCCACGACCCAGCGCCCCGCTTTCTTCACAAGCGCCGAGCCCGGCCACAAGTGGAACTTGATGCCGCGTGCGCCGAGGTAATACGGCTCGTCGTCGGCTTTGAGGCCGATGTTGCCGAGCAGGCCCGTGAGCAGCGCGTGATGGATCTGCTCGTATGTCGCGTCGGATTCGTTGATGCGCCAGCCATGCTCGCGCACCACCGTCAGCAATTGCGAATGCACGTCGCGCCATTCGCGCAGGCGCAAGTGCGAAAGGAAATTCGCGCGACACGCATCCAGCAGTTGCCGGTTGGACTTCTTGTGCGCAACGGCGTCTTCGAACCAGGCCCAGATCTTGAGCCACTGAAGGAACTCGGAGCGCTCGTCCGCAAAACGGCGATGCGCCTGGTCCGCCTGCTCCTGGGCCTCGATAGGCCGGTCGCGCGGGTCCTGCACCGAAAGCGCGCTCGCGATGATGAGCACTTCGCGCAGCGCCTGCTCGTCGCGCGCACCGAGAATCATGCGGCCCACGCGCGGATCGAGCGGCAGGCGCGCGAGTTCGCGGCCGAGCGGCGTGAGCGCGTTGTCGTCGTCGACCGCGCCGAGTTCGTTGAGCAACTGATAGCCGTCGGCGATCGCGCGGCCCGGCGGCGGCTCGATGAACGGGAACGTCTCGATTGCCGTGAGATGCAGCGACTTCATGCGCAGAATCACGGCGGCGAGCGACGAGCGCAGGATTTCCGGATCGGAGAAGCGCGCCCGCGCGACGAAATCCGACTCTTCGTAGAGCCGGATGCAGATGCCGTCCGCAACACGCCCGCATCGGCCCGCGCGCTGGTTCGCGGCAGCCTGCGCAATCGACTCGATCTGCAACTGCTCGACCTTGTTGCGGTACGAATAGCGCTTCACGCGCGCCAAGCCCGTGTCGACCACGTAGCGGATGCCCGGCACCGTGAGCGAGGTCTCGGCCACGTTGGTCGCGAGCACGATGCGTCGCGCGTTCGACGACTTGAACACACGCTCCTGCTCCTGCGCGGAAAGCCGCGCGAAAAGCGGCAGGATTTCCGTGTGCGGCGGATGGTGCTTGCGCAGCGCTTCCGCTGCGTCGCGAATCTCGCGCTCGCCGGGCAGGAACACCAGCACGTCGCCTGAACCTTCGCGGCAGAGTTCGTCGACGGCATCGACGATGGCTTCCATCAGGTCGCGATCCGTATCGCGTTGCGACTTCTTGCTCTCGCGGGGCGCCGTGCCCTGCGCGTTCTTCACCGCCGGACTGTCTTCCTGCACCGGGCGATAGCGCACTTCCACCGGGTACAAACGCCCGCTCACCTCGATCACCGGCGCGGGCTTTTCCTCGCTGCCGAAGTGACGCGCGAAGCGATCGGCGTCGATGGTCGCCGAGGTCACGATCAGCTTGAGGTCGGGCCGGCGCGGCAAAATCTCTTTCAGATAGCCGAGCAGGAAGTCGATGTTCAGACTGCGCTCGTGCGCCTCGTCGATGATGATCGTGTCGTAGGCCTTGAGCAGCGGATCGGTTTGCGTCTCCGCGAGCAAGATGCCGTCGGTCATGAGCTTGACCGAGGCGCCCGGCGAGAGGTTGTCGGTGAAGCGCACCTTGTAGCCGACCACTTCGCCGAACGGCGTATTGAGTTCGTCGGCAATGCGGCGCGCCGTGGCCGAAGCCGCGATCCGCCGCGGCTGCGTATGTCCGATCAGGCCCGTGCCGCCCGCGCCGAGGCCACGGCCCAGCGCGAGCGCGATTTTCGGCAACTGCGTGGTCTTGCCCGAGCCCGTTTCGCCGCTCACGATCACGACCTGATTCTGCGCAATCGCACGCGCGATTTCCTCGCGGCGGCCGGAGACCGGCAGCGCTTCGGGGAAGGTGATCGGCGGGACCTTGTTCGGCTCGACGTTCGCGCGCGGGGCACGCGGCGGGCGTTCGCCGCGCGGCTTGCGTTCGGTCGATTCGCCGGCTTCGCTGCGTTCGTTGCCGGAGCGAACGGCGCGCTGCGCGGACTGATCGCGTTCGCGCACCGCTTCGGGTCGCGCCGCACGTTGCGCGTTTTGCTGTTGCGGTTTTTGCTGCGCAGAGGGATTGCGCCGCTCTTTCTGCGGCGCGTTTCCCGAAGCATCGCGCGGCGCGCGTTGCGTTTGAGCGCGCGCGGCTTCGCCGGACGCAGCGTGCGGCGCGGACCTTGACTCTTGCGCATGCGTGTCGCGCTGCGCTTGCGGCTTGCGCGGCGCACGCGCTTCACCCTGCTCTGCGCGTTGCCTGCTTTGAGGCGCGCGACTTGCCTCGCCGCGCGCCGGTTGCCCAGCGGCTGGCTGAGTCGCACTACGCGGTTCGCGCGGTCGCTCAGGCTTGCGTTCTTCACCACGCGCGCCATGCGTGTCCTGTGGCTTGACGGCCTGTGCCGGCGCAGCCTCCGTTGCGCGCTTGTCCTGCACACGCGCGCCGCCCAGCGCACCGCCGCCCATGAGCGCGGCAAGCTTGTCCGACGACGCGAGCTTTTGCCCGTCGCCATACTTCTGCGACGCGCTTTTCGCTTTCGCGCCGTCCTGCGCCGATTCCTGCCCGGCAGGGATGTTGCTGCCCTGCTCCGAGGCAGGTCTTTTGGGTACATTCGACATGGGGGCGCATTATAATCCCGGGCATGAATTCCCAAACCGACCTCGTCCCAGCCACCGCCAGCGCGCCGGCCTCCGCCGCCGCTGCGGATTCCGACTCGCAGATCATGGCGCAGCACGCGCAATTCGTGGATTGGATGCGATCGGTCGCGCCCTACATCCACGCGTTCCAGGGCAAGACATTCGTCGTCGGTTTCGGCGGCGAGGTCGTGCACCAGAACCTGCTCAACGCGCTCGTCGCCGACATCGCGCTCCTGCAGGCCATGGGCATCCAGATCGTGCTGGTCCACGGTTCGCGCCCGCAGGTCGAGGAGCAGATGAGCCTGCACGGCGTCGAGTCCGAGTTCTCGCACGGCATGCGCATCACGAATGCCCGCGCGCTCGAATCGGCAAAGGAAGCGGCCGGTGAAGTGCGTCTCGACATCGAGGCCGCGATCAGCCAGGGTCTGCCGAACACGCCCATGGCGCACGCGCACATCAGCGTGGTGTCGGGCAACTTCGTGACGGCGCGTCCAGTCGGCATTCTCGACGGCGTGGACTTCCAGCACACGGGCGTCGTGCGCAAGATCGACGCCGATTCGATCCGCCATTCGCTCGCGAGCCGCAAGCTCGTGCTGCTCTCGCCGCTCGGTTTTTCGCCCACGGGCGAGGCGTTCAATCTGTCGATGGAAGACGTTGCCTCGGCGGCGGCCATCGCGCTGCGCGCCGACAAGATCGTTTTCCTCACGGAAACGCAGGGCCTGATCGACGAGGAAGGCGAGCTGATCCGCGAAATGTCGCTCGACGACGCCTACAAGCTGCAAGAAGGCGGCACGGTGCTCGGCGACGAGGGCTTCTATCTGAAGCACTCCATTCGCGCCTGCCGCGGCGGCGTGGGCCGCGCGCACATCATTCCCTACGTGCTCGACGGCGGCTTGCTGCTAGAACTGTTCCTGCACGACGGCGTGGGCACCATGATCTCGTACGAGAACCTGGAAAGCCTGCGTGAAGCGACCCCCGACGACGTCGGCGGCATTCTCACGCTGATCGAGCCGCTCGAAAGCGACGGCACGCTCGTGCGGCGCGGCCGTCACCAGATCGAGCGCGACATCGACCATTTCTCGGTGATCGAGCACGATGGCGTGCTCTTTGGCTGCGCGGCGCTTTACGCTTATTCGCAGGAACGTATCGGCGAAATGGCGTGCCTCACGGTCTCGCCCGAAGCGCAAGGCTCCGGCGACGGTGAACGCCTCTTGCGCCGCATCGAGCAGCGCGCGCGGGCGCGCGGCCTCACGCGCATTTTCGTGCTCACCACGCGCACCGAGCACTGGTTCCTGAAGCGCGGCTTCGTCAAGGCAACGGTCGACGACCTGCCCGAAGACCGCCGCCGCCTCTATAACTGGCAGCGCAAATCGCTCGTGCTGATGAAACAGCTCTGAGCAGCGCCGCCCACCCACATACGACTACAGGAGAAGCACAGCATGTCCCGTATGATCCAATGCGCGAAGCTCGGCAAGGAAGCCGAGGGACTCGACTTTCCGCCGCTGCCGGGCGAACTCGGCAAGCGAATTTATGAGAGCGTTTCGAAGGAAGCGTGGCAGGGCTGGCTCAAGCAGCAGACCATGCTGATCAACGAAAACCGCCTGAACATGGCCGATCCGCGCGCGCGTCAGTACCTGATGAAGCAGACGGAAAAGTACTTTTTCGGCGAAGGCGCCGACCAGGCGTCGGGCTTTGTGCCGCCGACCGAAGGCTAAGGCCCTCTGGGGCGCGCCGGGATCTGTCCCCGAGCTGCCAAAACGCAGCAGATCGCTCTGCAAAAACCGCGCCCCTGGCGCGGTTTTTTATGCGCTTCATGCGCTTTCGGGGCTTCGGAAACGGTTCCATCGAATCGGCGCAATCCCCCGCCACATGGGGCTTCCCGCCCGCTCCCCGAATCCCCGCAGATGCCGAGGTTTGCGCGATCTTCCGTTATCGTGCTATCATGTGGCCTCGTTCAACAGGCATTAGCCATCAATTGCGTTCAGGTAGGCACCCCCAAATGCCGTCAACCCGAATGCGCATATGACAAAAGGAACGCTCCGCCACGCGGGCTTCTTTTTCGTTTCAGCGGCGCTTCACTCGTGCACCCCGTGCCGGTCCAGCGTCCTCATGCGTCCTGCCCCCCTTCCACGGCCACGCAGGCGCAACGTTAAACACAATTTGTCCGAGTGTCGTTTCGCGACACTTCAGCATTGCTTTCGTGCGCCACTCGCCTTGTGCGATGCACCATCGGCCCGCCCTCGTCCCTGACGTAACGTGGCGTGCCGTGCGCGAAATGTCGCCGCTATCGCGAAACGACACTCTCCGGCAACCGTGGCGGACCCTCGTGGGTTCGTCGCAGTCATTGGAGATGCAGACCTTGACCGCTTCCACTTCCGGCTCGTCGGCCCAGTCCGACCTTACCCTCGACGACATCACCATCGTCGACAAAAGCCTCCTCAAACGCGCCGTCGGCGCCATGGCCCTTGGCAACGCCATGGAATGGTTCGACTTCGGCGTGTACAGCTACATCGCCGTCACGCTCGGCCAGGTGTTCTTCCCGTCGAGCAGCCCTTCGGCGCAGCTCATCGCCACGTTCGGCACATTCGCGGCCGCGTTCGTCGTGCGCCCGATCGGCGGCATGGTGTTCGGGCCGCTCGGCGACCGCATCGGCCGCCAGCGCGTGCTCGCGATGACGATGATCCTGATGGCCTGCGGCACCTTCGCCATCGGCCTGATCCCCTCGTACAAGTCGATCGGCATCGCCGCGCCTGCGCTGCTGCTCGTGGCGCGCCTCGTTCAGGGCTTCTCGACGGGCGGCGAATATGGCGGCGCCGCGACCTTCATCGCCGAGTTCGCCACCGACAAGCGCCGCGGCTTCATGGGCAGCTTCCTCGAATTCGGCACGCTGATCGGCTATGTGTTCGGCGCGGGCACGGTTGCCGTGCTGACCGCCGTGCTCTCGCACCAGCAATTGCTCGACTGGGGCTGGCGCGTGCCGTTCATGATCGCGGGCCCGCTCGGCCTCGTGGGTCTTTACATCCGCACGAAGCTCGAGGAAACGCCCGCGTTCAAGCGCGAAGCGGAACTGCGTGAAGCCGATGAGCAAGCGCGCCCGAAGCTCACGCTGCATTCGCTGCTCACGCAGCACCTGCGCCCCTTCCTGCTGTGCGTGGGTCTCGTGCTGATCTTCAACGTGACCGACTACATGGCGCTGTCGTACCTGCCGAGCTACCTTTCAGCGACGCTGCACTTCAACGAGACGCACGGCCTCTTCCTCGTGCTGATCGTGATGGTGCTCATGATGCCGATGACGCTCGCGTTCGGACGCCTCTCGGACGCCGTCGGCCGCAAGCCGGTGATGCTCGCGGGCTGCGTGGGGCTGATCCTGCTGTCGATCCCGTCGCTCACGCTGATCCAGACGGGCGAGCTCGTGCCGGTGTTTTTCGGTCTGCTGATCCTCGGCGCGCTGCTCTCGTGCTTCACGGGCGTGATGCCCTCGGCACTGCCGGCGCTGTTTCCGACCGCGATCCGCTATGGCGCGCTCGCCATCGGCTTCAACGTGTCGGTGTCGCTGTTCGGCGGTACGACGCCGCTCGTGGCGGCATGGCTCGTCGAACACACGCAGAACCTCATGATGCCCGCGTACTACCTGATGGGCGCGGCGGCGATCGGCATCGTCTCGGTGCTGGCGCTGCATGAAACGGCGCGCCGTCCGCTGCCGGGCTCGGCGCCGAGCGTGAGCACCAAGGCGGAAGCGCATGCGGTGCTGCGCGGCGTGCGTCTCGCGCGCGAACTCGATGAAGAGTACGCCGTCGCAAACGCAGTGCGCGCCTGATACAGCAGGTACCACTGAAACGCAAAAAGGCCAGCTTCGTGCTGGCCTTTTTTCTTGCGCGCTCGCTTATGGGGCTATTCGAGGAGGTTGACGTGTTCAACTTGCAACGCGCCGTTGCTTCCGATCGTCAGCATCGCGGCTGAGATGGGCAACTTGAAGCGGCGCGGCCCAGCGCTGCCAGGGTTCACATACAGCACGCCTTCGCGCGTTTCGAGCGAGGGTTTGTGTGAATGCCCGCTCACGACCACGGCGATGCCATCGGCTGCAGGATCGCCCTGCAGGTCAGGCAGTTCGTGGACCACAGCTAACCGAACTCCACCCAGCGCGACGGTGGTCTGCACCGGCAACGCCTCGGCCCACGCGCCATGATCGTTGTTGCCGCGCACGGCGGTGAGCGGCGCGATGGCCGCAAGTGTGTCGAGCACGCGCTGATCGCAGATGTCGCCCGCATGCACGATCGCGCCCACGCCGTCGACAAAGGCGAGCAGTTCGGGACGCAGCAGATTGTGCGTGTCGGAAACCAGGGCGACGCGCAGAGGATATTTCGCGGACATGGCGCTTCGTATTCGCTTGAATACTGCCGATTATCGCTGCGTTCACGCCTGCCCGTCGCCCTCCTCTTGCGCTGCGCCGACGTACACGGCGAGCCACACGCTCGGCACGGTCGGATCGGTCCACGACACGCGATGACGGCAGTGCGCGGGAATCTGCACGTAGTCGCCGGGCAGCAGGCGCCGCGGCGGCTGTGCCGTGTCTTCGAACTCCAGCGTCGCCGCGCCGGCAAGGAGCGCCACCCACTCCTCGCGCGCGTCGTCATACCAGAAGCCCGGCGGGCTCGCCTGGCCCGTAGACACGATACGCTCGATGAGCACCCCGTCGCGCGAAACGAGCGTATCGAAGCGCTCTTCCGTGGCGTCGTGATGGATGCCTGCAAAGAGATTGCCGAATGCGGCGGTGTTCGGTTCGTTCATGCGAAAGCACTCATTCAAGCGGTTTCAGACCGTCGAGCAGGGTCGGCACCAGTTCGCTCACGGTCGGGTGCACGTGCATCGCGTATTGCAGCGTCGTATAGGGCGCGTCAGCCGTCATCGTGTCGATGAACGTGTGGATCGCCTCGTCGCCCTCGATGCCGAATATCGCCGCGCCGAGAATGCGTTGCGTCTGCGGGTCCACCAGCGCCTTCATGAAACCGTCCGTCTCGCCGCGTTCGCGCGCGCGGCCCACGCGCGACATCGGCATCGTGGCGATGAGCGCGGGTTTGCCGCGCTCGCGCACTTCGCGCTCGCTCATGCCGACGCGCGCAAGCGGCGGATCGACGTACACCGCGTAGGCAGGAATGCGTGTGTCAGCGCTGCGCGCTTTGCCGTCCAGCAGATTCGCTGCGACGATCTGGAAGTCGTCGTACGAAGTGTGCGTGAACGCGCCGCGCCCGTTCACGTCGCCGAGCGCCCAGATGCCCTGAACGCGCGTGCGCAACTGGCCATCGACGGCGATGAGCCCGTGGGCGTCGCGCTCGATGCCCGCGGCGTCCAGTCCCAGATCGTCCGTGTTCGGCAAGCGGCCGGTCGCGAAGAGCAGATGCGAAACGTCGAGCGGACCATCGTCGAGCGCGATGCGCACGCCAGCCTGGCCATCGAGCGGCGCGAGGCTGCGCGGCTCCGCGCCAAAGCGAAATTGCACGCCTTCGCGTGCGAGCACGTCCTGTACCGCACGCGAATAATCGTCGTCCTCACGTGCGAGTATGCGCTGCCCACGCACGAGCACCGTCACGAGGCTGCCGAAGCGGCGGAACATCTGCGCGAATTCGAGCGCGACATAGCTGCCGCCGCAGATCGCGAGATGCTCGGGCAACTGCTCCAGTGCAAGCAGTGTCGAATTGGTTTCGTAGCGGATCGTATCGAGGCCGGGAATCGCGGGAATCTGCGCGCGCGTGCCCGTGTTGATGAAGATCTCGGGCGCTTCAAGATCGATTTGCGCACCGTCGTGCGCGGCGACTCGCACCGCGTGCGCGCCCGAGAAGCGCGCGTGCCCCTTGAACACGGCGACGTTCGGCGTATCGCGCAACCAGCTCTCGACGCCGTCACGCGACGCCCCGATGATGCGGTCCTTGCGCGCTTTCACGAACGCGAGATCGACGCGAACGTCGCCTGTGCCGCTTCCGATCTTCACGCCGAACTCCGCCGCATGGCGCGCCACGTGCGCGGCACGTGCGCAGGCGACGTACGCCTTGGTCGGCGTGCAGCCCACGTTCACGCAGGTGCCGCCGAACGACGCGCGCTCGATGATCGCGGTCTTGCGGCCGCTCTTCGCAAGCCGCACCGCGAGAGGCGGGCCGCTCTGGCCCGTGCCGATCACGATCGCATCGAAACGTTGTGTCATGCCGCTCTCCTTTGCCGTTGACGGGAGTTGAACCGCGGGTTGAACCGCGCATCCTCGCGAGTCGCGAAAGGCAGTCGATCGCGCCATCTTACGCGCGACATATGGCCATCGCTCACAGGGTGATCTCGCGAAACGGGTACGCATCGGCGTGCGTCGAGAAGCGGAACGAGCGCGCAAAAAAAGAGCCGCCTCGCACGTCGAGGCGGCTCACAGGGTGACGTCACAACAGCAAACGGGCGAAGCCGCTGCGCGTCAGGGGGATCGGCGAACGCGCTGCGCGCTTGCGTCAGGCGTTCGGTGAATAGGTGACTGGAGACTCAGTCCTGAAAACCGGGAGAAAATTCGGTGCGAGCGCAATCAGTACACAATCAGTGCACGCAATCCGTTGGCGCACATTCTCCATGGCCCGCGCTCCAGAGTTCGCGCGAGCGCTGGAATGCGGCGCGCGCGCCGCGCGTCGCCATCATCAGCCCGACTTGCCCCATGTTGAAGTCGACCGACACCATCAGCTGCAACAGGTCCACCATCGGCAGAACCAATGCTGGCTGATACAACTGTCGTTCGATAAAGGATTTCATGACCGCTCCCGCTGCATGCCCCGTGTCCTCCTGACGCAGGGTCATTCGATGGTTGTTATTCTAGGAATGCAGCGGGCGCTGATAAATGGGCCGCCAGCGAAGTCACTTGTCGAAAATCGCAAACAATCGAAACGCGCGCGGAGACACGGGGTCCGGCGCCGCGTGCGGTCCCGCCACACGGGGTTTTGCGCGCGTCCCGCCCCGTGCGAGCGCGCTTCAGTCGAGCGGTGTGGCGACGAATTCCGGCAGCGTCTCGGCGCGCGCGGAAAGCGCGGCGATCGCCGGATATCGGGCGGGATCAGCGCATCCGGGCAGCATGAACTGGTTGAAACGCCACGCAACGGCCGCGGTGATGTCGGCTTGCGTGATGCGGCCCGCACACAGCCAGCCGTCGCGGCCCGCCACGAGCTGGTCGAGCACGGCCCAGGCGGCATGCATCTGGGCGTTCACGCGCTCGAACCAGGGCTCGTGCTGGCGCTCGGCGGGGCGCAATTCGCGCTCATAGACCTGCTGCACCGTCTTTTCCATGGCCGCGAGCGCGAAACCGTTCACGCGCAGCGCAAAAGTCCGCTCCTGCGTCTCCTCCGGCATGAGCCGCTGCGCGGCGGGCACCTTGCGGTCCAGATAGTCGAGGATCAGCGTCGAATCGATCAGCTGGGTGCCGTCGTCGTCGATGAAGGTAGGCGCCTTCACCACAGGATTGATCTGAGCAAATTCGTCGTACTGGCGAAACACCGAAATACTGCGGTGCTCGAACGACAGCCCGAGCACATGCAGCGAAATCGCGACGCGGCGCACATAGGGAGAGTCCATCATGCCGATCAACTGCATGGGTTCACCTCGCACAGAAAAAGGGGATCGGGCGTCGATCTTGCAGGAAGCCCCGGTGCATTTCAAGACGGGCGATCGCCGCCAGAGTCGCAGTCCGACAGCACATAGCGTTTGTAGGCAGCGAAAAACGGTGCCAAATGACCGTTTCGCGACGGTGCATTGTGCAAAAACGCACCGTGTCGATGTGCCGCGTTCTGATTGCCGCGCAACAGGGCTACATTTGTTAGCAGACGTCGAATCTGACGCGTCGCGGCATTGTTGCGACGCAGCGCCCCGCCACGCACAGGCGCCCTTTTTCCCCGTGCCGCACTGCTGAAGGCGCAGCGGCGCGCGTGGGCCAAGCGAAGGATGCCGAAGCATTACGCAGACCGCATGAAAGCGCGTTTTTGCGCGCCGCATGTGCTGCAGTGCATCGCCGGGAAACTCCTGGATTCGGACGCCGAACGACTGAGATAGTCTGAATGCACAAGGAGACGAAATCATGAGACAAGCATTCAATGTTGGTGTGGTCATCGTCCTCGCCCTCCTCCTCGCGAATCGTGCCATGACACGTGTGCAGGCTCACGAGGCTGGTTCGCTTACCTGCGCCCAGGGCTCAGCACTCGTCAAGGCCGAAGCGCTCGTGCGCGGATTCGGCGAACGCGGCGCGAGCAGCCAGAGCGAAAACTTCCTCTCTTCCTGCCTCGTTTCCGGCCAGGGTCAAGTCGGCGACCTGATCGCCCACGACTGAGCGCCCTGCGCGCCGCGACTGCTCGCTCGGGGGCGTTTCGCGGCGCGGGCACCGCTCTTAGGCGCGGTGCGCGGTGCTATGCTCGCTCGCGGATCCACCGCCGGAGCGCGCTCATGCCCCCCCCGTCCAACGCCGTACACCACTCGGCTGAAGAGGGCTACACGCCCGCCGCCGCGGACCACTATGTCCGCGGCCGCCCCGATTACCCGCCCGAAGTCAACGCCTGGCTGCGCGAAACGCTCGGTCTGGGCCCCGGTGCGACCGTCGTTGATCTGGGCGCGGGCACCGGCAAATTCACGCGCCGCCTGGTGGAAACTGGCTCACACGTGATCGCCGTCGAGCCCGTGGCCGCCATGCGCGCGAAGCTCGCCGCCGCGCTACCCGAGGTCGATACCCGCGCAGGGACGGCGGAATCGCTTCCGCTCGACGACGCCAGCGTCGACGCGGTCGTTTGCGCGCAGGCTTTTCACTGGTTCGCCAACGCGGCCTCGCTCGCCGACATTCTGCGTGTGCTCAAGCCCGGTGGCCGCCTCGGCCTGATCTGGAATCTGCGCGACGCGAGCGTCGAGTGGGTCGCGCGGCTCGACGCCATTGTCAACCGCGCCGAAGGCGACACGCCGCGCTACTACACGGGCCAATGGCGCAGCGTCTTCCCGTTTGCGGGATTCGGGCCTCTGCACGAGCAGCGTTTCGTGCAAGGCCACACCGGCTCGCCAGAGGACGTGATCGTCGCGCGTGTGAAGTCCACAAGCTTCATTGCTGCCCTGCCACCCGAGGAGCAGGCCCGCATCGAGGCCGAGCTGCGCGCACTCATCGATTCGGAGCCCGCGCTGCGCGGACAGCCGGTCGTGACAGTGCCTTACGGCACGGCAGCGTTCCACTGCGTCAAGCAACCCTAGCGCGCCGGAGCAAGCCGGAGCACGCCGCAATGGGTTGCCAATCTCCCGGGTTGGCGGCGAGAATGCTCGCGGACCACGGAGAATCTATGAAAGGTTACGTCCTGTTGTTTGGAGTCAGCATGCTGACGGCGTGCACATCGGTGACTGCCGTCAATTCGAGACAGGATGGCCATCTCACCGTCACGAGCCGCGCGCGCTGGGATCTCGTTTCGTGGAACCACGTGCGCGCAGTCGGGGTCAGCGAAGCCGAGGACTACTGCGAAAAGCAAAAGAAGCAGCTGCACACGGTGGAGATCCACAGCGAGGGCCTGCGCGGCGTGACGTCCCAGACAGTAGAGGTAATATTCGACTGCATTTGATGCGCTCCGCACCGTCTTTCCGCTTAGCCGCGCCAAACGGGCGTTGCAGCCCGTTACCCCGCCGTTGCAGCCCAAATTGCTTGCGATCGCGCAATAGTTTGTTGTCGTTCACCCTGATACTCAATCCGCATGACCGAGCTAAACTGACGATACATTTTGTTACGTTCAGAGCCGAGTCATGTTGACCGCATTCTTCATCGCCTGCCCCTTTGGCATCGCGGCATTGTTCGGATTCGCAAGGCTGATCAATCCCCTGACCGGGAAGATCGGTCATCGTTGAGTACGCAAGCGCCTGGTTGGGGCGCTGCGCTCGCTGATCTTCGCGCCGCCATTGTGCGCGGCCGCCCCTGGTTTCTTCTTTTTCCCCTTCGCAGCCCCGCCGCTTCGTGCGCTCGCACGGATTTCGCCGCGCCAATAAAAAACCCGCGAAGCCTTAAGCCATCGCGGGTTTCTGGAATCCAGCGGAAGCCACTGGAACAACATCTGGTGCCGGGGACCGGACTCGAACCGGCAAGCCGTTAGGCGGCGGATTTTCGTCACACCACGTCTTTCGACGCCACGCGTCCTGCTCTGGACGCGCGTTCGTGCGCTGGACTATGCCTTCGCCGTCGCTTAAGCGCCGCGTTTATCACGCCGCGCGCCGCCTTAGGCGCCCCCCGTCTAGTCTCTACACCTTCCTGACCGCCGCTTTGCGCGGCAGCCGGCTTGGCTCGGCGTTGCCTCGGCGCCTCGCGCGCAACGCGCTTCAAGGCCCAGGGGGTTCGCCGAATTTGAGGGGTTCTGCACCGGCCGTTTCCGGTCGGGCACTCAATCGTTTCTTAAGTCCGCTATGTTTACCAATTTCATCACCCCGGCAGGGCGGACGCGATTCTACCATTGCGCGGCGCGCGTCCCAAAGGCGCGCCGGGGCAGCGCATCCGTCATCTGCCGGTCATACGCGTTTTTCATAATCGGCCCCATCGAAAACGTTTACAAACGACGCCGGGGCCGCTCGCATGACGCCAACTATCAAGGATGTCGCCGCACACGCCGGATTCTCGATCGCCACGGTGTCGCGCGCAATCAATGCGCCTCACACCGTCAACCCCATCACGCTCGCGCGGGTGCGCGAAGCGATCGACGCGCTGAAGTTCCGCCCGAACCCGCTCGGCCGCCAGTTGCGGGGCGAGCGCACGCGTCTGATCGGCGTGGTGCTGCCCACGCTCGCCAATCCGGTGTTCGCGGAGTGCCTGCAGGGCATCGATGAGCTAGCCGCCGCGCAGGGCTTTCGCCTCATGCTGATGACCACGCAGTACGACGCCGATCGCGAGCGTCATGCGATCGAGACGTTGCGCGCGCAACGTGTCGAGGGCCTGATCCTGACCGTCGCCGACGCCGACACGCACCCCCTGCTCGACGAACTCGACGCGGACGGCCCGCTCTACGTGCTGATGCACAACGACACGAAGCGCCGCCCTTCGGTATCCGTGGACAACCACCAGGCCGCCTGCGACGGCGTGCGCATGCTCATCGCCCACGGCCATCGCCGCATCCTCATGCTCGCTGGCACGCTCGCTGCCTCCGACCGCGCGCGCCAGCGCCATGCCGGGTACGCCCTCGCGATGCAACAAGCCGGCCTCACGCCCGCGCCGGCCCTCGAAATCGATTTCAACGCGCAAGAGCTCGCGCCTTCGGTGCTCGCGCATCTGACGACAGGGCCCGCGCGCCCCACGGCCCTCTTCTGCAGTAACGACCTGCTGGCCATGGTCGTAATGCGCGGGCTGCGCCGCGCCCGCCTGCGCGTGCCGCAGGACATGTCGATTCTCGGCTTCGACGGCCTCGCCATGGGCGAACTGCTCGCGCCACCGCTCGCGAGCATCGGCACGCCGAACGGCGATATCGGCCGCGAAGCGTGGCAATGCCTGATGGCGCGCATCGGCGGCCAGTCCGCGGGGCCGCTCGCCAACACCCTGCCACACACGGTGCGCGCAGGCGGCACCATCGCGGCGATCGCACACGCACCGCTCGGCGCGCGTGGGAGCGCGAGCGATCGCAACCTCGAACTCGGCGGCGCGCTTTCGTGAGGCCGCTGATGTGAGCCGCTTTCGTGTGCCATTAGTCCATCTGAATAACAAACCGAACTGCCGAAACAATCCGGGCCGTGCATGTACACGGCCCTCATCCACCAGAACGCTCTCGCAACCGACCTGGAGACCAGCCGTGACCCGCCGACTCGCCTTTGCCGGCCCGCTTTCGCTTGTGCCCGTGCGCGCCGCCCTGCGCACGCTCGCGGCGCCCGTGCGGTGCTTAACCCGCTTAACCCGCTTAACCCGCTTAACCCGCGCGCTGCCGCTCGCGGCGACCGCCGCCGCACTCGCAGCCGGTCTTGCCGCGCCGCTCACGGCACAGGCCGATCAAACCGCGATCTGCTACAACTGCCCGCCCGAATGGGCCGACTGGGCGAGCCAGATCCAGGCGATCCAGAAAGAGACCGGCATTCGCGTGCCGTTCGACAACAAGAACTCCGGCCAATCGATCGCACAACTGATGGCCGAGCAGAAGAGCCCGGTCGCCGACGTTGTGTACCTCGGCGTTTCGTCGGCGTTCCAGGCGAAGGACAAGGGCGTCATCACGCCGTACAAGCCCGCACACTGGAACGACATTCCCGCCGATCTCAAGGACCCGCAAGGCTACTGGTTCGCCATCCATTCGGGCACGCTCGGCTTCTTCGTCAACAAGGACGCGCTCGAAGGCAAGCCGGTGCCGCGTTCGTGGGCCGATCTCCTCAAGCCCGAGTACAAGGGCATGGTCGGCTACCTCGATCCGTCGAGCGCGTTCGTGGGCTATGCGGGCGCGGTGGCCGTGAATCTCGCGCTGGGCGGCACGCTCGACAACTTCCAGCCGGCCTTCGAATGGTTCGGCAAGCTCAAGGCCAACCAGCCGATCGTGCCGAAACAGACCGCCTATGCGCGCGTGCTCTCGGGTGAGATCCCCATCCTGCTCGACTACGACTTCGACGCCTACCGCGCCAAGTACAAGGACCACGCGAACGTCGAATTCGTGATCCCGAAGGAAGGTACGATTTCGGTGCCCTACGTGATGAGCCTCGTGAAGAACGGCCCCCACGAAGCGAACGGCAAGAAGGTGCTGGATTTCGTGCTCTCCGACGAAGGTCAGAAGCTCTGGGCCAATGCCTACCTGCGTCCGGTGCGCGCGAGCGCGCTTTCGCCTGAAGCGGCTGCGAAGTTCCTGCCCGCGAGCGACTATGCACGAGCAAAACCCGTGGACTTCGCGAAGATGGCGGCGCAGCAGCAAGCCTTCGGCGAGCGCTATCTGCAGATCATGCACTGATACCCTGGTCGATCACTTCCATGCATGACCTCACTTTTCCGCTGCGCTGG
The DNA here is from genome assembly GCF_038900775.1 of Paraburkholderia sp. JHI869. NCBI lineage: Bacteria > Pseudomonadati > Pseudomonadota > Betaproteobacteria > Burkholderiales > Burkholderiaceae > Paraburkholderia > Paraburkholderia sp. JHI869. Next base: position 199,380 of record NZ_JAYMSC010000006.1, read on the forward strand.
CGCGTGGCGCTCATCGCGCCCGCGCTCGCGGTGTTCCTCGCGTTCTGGCTGCTGCCGATGATCGCGCTCGTGCAGGTGAGCGCCGACGGCCACGTCATCGAAACTTATCGCGCACTGCTAACGAATGGCCGCTACATGAGGAGCCTTGGCGCGACCATCGCGCTCTCGGCCGCCGTGACTGCGGCAACGCTTGTGATCTCCACGGTCTGCGGCCTCCTGCTCGCACGGCGCACGTTCGCGGGACGCCGCGCGCTCGTCGCGTTGCTCACGTTTCCGCTGGCGTTTCCGGGCGTGGTGGTCGGCTTCATGGTCATCATGCTCGCCGGGCGCCAGGGGCTCATCGGCGCGCTCTCGCTGCGGCTCACGGGCGAGCGCTGGGTGTTCGCTTACTCGATGGCGGGCCTCTTCCTGGGCTACCTGTACTTCTCGATCCCGCGCGTGATCGTGACCGTGATGGCCTGCGCAGGCCAGCTTGACGGCTCGCTCGAAGAGGCCGCGCGTTCGCTCGGGGCGTCGTCGTGGCGCGTGCTCTGCGACGTGATCCTGCCCGCGCTCGCGCCCGGCCTCGTCGCCGCAGGGGCGATCTGCTTCGCGACCGCGATGGGTGCGTTCGGCACGGCGTTCACGCTCGCCACCGACATTGACGTCCTGCCGATGACCATCTACACCGAGTTCACGCTCAACGCCAACATGGTGACGGCCGCGGGCCTTTCGATCGTGCTCGGTCTCGTCACGTGGGCGGTGCTCACGCTGGCGCGCAGCGTGACGGGCGCGGCCGTCGCGGCCACGGCATGAGTGCGCTGTGGTTTTCGAGGACTCCAGAATGAATTCGGTCGCCAATCCCGCCGCAACGGCGGCGCAAGAGATGCACGAAGCGCCCGACCAGCCGCCCGCCGCGCGGCGGCGCTTCGCGCTGCCCTCGGCGCGCACGTGGATCGCGTGCGCGCAATGGCTCGTCATGCTCGCCACCTGTGCGTTTCTCATCGTGCCCGTGGCGATGTCGATCGTCGCGGGGCTCACCGTCAACTACTTTCGCGGTGTGGCGAGCGGCCTCACGCTGCGCTGGCTCGACCAGGTCTGGACGCAGTATCACGCGAGCGTCTTCCTCTCGCTCGAGGTGGCGGCCGCCACGCTCGCCATCACGCTCGTAACCGGCGTACCCGCGGGCTATGCGCTTGCGCGCAGCCGCACGCGCCTTTCGCGTCTCATCGAAGAACTGCTCGTGATGCCCGTGGCCCTGCCCGGCCTCGCATCGGCGCTCGCGCTGCTCGTGGTCTACGGCGGCTTCAGCGCATTCCGCATGAGCGCGGCATTCATCGTGGTCGGCCACGTGGTGTTCACATTGCCGTTCATGGTACGGCCCGTGGCGGCCGTGTGTGCGTCGGCGGATCTGCGCACGCTCGAAGAAGGCGCGGCGAGCCTCGGCGCGAGCTTCTGGCAGCGCTTCACGACCATCGTGCTGCCCAATGCGCGGGCCGGCATCGTGGCGGGTGCACTCGCGGTGCTCACGCTCTCCATCGGCGAATTCAACCTCACGTGGATGCTGCACACGCCCGACACCAAAACGCTGCCAGTGGGCCTTGCCGACACCTACGCATCGCTGCGCATCGAAGTGGGCAGCGCCTACACGATCCTCTTCTTCCTCATGACGATGCCGCTGCTCGTGGCGATGCAATGGCTCGGCGTAGACGTACCTGGCTCCTCAGGAAGGCCATCTGGCAAGCAGCGCCTTCCGGGCCAGCAAAATAACAACAAGGATTCCGAATGAAACTCGAACCGATCCCGATTACGCTCACGCGCTGCGCGAAGACGTTTCGCGGCACGCGCGTGCTCGAACCGCTCGACCTCGCGATCGGCGCGGGCGAAACGCTCGTCCTGCTCGGCCCTTCAGGCTGCGGCAAGACCACCACACTGCGCATGATCGCGGGTTTGGAAACGCCCGATACGGGCGGCCGCGTGGCCTTCGGCGACGAGGACGTGACCGCGCAGCCCATCGAGCGGCGCAAGGTCGGCATGGTGTTCCAGAACTATGCGCTCTTTCCGAACCTCGACGTGCGCGGCAACATCGGCTATGGCCTGAAGATCCAGCGCGTTGCCGCCGCCGACGCGCGCGCGCGCGTAGACGAACTGCTCGCGATGATGCGTCTCGAAGCGCACGCGGCCAAGCCCATCAACCAGCTTTCGGGCGGCCAGCGCCAGCGCGTGGCACTCGCACGCGCGCTCGCGCCGCGCCCGCGTGTGTTGCTGCTCGATGAGCCGCTCACCGCGCTCGATGCGCGCCTGCGCGACACCCTGCGCAGCGAGATGAACGCGCTCTTGCGCGAGCTGGGCGTGACGACGGTCTACGTCACGCACGATCAGGCCGAGGCGATGGAACTGGGCGACCGCATCGTCGTGATGAGCGCGGGCCGCATCGAGCAGATCGGCACGCCGCGCGAGATCTATTTCCAGCCGGCGAGCCGTGCGGTCGCGCAGTTCGTCGGCACGCTCAACCGGATCGCCGGAGAATGGCAAGGCGGTATGCTGCGTACGAGCGGCGGCGCCGTGCCGGCCAGCGCGTCGCAGGCCAGCGGAGCCGCCGAACTGTATTTCCGCCCCGAAGACGCCACGCTCGCCGACCCGGTTGGCGCACAGCTGCGCGGCGTGATCGAACAGGCGACCTTTCTTGGCGAGCGCACACGCCTCACCATTGGCGGCGCCGCGCCCGACGCCCTGCTCGTCGACGTGGCGGGCCGGGTCGAGCTGGCACGCGGCACGCCGGTCGGCATTTCGATCGCCCCGGAAGCGCTCATTGCGCTTGCGTAAATCTTACAAAACGAGGACTACCATGCTGCTCGCCCAGATCAGCGACCTGCACATCAAGCCACCGGGCGCCCTCGCCTATCGCCGCGTCGATACGGCCGCGAGCCTCGCACGCACCATCGCGCGCTTGAACGCGCTCACGCCGCGCCCCGATGCGGTTCTCATGACCGGCGATCTCGTCGACCACGGCTCGGTCGAGGAATACCGGCACCTCAAAACGCTGCTCGACACGCTCGAGATTCCGTACTGGCTCTTGATCGGCAACCACGACGCGCGCGAGCCGCTGCGCGAAGTGTTCGCCGATCGGCCTGAACTGCACGAAGGCGGCGAGTTCATCCAGTACGCCGTGGACCTCGGCCCGTTGCGCGTGATCGCGCTCGACTCGATGCAGCCGGGCCAAAGCGCAGGCACGCTCTGCGAAGCGCGCCTTGCCTGGCTCGCGCAGCAGCTCGACGCGGCGCGCGGCAAGCCCGTGATCGTCGCGCTCCATCACCCGCCGTTCGACTGCGGCATCGGCCACATGGATGCGATTCGTCTCGACGACAACGCTGCGCGCGCGCTCGAAGCGCTCGTGGCGCAGCATCCCAACGTCGAGCGCGTGCTGTGCGGTCACGTGCACCGGCCCATGTTCGTGCGCTTCGGCGGCACGATCGCCTCGGCCGTGCCCGCGCCCGCTCACCAGGTCACGCTCGACCTCGCGCCCGATGCGCCCTCCACCTTTACGCTCGAGCCGCCCGCTTTCGCGCTGCATCGCTTCGAGCCACAGGGCGGGATCGTGACGCACCATGGCTACGTCGAGACGTTCGACGGCCCGTATCCGTTCTACGAGCCCTCGGGCGAGTTGATCGGCTGAATGCACGGCTAAAGGCGCAACTGGCGGCGCGGGCTCGGGCCGCCAGCGCCGCCAGCGCGTTTGCGCGCGCTCCGGTATGATCGGCACGCTCGAAGCCTGCCTTTCGTATCGCCGGGCGCCGCCCGCATTTCGCACATGTCCACACCCGATTCCGCAACCGCTGGCAATGACCAGTCGCTGCGCGGCCTGCTGCTCCTGCTCGCGACCATCGCGGGCGTCACGGTCGCGAACATCTATTTCAACCAGCCGCTGCTCGACGACTTCCGCCAGAGCTTCCCGGCAGGCGCCGCGTGGATCGGCGCCGTGCCGGCCGGCACCCAGCTCGGCTACGCGGCCGGCATGCTCCTGCTCGCGCCGCTCGGCGACCGCTACGACCGCCGCCGCATCATCCTGCTGCAAACGGCCGGCCTGTGCGTCGCCCTGCTCGTCGCAGCCACGGCGCCATCGCTGTGGGTGCTGGTCGGCGCGAGCCTCGCGATCGGCATCCTCGCCACCATCGCGCAGCAGGCCGTGCCGTTTTCCGCCGAACTGGCGCCGCCCGAGGCGCGCGGCCACGCAGTGGGCACGGTCATGAGCGGCCTCTTGCTCGGCATCCTGCTCGCGCGTACGGCGGCCGGGTTTGTGGGCCAGTACTTCGGTTGGCGCGCGGTGTTCGGGGCGTCGATCGTCGCGCTGCTGGTGCTCGCGGTCGTGATCGTGAAGAAGCTGCCGAAGAGCCAGCCGACCTCGTCGCTCGGCTACGGCAAGCTGCTCGGCTCCATGTGGCATCTCGTGCTGGAGCTGCCCGGGTTGCGCGAAGCTTCAGCGACGGGCGCTTGCCTCTTCGCCGCGTTCAGCCTCTTCTGGCCCGTGCTCACGCTGCTGCTCGCGGGCGAGCCCTTCCATCTCGGGCCGCAGGCGGCAGGGCTTTTCGGCATCGTTGGCGCAGCGGGTGCACTGGCCGCGCCGATGGCGGGCCGATCCGCCGACAAGCGCGGGCCGCGCGCGGTCATCACGATGTCGATCGTGCTGATGGCGCTCGCGTTCGTCATCTTCGCGTTCTCGGGCAAGAGTCTGATCGGCCTCGTGATCGGCGTGATCGTGCTCGACGTGGGCGTGCAGGCCGCGCAGATCTCGAATCAGTCGCGCATCTACGCGCTGCGCCCCGAGGCGCGCAGCCGCGTGAATACGGTGTTCATGGTGTGCTACTTCATTGGCGGCGCAACCGGTTCTGCCGTGGGCGTGACCGCCTGGCATGCATTCGGCTGGATCGGCGTGTGCGTGGCCGGCATCGCGTTCACGGCCCTCGCGGGCTGGATTCACCATGCAACGCGCCCGCGCGTGGGCACGGGCGCACAAGCGTCTTCCTGAGGGCGCTAACGGTTAGCGATTAGCGGGAAGCGCTATTTACGCGCATAGAGCAAGTCCGTCATATCGTCGGCATGCTCTTCCTCCGTCGCGAGGATTTGCTCGAAGATGCGCCGCGTGGTGGTGTCGTCGTGGCCGAGATAATTGATGATCGCGCGATAGCTCTCGATTGCGATGCGCTCCGCGATCAGATTCTCGCGGATCATGTCCTTCAGGTCGGCCCCTTCCTTGTACTCCGAGTGCGAGCGCTCGACGAGCGTGGCCGGCGAGAAGTCGGGCTCGCCGCCTAGCTGCACGATGCGCGCCGCGAGCATGTCGGCGTGCTGCTGTTCCTCGTTCGCGTGCTGAAGGAACTCGGCCGCCACCGACTCGGACTCGATGCCCTTCGCCATGAAATGGTGCCGCTTGTAGCGCAACACGCATACGAGTTCCGTGGCGAGCGAATCGTTGAGCAACTTGAGCACCGTGTGGCGATTCGCGGGGTAGTCCGGCGTGACCGACCCCTGGTCGAGATTGTGGCGCGCTTCATCGCGCACGCGCTTGAGGTCGAACTCAAACGAAGCGTGTGTCTTCGACATCTGACTTCTCCTTCGAACATGGCATGGGTCTGGTTTGGCATTGCGTGCGTCATCCACGCATCACGCCTAGCAGCAGCGTGACCACGAAGACCACGAGGAAGATGTAGAACAGGATTTTGGCGATTTCGGCCGCGCCCGCGGCGATGCCCGTAAAGCCGAACACGGCGGCGATGATCGCGATGATGAAAAACACGATGGCGTAGTGAAGCATGGCGTAATCCTCCTTTTGGGCGGATGTGCTGCGCTATGTCGCGCCTGCATCGGCGCTAGCGCAAGCAGCGGACCCGCCGCGTGCGCACACGGCATGGACATGGCGGCACATATGACCGGGCACGCGACATGCTGGAGAGTCGTCTCCTTTGACACCGTGGAGGACTTCCTCATGAAACGCCTGATTGCCCTCTTTCTCGTTACTGCATCGCTGGCAGGACTCTCCGCCTGCAACACGATGGCGGGTGCCGGCGAGGACGTTTCCGCAGGCGGCCACGCCCTCACGAACTCCGCGGAAAAAGCGAAGTAGTGTCTGGCAGACGGTAAAGGCGCCGGGCTGAATGACCGGTGAACGATGAAGCCGCGGCCGCCTCGCACGTCAAATGCGGGGCGGCCGCGCGCGCAGCGAGGCGCGTCGCGAAGTCAGGAAGATTTCAGGAAGTGCGACGGCGGTCGTCGAAGATGAACGACAGCCCCACGCTGCCGAGAATCAGCACGGTCGCGACGACAGTGCTGCTCGTGACCGGCTCGCCGAGCAGCAGCGCGCCGAGCGCGACGGCGACAACGGGATTGACGTACATGCAACTGCTCGCGACGAGCGGGCTGGTATGGCGGATCAGATAGCCATACGCGACATAGGCCGCCATCGTGCCGATGAAAAGCAGGTAGAGGAACGCTACGAGCGGCAGGAAATGCAGCTCGCCCATGCGTTCGCCGCTGATCCACGCGACCGTCGTCGAAATCGCGCCGCCGAGGCCGATCTGCAGCGACGTCGCGATGAAGAGATCGGCAGGTAGCGAGAGCTTGCCCGCCAGATGCGCGCCGATCGCCCAGAAGAGCGCGCCGCACAGAATGGCCAGGCTGCCGCCCGCCGAACCCGAAGCGCCGCCGCCATGACTCAGGATCGCAATCCCGACGAGGCCGAGCGCGACCGCGGCCCATTCGGCCCTGGCGACGCGACGCCCGGTCACCGACGAGATCACGGTGGCGAAGAGCGGCACCGTGGCGACCATCACAGCCGCCGTGCCGGTGCCCACGGTACGCATGCCGTAGGCGAGCATGCCGCTCGATAGGCCCACGAGCAGCGTGCCCACCACGCCTGCGTTGCGCACTTCGAGGAGCGTTGGCATGACAGGCCGCCGGCGCAGCGCGAACACGAAGAGGCCAATCCCGGCGAGCAGATTACGCAAGCCGGAAAGCAGGAGCGGCGGGAACGAATCGAGCGCGATCTTCACGCCGAGATACGTCGAGCCCCAGACGAAGTAGACGACGCCGAGCGAGAGCGCGACGCGCCCGGCGCGCGACTGCGGCAGCCGCACGGCGCGCACGAAACGCCAAAGCGCGGCTGCGGCCTGCTGGGCGCCTGCGATAAAAGATTGAGTGCTCACGCGGGAAGGCAAACGGGGAGGCATCGTCATTTCGCCGCGGTGCGCGAGGTGCTTGAGGAGCGTGACGGGCAGGACCGCGGGCGCCCCGGCGGCAAGACGGCGGGACGGGTGAAGCTCGACGGCATGGTGCAGGTGCGCAAGAACGCGAAAAGGACGGAGTACGAAGGACACCCGGGACGGGCGAACCGCATTATGCAACAACGCCGGACGTTGCGGATGCTTTCAGGATGCTTTATGCGCGGTGCTTCGTTGCGTGCGCGTCACAGTGCGAGGAGCAAGCCAGGATGGGCGATCGCGCACCATATAAACGCGCGTCACGCCCAGTTTGTGAGATCGTGCTAGCATGGTCGAATCTTTCGATTAACTTTCATTTACTTGATTTCAGGCACGCCGTTCACCATGCATTCACTCGTTTCGCGTCTCGTCCTCGCCTCGCCGCCGCGCAGTTTGCGCAGCGCGCGGGTGCGTGCACGCGCGGGCCGCGAGCGAACGGCGGCGTGGCCTCTCGACAACCGGGCGCGCGCCCTGCCCTCATTGTCCACCCCGCTGTCCGCCCCGCTCTGCGCCGCCCGGCGCCCGCACTGAACCCGCCTCCCCAAGCCATCGGAGCCGTTCAGTCGGGCTCCGGGCTGATCCGTTGCGCCCTGCTGCGGCCCGCGCGCTTTTGCGTCCTTGTTGCGTAATTTCGCCCGCCAGCCCTCGCCCTCATCTCGACTTTTCTGGATCGCAAGGAGAACTGCCATGTCGAAGAAAATCCGCTATCTCACCGAACTCGATGTCGCCCGCCTCGAGAAATGCGCCGCTGAACCGGGCGCCGCGCCCGCTCGCCAGGCCATGCTCGACGACCTGCTCGAACACGCGGTGATCGTGGAGCCGCGCGACGTGGCCGCCAATGTCGTGACGATGAATTCGCAGGTAACGCTCATGGACGAGCGCAACGGCGAAGCCCTCACCTACACCGTCGTCTATCCGCACGAGGCGAACGTCGACGCGGGGCGCCTGAACGTGTTCTCCCCCGCGGGTCTCGCGCTCCTCGGAGCAAAGCGCGGCAACGCCGTGCGCTTCACGACGCCGGGCGGCGCGGTCGAAACACTGAAGATCGAACGCATCCTGTTTCAGCCCGAGGCCTCGAAGCATTTCACGCTGTAAGTTCCGCGCGCCGCTATACGTCGTACTACACCGCACGCGCGAAGGCACTTGCCAGATCGTCGCAGCGCGGTGTATCGTTTGGCCTTGCTTACGCGGGGGTCCTGCGTCATGCGCCGCATCGAACGAAAGTCGTGCAGCGTATTTCGCGGGTGAGAAATACCCTTTGAACCTGATCTGGATAATGCCAGCGCAGGGAAGCGTCCGGACTTCGCAACATCGCTCAAGCCTCACCCCATCACAGCGAAGTCCGTCCACGTTCCGTCTCGTCTCCTGCTAAGCCGCTGTTCCCACTTTGCTTTGCATGGAGAGAGAGACGCATGAACGCGAATCCGAAGTTCATTTCCGCCAACGCGCACGTCGACGAAGCCGCGATCGCGCCGCTGCCCAATTCCCGCAAGATCTACGTGACCGGATCGCAGCCCGATATCCGCGTGCCGATGCGCGAAATCACGCAGGCGGATACGCCCACGGGCTTCGGCGGCGAGAAGAATCCGCCGATCTACGTCTACGACACGTCGGGTCCGTACACCGACCCTGATGCGAAGATCGACATTCGCGCTGGCCTGCCCGCGCTGCGCCAGAGCTGGATCGAAAAGCGCGGCGACACCGAAGCGCTGCCGGGCCTCTCGTCCGAATACGGCCGCGAACGCGCCGCCGACGCCGCGACGGCCGAACTGCGCTTCCCCGGCCTGCACCGCACGCCGCGCCGCGCGAAGGCCGGCAAGAACGTCACGCAGATGCACTACGCGCGTCAAGGCATCATCACGCCAGAGATGGAATACATCGCGATTCGCGAGAACCAGCGCCGCGCCGAGTATCTGGAAAGCCTCAAGGCGAGCGGCCCGAACGGCGCGAAGCTCGCCGCGATGATGGGCCGCCAGCATCCGGGCCAGGCGTTCGGCGCAGCCGCCTTCGGCGAGAACGCGCTCAAGGAGATCACGCCCGAGTTCGTGCGCGAGGAAATTGCGCGCGGCCGCGCGATCATCCCCGCGAACATCAACCACCCGGAAAGCGAGCCGATGATCATCGGCCGCAACTTCCTCGTGAAGATCAACGCGAACATCGGCAACTCGGCGGTCACCTCGTCGATCGGCGAGGAAGTCGACAAGATGACGTGGGCGATTCGCTGGGGCGGCGACACGGTCATGGACCTCTCGACCGGCAAGCACATTCACGAAACGCGCGAGTGGATCATCCGCAACTCGCCGGTGCCGATCGGCACGGTGCCGATTTACCAGGCGCTCGAAAAGGTCAACGGCAAGGCCGAAGACCTCACGTGGGAAATGTTCCGCGACACGCTCATCGAGCAAGCTGAGCAAGGCGTGGACTACTTCACGATCCACGCGGGCGTGCGTCTCCAGTACGTGCCGCTCACCGCTAACCGCATGACGGGCATCGTCTCGCGCGGCGGGTCGATCATGGCCAAGTGGTGTCTCGCGCATCACAAGGAGTCCTTCATTTATGAGCATTTCGAAGAGATCTGCGAAATCATGAAGGAATACGACGTGAGCTTCTCGCTCGGCGACGGCCTGCGCCCTGGCTCGATCTACGACGCCAACGACGAAGCGCAGCTCGGCGAACTGAAGACGCTCGGCGAACTCACGCAGATCGCGTGGAAGCACGACGTGCAGGTGATGATCGAAGGCCCGGGCCACGTTCCGATGCAGCTCATCAAGGAGAACATGGACTTGCAGCTCGACTGGTGCGACGAAGCGCCGTTCTACACGCTCGGGCCGCTCACCACCGACATCGCGCCGGGCTACGACCACATCACCTCGGGCATTGGCGCCGCGATGATCGGCTGGTTCGGCACGGCCATGCTCTGCTACGTCACGCCGAAGGAACACTTGGGCCTGCCGAACAAGGACGACGTGAAGGAAGGCATCATCACGTACAAGCTCGCGGCGCACGCGGCCGACCTCGCGAAGGGCCATCCGGGCGCTCAGGTACGCGACAACGCTTTGTCGAAGGCGCGCTTCGAGTTCCGCTGGGAAGACCAGTTCAACATCGGCCTCGATCCGGACAAGGCGCGCGAGTTCCACGACGAGACGCTGCCGAAGGACTCGGCCAAGGTCGCGCACTTCTGTTCGATGTGCGGCCCGCACTTCTGCTCGATGAAGATCACCCAGGACGTGCGCGACTTCGCCGCGAAACAAGGCGTGAGCGACGACGAAGCCCTCAAGAAAGGCATGGAAGTGAAGGCGGTCGAGTTCATCAAGCAGGGCGCAGAGATTTATCAGCGTCAGTAAGCACTCACCCTGGTTCTGGCGGGCCCTTGCGGCCCGCCGAAACATTTTCTAACGACTCCCACAACTCTCTGACAAGCGCATACACCCGGATACGGGTCGCCTGGCTAGGATGAGGGCATTGGAGGTGCGGTGTGCGCGCCAGCGCATGTCGCACCGCACACTCGAACGCACTTTGCGTGGGGGAGTCGAAAAAATGAAAACGCTCAAACGTGCACGCACTCTAGTCACGGTGACGACACTCGTCGCCGTGCTGGGCAGTCTTTCCGCTTGTGACAACATGTCGAGACGCGACCGCGATACGGTCATTGGCGCGGGCGTAGGCGGCGTGGCCGGCGCGGCAATTGGCGGCAATGCGCTCTCCACGGTGGGCGGCGCGGCAGTGGGCGGCATCATCGGCAATCAGGTTGGCAAGTAAGTTGGCAAGTAAGCATTAAGGCCGGACGCGTCGACGATGCGGCTGCACGAATAGCGGCACGATCGATGCGACGGCACAGAACAGAAACGACACGACAGGCAACACGCCATTCAAGGCGTGCATCAGGGAAGGATGCGCGGCGCAGACCCTCACGGGCTGCGCCGCGTTTGCTTTGGGCGTTAGCCATCGCAGCCGTGGTACCAGGCGAAATATTCCGTTAACGAGGCACAACGCAAAACGCACGCGTCCGGCGTAAGCTCAAAAGATCAAACGGCCCGAGCCTTAAGGCGATAACCCCGCGCGGCCGTTCGCCACTCGCGGAGCCCGCCATGAAACGACCGTCTGTGTTTGTGATCGCTACCGCGAGCACGGTCTTCAGCCTTTCCGGCTGCTACTACTATTCCCCCTACGGCTACGGCCCTTACTACTACGGCACCGTGCCCGTTGCGGCCACACAGCAGGAGGCCGCGGTCATGCAAACGGCGCCGAACCCCGCGCCAGCGGCCGTGCCCGACGCCCAGTATCCGGGGCCGCTCTATCCCTCGCCGCCGGTTGCGATCGCCGTGCCTGCGTGGCCAGCTTATCCGGCCTACCCCGCGGCCTACCCCGCGTACTACCCTTACCCCGCGTACGGCTGGGGCTGGGGCGCGCCCGCTGTCTCGTTTGGCTTCGGCTACTGGAGCGGCGGCGGCGGACACTGGCATCGCTAACGCTCGCGCGCCCCACCACGCCGCAAAATGCACCGCAAAACGGTGCCGGACCGTACTTTCCCTCCTTGACGCTCCCGTTTCGTTCTCTATCCTCCAAGTGGGCTAGCGGGGATTGAAGCACCGCCTTAACTCGGCCGCCTGGCCGGGCACAGAACTCCACAGCCAACGACGCGCCCCGGCGCACGCTGCCGCACTGCTGCGCCGATAACGAACCAGCATAAAGGAGACGTGATGTTCCACCAGCTGTTGACCCCTATCGGCAATTCGCTGCTGTTCTCGTTTCTCATTGCCGTGCTGCCCATCATCACTGTGCTCGCCCTGCTCGGCTGGGCGCGGCGGCCCGCCTGGCAGGCCTCGCTCGCGGGGCTCGTGGTCGGTCTGATCGTCGCCATCGCCGGCTGGCAGTTTCCGGTCAATCTCGCGATTAGCTCGGTGCTCGCGGGCGTGGTGTTCGCACTCTGGCCGGTGATGTGGATCGTCGTCACGGCGATCCTGCTCTACAACATCGCACTGCGCTCGGGGCGCTTCGCGGCGTTTCGCATGTGGCTGCTCGATAATCTGCCCAACGACCGGCGCATCATCCTCGTCGTGGTCGGCTTTTCGTTCGGCGCGCTGTTCGAAGGGATTTCCGGCTTCGGCACGCCTATCGCCATCACGAGTTCGCTGCTCATCATGCTCGGCTTCCCGACGCTCGAAGCCCTGACCTTCACGCTCATCTTCAACACAGCGCCCGTCGCCTTCGGCGCGCTCGGCGTGCCGATCACCGTGCTCGGCGCGGTCACGCACCTGCCCTCGGATCTGCTGGGACAGATGGTCGGCCGCCAGTTGCCGTTCTTCGCACTGCTGCTGCCGTTCTATGTGATCGCAATCTACGCGGGCGTGGGCGGCATGCTGCGCATCTGGCCGGTGCTGCTCGTCTCCGGCGGCAGCTTCGCCATCACGCAGTTCGTCACCGCCAACTTCATCAACTACAGCCTCACCGACGTGCTCTCTTCGCTCGTCTCGCTGATCCTCACGATCCTGTTCCTGCGCGTATGGAAGCCCGAGGCGGATCCGCGCTTCACGATCAAGGTCGATCGCGCCAAGGAAACGCGCGGCGCCGTGACGGGCACGCAGGGCTGGTATCCGTGGATCATCGTCGCGGCCGTCGTGATCATCTGGACCATCGCGAAGGTCTTCACGATCGGCGAGGTCAAAGTGCCGTGGCCGGGCCTCGACAAGGCCGTCTACATCACGCTGTACAACTCGCCCTATGGCGCGATCTGGGACTTCCAGCCGCTCGCCACCGGAACGGCGATTCTCGTCGCAGCGATCATCACCGCGTTCGTCGTGCGCCTGAAGCCCGCCGATTTCGGCACCGCGATCGTCGATACCTGGGTGCAGACGCGCATCGCCATCCTCACGGTCGCAACCATCGTCGGCCTTGCGTTCCTCATGAACTACTCGGGGCTCACCTATACCCTGGGTCTTGCCGTGGCATCGGTTGGCGCGTTCTTCCCGCTCGTTTCGGCGTTCCTCGGCTGGGTCGCGGTGTTCCTCTCGGGCAGCGACACCTCGGGCAATGCGCTGTTCGGCAACCTGCAGGTGGTGGCCGCGAAACAGCTCAACCTCAACCCCATCCTGATGGCGGCGACCAACTCGTCGGGCGGTGTGATGGGCAAGATGATCTCGCCGCAAAACATCGCGACGGGTGTCGCCACCACGGACCTCAAGGGCCAGGAAGGCATTGTGTTCGCGAAGACGTTCAAGCACTCGATCCTGCTGACGGTGCTGCTCGGCATTCTCGTGTGGCTGCAGCAGAACGTGCTCACGTGGATGATTCCGCACTGAGTACGGACTGCTGAGTGCACATGCATGAAAAAACCCGCCTGCGCGGCGAAGCGCAGGCGGGTTTTTCTTTTGCGGCATTCAGTGAGCCAGCGGGTGCTGGCTCGAGCGCAAGGCTTAGTGCAGTTCGCCGACCACGAGGCCCATGATCTCCTGCGCCGGGCGCGACGCGTCGATCTGGCCGTTGTCGTCCACGATCGCGATGCGCGTCTGGTTGTCGGTCACGGCGCGCACATTGAGCTTGTACTGCTTCGCGACCTTTTCCTTGCGGCCGTGGAAGATCTGGTTCCAGAAGCCCTGCTCGTCCGAGCTCAGATCCTTCGGATCGACGTAGCGTACGTAGTAGATGCCCTTCGTGCGGTCGCGGTCGTCCACCGTGAAGTTGGCGCGATCGAGCGCGATGCCCACGCGCACCCAGGCGCGGTCGTACGGCTCGCCGAGCGTGAGCTCCGTTGAGCTGTACTGGCCCGAGGTGCCTGCATTCGACGAACCGCTGCCCGATTGCTGGCCGACGGCCGCGACGTTCTGCGCGGCCATGGCGGCCGCTGCGGCGTCCGGAGCCTTCGACTTCGCGTCGGTACCCTTGCTGTTGGCCTTGGCGTCGGCATCGGCCGCGACCTGCGCGTCGGGCACGCCCGGCTTCGCGTTCGCGAGCGTCATCATGAGGCGCTTGAGGTACTCGGCTTCGAGCGCGGGATCGTTGGGCTTCGGCACCCACTTGGTGTTGTCGTTATTGGTGCCCGAGAGCTGTTCGCTCAGGCCCTTCTGGCTGATGAACACATAAGTGCCGCCGGTGGGCGACGTTTCGAGGCGCGTGCGGTACTTGTTGCGCTCGGCGGTCACGTACGAGTTGCCCGTGGCCCACGAGAGCGTGTTGCGGATGAGGCCGTCGCTGATCTTCGGATGGGTTTCGTTCCAGTCCGTTTCCATCACACCCTTGTCGCGCTGGTCGACCACGAGCAGGAAGCCTTGCTCCTGCCAGAAGCGGCGCACCTGCGCCCACACCTGGTCGGGCGTGCGGCTGTCGATGACGAGCCAGCTTTCCGTGCCGTCACGCTGGATATGCATGCCCGGCACCTGCGGCACCACCTGGCTCTCGTCGGACTGCGGCGCGGCAGCCTGGGTCTGCTTGAGCGAGGACAGCGAGGTTTCGCCGCCCTGCGGCGCGAGCGAGCGCTGGTCGGACGCTTCGTCGAGCATGTTCGGCGGCACAGCGAGCGAGGACTGCTTCGCCTTGGCGTCACTGCGGTAATCGATCTTGCCTGGCGTCGGCGAGCTGCAGCCGGCGACCAGCCCGCCCGCCATCAGAAGCGCGAGCGCGCGTGCGGCAAGACGTTGATGAAAATCACTCATGTTCGGGTAATCCCTTCGGCTACGCCACGGCCAGTTTCCGTGGATCAACCAAACATTTTACCGGTCCAGCGGCCCGCTGTGCAAAAACCACGAGGTGGCACTCAACCCAGGCCCCGTATCCGCCGTAGCGACGCGCGCTGGACTGTGCCTGCGCCTCCCTAACCTGCCCCGCCCGTAACATTCATCTACATTCGATTCGACGCGGCAGCCCTGCCGAATCTTTATCAATTCCCTTTTGGATCAATGCACTAGATCCGGCCTGCGCCAAAACACCGCTTTGCGCTTCGCCGCCCTGCCTGCCTGGCGCGCTTGCGAGAACGACCCCGGTGCTAATTTCACTCGAAATCTCAAAAAAAGAGATTCGTGAAAAGCAGGACCGGAGAGCGTCATGAAAACTTGCAGCCTCACCCAGGCGGGCCGCGCCGCGGCCCTCGCCTGCGCGCTCAGTTGCCTGGGCTTCGCCGCCGTGCCGGCTCGCGCCGCGCTCGGCGACAACGCAGCGCCGCCTGCGGACGCCGCCCCGCGAGCCGTCGGCGGCGGCGCGGGCCGCGTCGTCAGCTACGTCGACGATGGCGGCACGACCATCAACGAATATGTGGGCAGCGCGACCGGCACGGTCTTCGCGTACACGTGGCAGGGGCCTGCTCAGCCCAACGTGGAAACGCTGCTGGGACGCTACGCAGCCGACTGGCGCAATGCAGCCGCGGCGCTTCACGCCGCAGGCGGCGACGGCCTGCACGCTGCGCGCGTAGACGGCGCTCAGGTCGTCGTCGAGACGGCCGGCCACATGCGTGCCTACGCGGGACGCGTATGGCTGCCCGCCGCGCTGCCCGCGGGCGTGAGGGTTGGAGACCTGCAATGAAGCGCCGCGCACGCGCGCCCGGCATCGCGCAGCGCGTCACCCTCTTCGTGCTTTGCGCCTCGCTGACTGCTTGTGGCGGCGGCGGTGGAAGCCCCCCCGCGAGCACAGGCGCCACGGCGCCCGCGAGCGCCCCAGCCACCGCAAGCGCACCAAGCCCCGTGAGCGCGCCGTCGACCACCAGCACCAGCGGCACAGTGCCGCAATCGACCACACCCAACGTCGTAGCCGTCACGGTCGGCCCAACGCCCACCTCGACGCGCAACATGCTGATGACGAGCGTCACGGTCTGCGTGCCGGGCACCGCGAACTGCGCGAGCGTCGACAACGTTCAGGTCGATACCGGCTCGCAGGGTCTGCGCCTGCTGGCTTCCGCGCTGCCGGCGGGCTTCGCGCTGCCCGCCGTGCCAGCCGGCGCGGGAGCCAGTATCGCGGGGGAATGCGCCGTGTTCGGCACGGGCTATACGTGGGGCGCGGTGCGCAGCGCCGACGTGAAACTCGCGGGCGAAGTGGCCGCAGCGCTGCCGATCCAGCTGATCGCCGACCCGGCGGTGCCCGCCTCCGCGCCGACCGGCTGCGCCGGCAGCGGTCTCGCAATGAACAGCGCCGCCACGCTGCGTTCGAACGGCATCCTCGGCGTGGGGCCGTTCAGCGCCGATTGCGGCGTGTCCTGCGTCAGGGCGGCCGTCACGCCGTGGTATTACGCGTGTCCGCCAAGCGGCTGCACCGCGAGCGCGCAACCGCTTGCGCAGCAGGTCAGCAACCCGGTGGCGGCCTTTGCCACCGACAACAACGGCGTCGTCATCGACCTGCCAGCCGTAGCAGACAGCGGCGCGTCCGAGGTGAGCGGGTCGTTGATCTTCGGCATCGGCTCGCAGGCGAACAACGCGCTCGGCAGCGCGACCGTGCTGCGCGCGAACTCGGGCACCGGCTATGTGAAGACGACGACATCGGACGGCACCGTCTACTCGCTGAGCTACCTCGACACCGGCTCAAACGCGCTCTACTTCAACAGCTCGACGATGACGCGCTGCGGATTCTGGTATTGCCCGGGTTCGCCCGTCAGCCTCGGCGCGACGATAGCGGGCATCGACGGCGTGGGCGCGTCCGTCACTTTCGCGATCGCGAGTTCAACGACGCTCCTCGCCAGCGGCAACTGGGCCTTCAGCAATCTGGCTGGCTACAACGCCAACGCGTTCGGCTGGGGGCTGCCATTCTTCTTCGGGCGGCGCGTATTCACCGCGATCGCCTCGCAGGTCACGCCTGCCGGCAGCGGGCCGTTCTTTGCGTTCTAAGCGCGCCAGCCGCCGCCAGAAACGATAAAGGCCTCTTGCGAGGCCTTGATGAGTGGCGATTGCGCACGACGGAACGCAACGGCGAACCGCTCGAGTCCTCCTTAGTCGTTCGCGGCGTTCGGGTCGGGCGTGGTCTTCGCGAGCGGCGCCGGCGCGAGCCAGCGGAACGTTGCGAGGCCAGACTCGTTAAAGGTGCACTCCGCGGCCGCGGGCGTCACGACGGCCTTCTTGATGCCGAGCTTCGCAGCCAGCACCGCGGCCGGCGTGGTCGGCTTGCCTTCTGGGGCACCGCTCTGGGCGACGGGAGCGACAGGAACCGAAATCGTGCCGGGCAGCACGCCCGCCTGCACCGTGGGCGCCATGACGTTCGGCGCCGCCTGGGCGCTCTGCGCCGTGGCGGCCGACGCTGCAGACGCAGACGCCGCAGACGGCGCCGACGCAGCTGCGGCGGCCGACGCCGGGGCGTTTTCGAGTTGACCTTCGATCACCACGCGCGCGCCACGATACGTCGTCGCGCTATGCGTGACTTTCAGGTCGCCGAGTCTCGTCTCGGCCAGGCGGTTACGCATCTCCTCTTCGCAGGTGCTGGTGTTGCGGTACTGCGCCGCGCATCCCGCGAGCAGGGTGACGGCGGCCGCGAGGCCGGCGAAGCAGGCGTTACGTTTGTTCATCGCTCATCCGTTTTTCAGGCTGCGGCAATTGTAGCGTACGGGGCGGGCATTCCCTTACGGCGCTCGCGCCCCTGCGCGACCCTGCTATCATCGCTGCTGTATATCCATACAGTGCCGCGCGTGCTTCCCGATTCTCCCGATCCGTTCTATTACCTCGCGAACTTCGAGCGTGCGCTAGCGTGGCTCGACGCGCGCTGCGCCGACCTCTTCGACGACGTCGAGCGCCGCTTCGCGGTCGATTTCGCGGGCATGCCGCAAGCCTCGCGCGCGCTCTTCGTGCGCATGCTGATGCGCAAGGGGCCCCATTTCCGCGCGAGCCGTCTGACATACGACGAGATCGGCTGCCCGCGTGCGGCGGCGGCTCCGCTCGTCGCAGCGGGATGGCTCGACGGCGCGCCAGCGCTCGACTTCGACGCGCTCGCCGCGCTCGTGACGAAGGCCGAGCTGCAGGCGCTCGCCGCGCGTCTTGGCGTCGCGCTGGAACCGCGCGCCACGCGCGCGGCAACGCTCGAAGCACTCGGGGCGCACTACGATCCACGCTGCGACGCCCACTACGCCGCCGCGCCCGAGCCGCGCGACTGGCATGCGTGGTTCCCGGCCTCGCCCGACACCGTGCTGCTGTTCGCCGCCGCCCCGCTCTGCGAGCGCCTGCGGCTCATGTTCTTCGGCAACCTGCATCAGGACTGGTCGGAGTTCGTGCTCGCCGACCTCGGCGTCTATCGCTACGAGAGCGTGGCCTTCGATCGCGCGTCGCGCGCGTTCCAGCGGCGCGAGGACATCGACGCGTATCTGGCGCTGCGCGATTGCCGCGACGGTCTCGACAGCGCCGCGCAGTCCACGGACTTCGACGCGGCCACCGCCATCGCCACGACCCTCGAAACGCTCGACGCGCTGGCCCCGCACACGCAAGCTAACGCGTGGCTGCGCGCCAGGCACGACAAACTGCGTCACGCAACAGGGCTCGCCGCCGAGCGCGCGGGCGAACCCGAACTCGCTTGGCGAGCCTATCTCGACTGCGGTCATCCCGAATCGCGCTATCGCCGCGTGCGCGTGCTCGAACAATTGAGCCGCCACGAGGAAGCGCTGGCGCTCGCGCAAACCATTGCCGACGCGCCTCAAAACGAAGAGGAAGCGCAGCGCGCGGCGCGCACGCTCGGGCGTCTCGCACGCACGCGCGCGAAAGCGAAGACGAACGCCGAGCGGGGCTTCGCGCAGCTCGAACTCACGCTGCCCGCCGCACCGGGGGCACTACGCGTCGAGGAAGCCGCTCGCCTCGCACTCGCCACGGCGCAGGCGCCGGTGTTTTATGTCGAGAACACGCTGATCAACGCACTCTTCGGCCTGCTCTGCTGGCCCGCGCTGTTCGCGCCGCTGCCCGGCGCATTCTTCCACCCGTTCCAGCGCGGCCCCGCCGACCTGCACGCCGCCGACTTCGTCGCGCGCCGTACCTCGCAGTTCGAAGCATGCCTCGCGGAACTCGAAACGCACGCGTACCGCGACTCGATCCTGCGGCGCTACGCAGATAAAGCCGGCACCCAGTCGCCTTTCGTCGCATGGCCCGCACTGAGCGACGAACTGCTCGCGCTGGCCCTCGACTGCTTCCCCGCCGCGCATCTGCGCCTGTGGTTCGAGCGGCTGCTGCGCGAGCCCGTCGCCAACCGTTCGGGCCTGCCCGATCTCGTGCGCTTCTGGCCGCACGAGCGGCGCTACGAACTGATCGAGGTAAAAGGCCCCGGCGACCGCCTGCAGGACAACCAGCGCCGCTGGCTCGCCTACTGCGTGCAGCACGGCATGCCGGTTTCCGTGTTGCAGGTGCGCTGGCCGGACCTCGCCGACGAAACCACCGCACAGCCGTTGCGCGCGCCATGAGTTACACCGTCGCCGTACGCACGCTGTGCGAGTTCACCGCGAAACGCGGCGACCTCGACTTGCGCTTCACGCCCTCGCCAGACGCAAGCGATGGCCGCGCCGGCCATGCAGCCATCGCCGCGCGGCGCCCACCTGGTTACGAAACCGAAATCGCGCTTTCCGGCACGTTCGAATCGCTGACGGTGCGCGGCCGCGCCGACGGCTACGATCCCGCTCGCCGCAGGCTCGAAGAGTTCAAGACCTATCGCGGCGACCTCGAAGCGATGCGCGAGAATCAGCGCGCACTGCACTGGGCGCAGTTGCGCGTCTACGGCGCGCTCCTGTGCGACAAGCTTGGCCTCGATGCGCTCGAACTCGCTTTGGTGTACTACGAGATCGGTTCGGGCAGCGAAACGGCGCTCGTCGAGCATGCAAGCGCTGCGCAACTGCGCGCCGAGTTCGAAACGCAATGCCGCCGCTTCGTTGCATGGGCCGAGCAGGAAAGCGCACACCGCGCCGCGCGCGACGCCGCGCTCGCCGCACTGTGCCTGCCGCATCCACAGTTTCGACACGGCCAGCGCGATCTCGCCGAAGCTGTCTGGCGCACGGCCACGCAAGGGCGCTGTCTGCTGGCGCAGGCGCCTACCGGCATCGGCAAGACGATCGGCACGCTCTTTCCGCAATTGAAGGCTTGCCCGCGCGCCGCAATCGACAAGGTCGTGTTTCTGAGCGCGAAAAGCTCCGGGCGCCAGTTGGCGCTCGACGCGCTCGCCACGCTGACAAACGCGCAAGACGCAGCAACCGCCGGTGCGCAACGAACGAACATTCCCTTGCGCGTGCTCGAACTCGTTGCGCGCGAGAAGGCTTGCGAGCATCCCGAAGCGGCGTGTCATGGCGAATCGTGCCCGCTCGCGCGCGGCTTTTACGACCGTCTGCCGGCCGCACGCGCGGCGGCGCTCGAACGCGCGCGGCTCGATCGCGCGGCACTGCGCGAAGTGGCGAGCGAGCATGCCGTCTGCCCTTACTACCTGGGCCAGGAGCTGGCGCGCTGGAGCGACGTGATCGTCGGCGACTACAACTACTGGTTCGACGTGAGCGCCATGCTGTTCATGCTCGCCGCGCACAACCAGTGGCGCGCGAGCGTGCTCGTGGACGAAGCGCACAACCTCCCCGAGCGCGCCCGCGCGATGTACTCGGCGGAACTCGTGCAAACGCGTATCGACACCGTGCGCCGTGCCGCGAACGCACCGCTCAAGCGCGCGCTCGCGCGTCTGCAGAAGCACTGGAACGCGCAAAACGCGGTTCAGCCCGGCGCCTGGCGTGCGAGTGACACCTTGCCCGAAGGCCTCGTCGCGGCGCTTGGCGACGTGATCGGTGCGATCGGCGACCAGCTCGCCGAACCGTCACTTATGCGAGACCCCGAACTCGAACGCTTCTATTTCGACGCCCTGCACTTCACCCGCATTGCCGAGCGCTTCGATACGCATTCGCTCTTCGACGTCACGCCATTGGCTCATCAAAACGCGCGCCCGCGTTCGACGATCGCGATCCGCAACATCGTGCCGGCGGATGCCCTGCGCCCGCGCATCGCCATGGCGCACAGCATCACGCTCTTTTCGGCAACGCTCTCGCCCACGCATTACTACAGCGACATGCTCGGCCTGCCCGCCAACACGGTGAGCATCGACATCGACACGCCGTTTCGCGCCGAGCAGCTCGACGTGCACATCGCCCGCCATATCTCGACGCGCTATAAGGACCGCGAGCGTTCGCTCGAGGCGCTGGTCGAGCGCGTGGCCGCGCAATACGCCGAGCGCCCCGGCAACTATCTGTGTTTTTTCAGCAGCTACGACTATCTGCAGCAAGCCGCCGATGCTTTCATGGCTCGCCATCCACAGGTGGATGTGTGGCTTCAGTCGCGCACCATGGACGAAGCGGGCCAGCAGGCCTTTGTCGCGCGCTTCGTGGAAGGCGGCTGCGGCATTGGTTTCGCCGTGCTGGGCGGCGCGTTCGGCGAAGGCATCGATCTGCCGGGCACGCGCCTGATCGGCACCTTCATCGCCACACTCGGCATGCCGCAGGTGAACGCCGTGAACGAGGCGATGCGCGCGCGCATGGACACGCTCTACGGCGAGGGCTTCGACTACACGTACCTGATACCGGGCTTGCGCAAGGTGGTGCAGGCAGCGGGCCGCGTGATCCGCACCGAGCACGATCGCGGGGTCGTGCACCTGCTCGACGACCGCTTCGCGCAGCCCGGCGTACGCGCGCTGCTGCCCGCGTGGTGGCATATCGCCTCCCGTTGATCTGGATTCCGAAACATTGAACATCTGAAGCAGCCGGCGCACTTTTCGGTGCGCCGGCGCTTTTACGAATCGATCAAGCCGGCTTCGCCTTGCCCCCGCCCTTGCCGCTCTTCTTCGGAGGCGGAGGCGGTGGATCGCCTTCCATGTCGTCGGCGGCAATCTCGTACGCAACTTCATCGACGGGCGCAGATGCGGCTTGCTTCGCCTTCTTCGCCGGCTTTTTCTCCTTCACGTCGGGCGGCACGGCGACCTTGCTGATCGTGACTTCGTCGTTCGTCTTGTCGTAGCCGATCTCGACGGTATCGCCCGACTGCAGCGCGTCGCCAAGTATCTCCTTGGCGAGGCGCGTTTCCACTTCCTGACGAATCTGCCGCTTGAGTTCGCGCGCGCCGAACTCCGGCTGATACCCGGCCTCCACGAGATGATCGACGAGCGTCTGGCCCATGATGAGGGTGATGTCCTGCGCAGCGGCCGTGCGCGTGACGCGTTCGAGCTGGATCTGCACGATCGCGCGAATGTTGTCGCGCGAGAGCGCATGAAACACGATGATCTCGTCGATGCGATTGAGGAACTCGGGCCGGAAATGGCCCTTGAGCACCTTCATGAGTTCAGCACGGACCGTCTTCTCGTCGAGGCGCGACTTCTCGGGGCGCTCGAGGTTGTCCATGATGATCGACGCGCCCAGGTTGCTCGTGGCGATCAGAATAGTGTTGCTGAAGTCGACCACGCGGCCTTTGCCATCGGTTAAGCGCCCGTCGTCGAACACTTGCAGCAGCACGTTGTAGACGTCGGGGTGCGCCTTCTCGATTTCATCGAGCAGAATCACGCTGTACGGGCGGCGCCGCACGCGCTCGGTGAGTTGGCCGCCCTCGTCGTAGCCCACGTAGCCCGGCGGCGCGCCAATGAGCCGCGCCACCGCATGACGCTCCATATACTCGCTCATGTCGATGCGGATGATGGCCTGCTCGTCGCCGAACACGGTTTCCGCCAGCGCCTTCGCAAGCTCGGTCTTTCCCACGCCGGTCGGCCCGAGGAAGAGGAAGGTGGCGATCGGCCGGTTCGACTGACCGAGGCCCGCGCGCGAGAGACGCACGGCGTCGCTCACGGCGACCACGGCATCTTCCTGGCCCACCACGCGCTCGCGCAGCGTTTCTTCCATCTTGAGCAGCTTCTGGCGCTCTTCCTGCGTGAGGTCGGCAACCGGAATGCCCGTGAGCCGCGACACGACTTCGGCAATCGACGCCACCGTGACTTCAAGCGTTTCCGAGCCCGTTTTGCGCTGCCACGCTTCAGTCAGTTCGTCGAGCTTCTCCTGCTTCTCGTTGATGCGCTCCTCGAAACCCTTGGCCTCGTCGAAGCGCTTGCGCGAAGCCGCGTAATCCTGCTCGCGCTTGAGCTGCGCGATCTCCGCTTCGAGCTCCTGCATGTCGGCGGGCCGCGAGGTCGAGCCGATGCGCACGCGCGCCGCTGCCTGGTCGATGAGGTCGATCGCCTTGTCCGGCAAGAAGCGTGACGTGATATAGCGGTCCGACAACTCGGCCGCGGCCACGAAGGCGTCGTCGGCGAAGGTCACCTGGTGGTGCGCTTCGAGCTTGTCGCGCAGGCCGCGCAGGATCACGATGGTTTGCTCGACAGTGGGCTCCGGCACGAGCACGGGCTGAAAGCGCCGTTCGAGCGCCGCGTCCTTCTCGATGTACTTCTGGTACTCGTTGAGCGTCGTAGCACCAATGAGACTCAACTCGCCGCGCGCCAAAGCGGGCTTCAGCACGTTGGCAATGTCGAGCCCGCCCTCGCCGCCGCCCTGCCCCGCGCCGACGATCGTGTGCAATTCGTCGATGAAGAGAATCAGTTCGTCATGCTTATCGGTCACTTCGTCGATCAGTTGCTTGGCGCGCTCCTCGAATTCGCCGCGGTACTTCGCACCCGCGACCATCGAATTGATGTTGACCTCCACGAGCCGCTTACCGCGCAGCACCTCCGGCACGTCGCCGTTGACGATGCGCTGCGCGAGCCCTTCCACGATGGCGGTCTTGCCCACGCCCGGCTCGCCGATCAGAACAGGGTTGTTTTTCTTGCGCCGCGCGAGCACCTCGATCGTGTTCTCGATTTCCTGCGCGCGGCCCAGCACCGGATCGAGCTTGCCTTGCCGCGCCATGGCGGTAAGGTCGCGGCCGAACTTGTCGAGCGTGGGCGTGCCCGTTGGTGCATCCACACGGCCGTCTTCCGCGCCCTTGCCCACCACCTTCACGACCTTCTGGCGCAGCGCCTCGGGCGTGACGCCGTATTTCTTGAGCAACGTGCCCGCAATGCTGTCCGGCACCGCAGCGAGACCGATCAGCAGATGCTCGGGGCCGACGTACGAATGGCCGAGATCGCGCGAAGCCTGAAACGCGAACTGAAACGCTTTCTTCAGGCGCGGCGAAATCGTCATCTTGTCGATGGCCGCGTCGGGAGAAGCCGTGCCCTTTTGTGCGTGCTGATCGATATAGCCTTTGATGTCTTGCGGCGAGAGTTTCAACTCCTTCAGGAGTGCTGCGCAAACATCGGTGTCCGCTAGCACGTACAGCAGATGTTCCGTGTCGAGTTCGGTGCGCTGCAATTCGTGGGCTTTTTCCGCGGCGCGCTGCAGGATTTCGAGCGTCTGCTCGCTGAACGCATCGGTCGCGTCGACGGATTCGCGCGGCACCTCGGCGGCGAGATCGTGCCCGTCGTCGTCATGCTCTTCCTCGCCGCCCTGTCCGCCGAAAAAGCGCGACAGGCCGCTGCCGCCCAGCAGCGAATCGAACGGATTGAGCATGCTTTGGTGACGCATCAGTTGGCGGTAGTCGTAGTCGCAGATCGACATGGACTTGCGCTGCCCGTTTTGCACGACAGTCACGCGCGCGACGGCGGGCCGGGTATTGCAGATTTCGCAAAGTGTGGGCATGGTCGGCTTGTCTCCGGAAGATCGGAATCGCACCGCCAAGGTTGGCAAACCCCTGGCACAACCTCGCAGCGTGATTCGGTGCAACGCGACAGCGCATGCAGCGGTTGCACCAGCAAAGCGACAAATCGGCGAGCACGCGCCTGAACACCATTGCGGCGCAGTGCTGTGGCTGACGATGACCTTGCGGACGGAATGAAGCGCGCGCAGCGCGTTCGCGTGGTGTGCAAACACCGCCCGACACAGGTGCGAACGATTGTGGCAGGAAACGATTGCCAACGCGTCGAACATGCGCCGCTCAGTACGTCGTTTATCGCGCGCGTCTTGATCCAGCACGGCAAAGAAAAAGGGCGGGACATTCGTCCCGCCCTGAGAGCGCGCTCGGGGCGCGCGAGGAGAGCAACTGCACGTGACAGTCATCCGCGACGAATGCGTTGCGGTATCACGCGCGATGCAAGAACACGGTCATCCATTTCACTACGCCAGCAGGTTCGCAATCGTGTTTGCTACGCGATTCACAGCGGCGAATCAGCGGCGGTTCGAGCCCGACACGACATCGATCCACACGGCGAGCACGAGAATGCCGCCCTTCACAATCATCTGCCAATACGCGTCCACGTCGAGCATCGACATGCCGTTATCGAGGCTCGCCATCACGAGCGCGCCGATCAGCGCGCCATACACGGTGCCCGAACCGCCGCGCATCGACGTGCCGCCGATAAAGCAAGCCGCGATCGCATCGAGTTCGCCCATCGTGCCCGCCGAGGGCGAACCGGCCGCGAGACGCGCCGTGTTGACGATGCCCGCGAACGCGCACATGAGCCCCATGAGCGCGAAGATCGCGAGTTTCACGCGATTCGTGTTGACGCCCGAAAGGCGCGTGGCTTCGAGGTTCGACCCCACCGCGTAGATGCGCCGTCCGAACACGGTTTGCGTGGCGATCCATGTGAAGATACCGAGCAGCGCGAGCAGCAGCAGCACGGGCACCGGAATGCCGCCGTAGCTGTCGAGCATCAGCACGAACGCCAGCAGGATCGCGCCCGCGCCGACGATCTTCACGCCGTCCTGCCAGAGCGGCACGACGCTCAGCTGATAGCGCCTGCGGTTCGCACGCTGGCGCACCGTGAGCACGGCGAGCAGCACGAAGAGCGCGAGCGCCAGCACGTCGCCCGCTACGCGCGGCAGATAGCCCTGGCCGAGAAACACGAAGTGATCGGACACCGGCGCAATGGTCGAGCCGCCTGTGATGCCGAGCAGTACGCCGCGAAACGCGAGCATGCCGCCAAGACCCACGATGAACGACGGCACGCGTCGATACGTCGACCACCAGCCGTTGAAGAGGCCCACCAGCACGCCGAGCACGAGCACCACCGGCACGGTCACGCCGATCGGCCAGCCGCGATTGACATCGAGAATCGCGGCCACGCCGCCGAGCAGGCCCAGGAGCGAGCCCACCGAGAGATCGATCTCGCCCGCGATGATGACGAACACCATGCCGCATGCGAGCATGCCCGTGATCGACATCTGCCGCAGCAGGTTCGACACGTTGCGCGGCGTGACGAACGCGCCATGCGTGAGCAGCGAAAAAAACAGCCAGATCACCGCCACTGCAAGCAGCAGCGCGAGGATCTTGTAGCGCGCGAAAAGTTGCTGAAAGCGCATGGCGAAGCCGTTACCGCCATGCGGTAGTTCTTCGCGTGCGCCTTGGGTCGTGACGTCGGGGGTCATGCTGCACTCGCTGTATCGGGTTGGGCGCGCACGCTCTGGATCGCCGCGCCAAGAATGTCTTCCTGCGTGAGGTCGTCGTTGACGAAGTCGCCGCGCAACTCGCCCTCGCCGATCACGAGCACGCGGTCGCTGATGCCGAGCACCTCGGGCAACTCTGACGACACCATCACGATCGCCACGCCGCGCTTGGCCAGCTGGAAGATCAACTTGTAGATCTCGTACTTCGCGCCGACGTCCACGCCGCGCGTCGGCTCGTCGAGGATCAGCACCTTCGGGTCGGTGAGCAGCATCTTGGTGAGCACCGCCTTCTGCTGATTGCCGCCCGAGAGACTTGCAATCGACAGCATGGGGTTCGCTGCCCGCACCGAAAGGCGCTGCATCTCCGTACGGATCGTGTCGAGTTCGGCGGCGGTGTCGATGCGTCCATGCTTCGAGAAGCGCTGCAGCACCGAGAGCGTGATGTTGTGCCCTACGCCCAGTTGCGGCACGATGCCGTGGCGCTTGCGGTCCTCCGGCACCATCGCGATGCCTGCGTTGATCGCATCGAGCGGCGAACGGATTTTCAGCGGCTTGCCTTCGAGCAGGACCGTTGCCGAGCAAGCGCCCGCATACGCGCCGAAAATCGCCTGCATCGTTTCCGTGCGGCCCGCGCCGACGAGGCCGGCCACCCCGAGGATCTCGCCACTACGCACCGAGAATGAGACGTCGTCCACGCGCTTGCGCCGCGGATTCGTCACGTCGTAGCAGGTCACGTTGCGTGCCTCGAACACGACCTCGCCAATGTCATGCGGTTCGCGCGGAAAGAGATTGCGAATCTCGCGCCCCACCATCATCGCGATGATGCGGTCGGTGGTGAGCGACGCCATCGGTTCGGTGGCGACGTGACGGCCGTCGCGGATCACGCTCACGGTATCGCACACGGCTTCGACCTCGTCGAGCTTGTGCGAGATGTAGACGCAAGCCACGCCGCGGCGCTTCAGGTCGCGCACGATGTCGAGCAGGATCTTCGTTTCCGCCGCCGTGAGCGAAGACGAAGGCTCGTCGAGAATCAGCAACTTCGCGCGCTTGTTCAGCGCCTTGGCGATCTCGATGAGCTGTTGATGGCCGCCGCCATAGTTCATCACCGGCTGCGCCACGTTGATGGCGTCGATATTCAGCTCGCGCAGCAGTTCGTCGGCGCGCTGGTACATCGCCGCGTAATTCATGCGGCCGCCGGGCAGCGTGATTTCGTTGCCGAGGAAGATGTTCTCGGCCACCGAAAGCTCCGGCACGAGCATCAGTTCCTGATGGATGATGACGATGCCCGCGCGTTCAGTGTCGCGCACGTTTTGCGCTTCGAGCGGCGCGCCTTCCCAACGGATCTCGCCGCTCCAGGTGCCATGCGGGTACACGCCCGAGAGCACTTTCATGAGCGTGGATTTGCCGGCGCCGTTCTCGCCGCACAGGCCCACGCATTCGCCGGGCCGCACCGTGAGATCGATGCCGTCGAGCGCTTTCACGCCCGCAAAGGACTTGACGATGCCGCGCATCGTCAGCAAAGGTTCGGTCATACGCTGGTTACTCGCTGCGATGGCCCGCGCTCCCCGATGGGACACGCGGGCCGTCAGGCCATAAGCGTTACTGGCTTGCCAGTTGCGCCTGCGTATAGAAGCCGTCCTTCACGACGACGTCCACGTTGCTCTTCGTGAGCAGCGTCGGCTGCAGCAGCACCGTATCGACCTTCTTCTTGCCGTTGTCGTATTGCGCGTTGTATGCCGGCTTCTGGCCCTTCGCGAGATCGACAGCGAGCTTCGCGGCTTCGCCCGCAATGAGCTTCAGCGGCTTGTAGACCGTCATCGTCTGCGTGCCGGCCACCACGCGCTTGACCGCCGCGAGGTCCGCGTCCTGACCCGACACCGGCACCTTGCCCGCGAGATGCTGTGCGGCGAGCGCCTGGATTGCGCCGCCCGCCGTGCCGTCGTTCGACGCGACGACTGCGTCGATCTTGTTGTTGTTCGCCGTGAGCGCGTCTTCCATGATGCGCAGCGCCGTCGAAGCGCTCCATTCCGGCACCCACTGCTGGCCGACCACCTTGATGTCGCCGCGGTCGATGGCGGGCTTCAGGACCTTCAGTTGTCCTTCACGCAGCATCTTCGCGTTGTTATCGGTGGGCGCGCCGCCCAGCAGGAAGTAATTGCCCTTGGGCTGAGCGTCGAAGACACCCTTCGCCTGAAGCTCACCCACCTTCTCGTTGTCGAACGAGATGTACGCGTCGATATCGGCGTCGAGAATCAGGCGGTCGTACGACACGACCTTGATGCCCGCCTTCTTCGCTTCGGCGACGACGTTGCCGAGCGTCTTCGAGTTGAACGGCACGATCACGATGACGTCGACGCCGCGCGAAATGAGGTTTTCGATCTGCGAGATCTGGCGTTCTTCGCTAGCGTCGGCCGACTGCACCGACACCTTCGCACCGAGCTTTTCTGCGGCAGCGACGAAATAGTCGCGATCGCGCGACCAGCGCTCGACACGCAGGTCATCGATACAGAAGCCGATCTCCGGACGATCCTTGCTTGCGTGCGCGAGCGGCGCGGCAAGCGACAGGCTCGCGAGCACGGCCCCGCATACGAGCGAACTCAGAACCGAACGACGTTTGGCGAAATTCATGTCTCCATACTCCACTTTAAGCCGATTCAAGCGGCATGCGCGAACGCGTCGCCACCGCGGCGATGGTTATCAGGTTGTTGCCGATGTAATTGCGTAACACACGCGAAACGGCAAGGCGTGCGGTATAACCGTAGGACTACCAATCGACTGCACGACTACACTGGCCGTGCAGCTTTTTCTGCGCCGGCGCCTCGCTTCAGGCGCCGGTTGCGAAAACCGGTTCGAGCGCGCGATACAGCGTGCTAAAGGTTGGACGGCGCGCTTCGCGATACCAGGCGTGGCGCGCAGCATCGGGTTCGCGAATCGCCATCACGGGCGGCTGCGGGCACACCTCGTTGAGCGTCGCGCCCGGTTCGAGCGCGAGATGTGCGAGGCGTGCCGCGCCCAGCGCCGGACCCACCTCGCCGCCCGCGCGCAGCGTGAGCGCGCGGCCGCTGATATCGGCAAGCATCTGTGTCCACCAGGCGCTACGTGAGCCGCCGCCAATCACAGTGATCGTCTCCGGCACGAGTCCCGCCGCGTGCAGCGCGTCCATACCGTCGAGCAGCGCGAAGCCCACGCCTTCAAGTGTCGCGTTGGCCAGATCGGCGCGCGAGGTCTGCGGCGTCATGCCATAGAACACGCCCTTGGCATTGACGTTGTTGTGCGGCGTACGCTCGCCGCTCAGGTACGGCAGGAACCACGGCCGGCGCGCATCGCGCTCGGCGTTCGAGTTCGCTTGCGCGTCGGCGAGCAATTCGGCAACGCTTGCGTAACCCGTAAGCTGCGCCGTGAAGTCGAGGCAACTGGCAGCGTTCAGCATCACGGACATCAGGTGCCATGTGTGCGGCAGCGCATGGCAAAAGCTGTGCACAGCGGAATCGGGATTGGCGAGAAAGCCGTCCGAGACCGCGAAATAAACGCCCGAGGTGCCAAGCGAAAGCATGGCGTCGCCGGGCCGCACGATGCCTACGCCCACGGCGCCCGCCGCGTTGTCGCCACCGCCCGCTATGACCGGAATTTCGCGCAGGCCGAATTGCCGCGCGAGTTCGGGCCGCAGCGTGCCGGTCACCTGGTTGCCTTCGAACACGTCCGGCATTTGTGCGCGCGTGAGGCCGCACGCCGCCAGCAAGGTCTCGCTATAGTCGCGCTTCGCAATGTCGAGCCAGAGCGTGCCGGCGGCGTCGGACGGGTCGGTGGCGAACACGCCCGTAAGCAGCCAGCGCAAATAGTCCTTAGGCAACAGTACGTGTGCGATGCGCGCGAAGATCTCCGGCTCGTGCTTGCGCACCCATAGCAGCTTCGGCGCCGTGAAACCCGGCATCGCGAGATTGCCCGCAATGGCATGCAACTGCGCAACCGCGCGCTCAAGCTCGATACATTCGGTGTCCGAACGACCATCGTTCCACAGGATAGCGGGACGCAGCACCTCGCCCTGCGCATCGAGCAGCGTCGCGCCGTGCATCTGGCCAGTCAGGCCGAGCGCCTCGATGCGCGCGGGGTCAATGCCGCGCCCACGCGCCTCGTCGATGAGCGCGCGCAATGCGCTCTGCGTGGCGAGCCACCAGTCTTGCGGCGCCTGCTCGGACCAGCGCGGCTGCGGCCGGCTCACGGTGAGCGGCGCGCTCGCGCTGCCGAGCACGTCGCCCGCGCGGTCGAGCAGCACGGCCTTCACGCCCGACGTGCCGAGGTCGATACCGATGAACATGTCTCCGTCCTTCTTTTTGCGCCAGTTTGCCTTCTATGCGAACTGGCGCAATTGCGAATTTGACGACGCGCGCTAATGTTTTTTCAGGCGGTTTTTCGCGCGCCGTAATACGGCTAGCGCTGGCCGTAGATGGCCTGGTTCACGACATTCTCGAGCCGCTCCTGCTGCCCGCTCGCATGCTGCGGATTCATGCCGTGCGCGAGCGCGTCGGCCGCGAGCGACGAAAGCGAATAGCCGCCCGCCAGAATCTTGCGGCCGAACTCGCTGTCCCAGCCCGCGTAACGCTGGCTGCGGAATTGCTCGAGCCGGTCGTTCTCCACGAGTGCGGCGCCGCGCTCGAGCGCCAGCGCGAGCACGTCGATCGCGCCCACATGACCGTAGAACATGTCTTCCGGATCGGCGCTCGCGCGGCGCACCTTCGCGTCGAAGTTCATACCGCCCGTCGTAAAGCCGCCGTGGCGCAGGATCTCGTAGAACGCGAGCGTGAGCTCTTCGACGCTGTTCGGGAACTGGTCCGTATCCCAGCCGTTTTGCGGATCGCCGCGATTCGCGTCGACACTGCCGAACACACCCAGCGCGAACGCCGTTGCGATTTCGTGATGGAACGAGTGGCCCGCGAGCGTCGCGTGATTCGCCTCGATATTCACGCGGATTTCGTTTTGCAAACCGTACTGCGTAAGGAAGCCGTGCACCGTGGCGACGTCGTAGTCGTACTGGTGCTTGGTCGGCTCCTGCGGCTTCGGCTCGATCAGCAGCGTGCCGGTGAAGCCGGTGCGGTGCTTGTGCTCGACCACCATGGAAAGGAAACGGGCGAACTGCTCGCGCTCGCGCTTGAGGTCGGTATTGAGCAGCGTGTCGTAGCCTTCACGGCCGCCCCACAGCACATAGTTTTCGCCGCCCAGCTTGCGCGTCGCATCGAGCGCGTGACAAACCTGGGTGGCTGCATAGGCGAAGACTTCGGGGTTCGGATTCGTGGCGGCGCCGCCTGCGTAGCGCGGATTCGAAAACAGGTTGGCGGTGCCCCACAGCAGTTTCACGCCGCTTGCCTGCTGGCGCTCGCCGAGGTAGTCGACCATGCGCTTGAAGTTTTCCGTGTAGTCCTTCAGGTCACGGCCTTCCGGCGCCACGTCGGTATCGTGGAACGTATAATAAGGTGTGCCGAGCTTCGAGAAAAATTCGAACGCCGCATCGGCCTTCTGGCGCGCGCGCTCCATGGCGTCGCCGGGCTGCTGCCACGGCCGGTGGAACGCCCCCTGCCCGAAAATATCGTTGCCGGGCCAGACGAACGAATGCCAGTAGCACACCGCGATACGCAGATGCTCTTCGAGCGTCTTGCCGAGCACCTTCTTCGTACGGTCGTAGTGATGGTACGCAAGCGGGTTGTCCGACTGCGGGCCTTCGTATCGAATAGCGGGGATATGTTCGAAATACGACATGATGTCTCCAATGTTGTTGCAGCGCAGCGGCGCAGCGTGCATCCCTCTGTGTGACGCCATACTGCCCGCGACGCGCAAACCGCGGCAATTGCGAAATTGCGTGAGACCTTTAATGTTTCCTGCCGACCGGCGCAGGCGGCGCGCCCGCGAACATGAATGTGCGCCTAAAATAACCGGACGCTTAAAATGACACGCCACAGGCGTGAGAGACATCGTAGCGCGGTGCCCATTTACGCGCACCGCGCCCGAACTGGAGACATGGCGGCTTTCCGCCCGCGCACACGCCGGGCGAACAGACGCCGACACGACATGACCCGTGCCCCCGCATCCCAGACGCCCCACCGCATCGCATTGCTCTTCAACGCGAACAAGGTGTACGACCGCGAGATCATCGCGGGGATAGGCCACTATCTGCGCTCAACCCGCGTAGCGTGGGACCTCTTTCTCGAAGAAGATTTCCGCTGCCGCCTCGCGGGCATCGAACGCTTCGATGGGGACGGCATCATCGCCGACTTCGACGACCCCGCCGTAGCCGACGCCCTGCGCGGCAGCCCGCTGCCGGTGGTCGCAGTGGGCTCGTCATTCGAAGACGCCGGCCAGTACCCCGCCGACGTGCCCTATATCGCGACGGACAACCGCAAACTGGTCTCGCTCGCGTGGACGCACCTGATCGGCGCGGGCCTGCCGAATCTCGCGATGTACAGCCTGCCCGTCGCGCAGGAAAACCGCTGGGCGCAGGAGCGCGAACTGGCGTTCCAGGCGCTCGCCGGCGAAGAGGGCTTGCAGGCGCCGATCTACCGCGGCCAGGCCACCAGCGCCAGCGCCTGGAACCAGTCCATCGAGCAGTTGAGCGTGTGGCTGCACAGCCTGCCCAAGCCCGTCGGTGTGATCGCCGTGACCGACGCGCGGGCGCGGCATTTGCTCCAGGCATGTCTGATTCACGGCATCGCCGTGCCCGAGCAGGTGGCGATCATCGGGATCGACAACGATCCGCTCACCCGCACGCTCACGCGCATTCCGCTCTCGTCGGTCATCCAGGGCACTGAAGAAATGGGCAAGACGGCCGCCCACCTGTTGCACCAGATGCTGCGTGGCGCACGTTTTCCGGGCCAACGCATTCTCGTTCCGCCCGTCGGCATCAACGTGCTCGAATCGACCCGGCATGAACCGCTGTCGAGCCCGCATGTCATGCGTGCGCGCCACTTCATCCGCCAGTACGCGTGCCAGGGCATCAAGACCGAGCAGGTGGCCGACTACGTGGGCGTATCGCGTTCCTCGCTCGAAGAATATTTCCGGCGCGAACTCCAGTGCACCGTCCACCAGGAAATCCTGCGCCACAAGCTCGATGCCGCGAAGGCGATGCTCGCGAGCCGCGACGCTTCCAGCGCCGAGGTGGCAATCCGCTGCGGATTCACGTCGCTGCAGTACATGTACGCTGTATTTAGGCGGGAACTGGGATGCACGCCGCGCGAATATCAGGACAGTGTGGCGAACGCTTCCGGCCCACGCCTGTCCACTTGATGAAGCGGCATAGGCTACCTCGGACAATCACGCTTTCTTCATACGTTCTCTTCACCTCATGAACACTCTTGCTGCCCATCTGACTTCCGAACCGTGGGGCGCCCTGCCCGGCGGCGACGCCGTGCGGCTTTATACACTGCGCAATGCGCAGGGCATGAAGGTGACGGTCAGCGACCTCGGCGCGACGCTGGTTTCATGGTTCGCGCCCGACCGCTCCGGCCGCCTCGACGACATCATGCTCGGCCACGACACGCCTGCGGACTATCTCGCCGCCACCACGTACATGGGCGCGCTGGTCGGGCGCTGGGCCAACCGCATCGCGGGTGCGCACTTCACGCTGGACGGTATCGACTATCCGCTCGATCGCAACGAAAACGGCAATCTGCTGCATGGCGGCGCGAACGGCTTTCACCGGCAAATGTGGCAGGTGGAAGAGGACCGGGGGTCGCTCGTGCTGCGGCTCGACTCGCCCGAAGGCGACGGCGGCTTTCCGGGCAACGTGAGCGTGCAGGTGCGCTATACGCTCGACGATGAGGGCACGCTCACAATCGAATACGAGGGCGTGACCGACGCGCCTACGCCGCTCAATCTCACGAGCCACGGCTACTTCAACCTCTCCGGCGAAACGAGCCCGGACATTCGCGGCCACGTGCTGACGATCGACGCCGACGCCTTCCTCGAAGTCGATCCCCACCTGGTTCCGGTACGTATCACCGACGTTTCGGGCAGTGCTTTCGATTTCCGGCACGGCGCGCCGCTCGGCGCACGGCTCGACTGGCCGAACCCGCAACTCGAACGCGCACGCGGTTTCGACCACTGCTACGTGCTGCGCGCGCCCGAGAGTACGGCGGGCACGCTGCACGCCGCGCCGGGCCGCTGGCCCGTGCGGCCGGTGGCGCGCGTGTACGAGCCGGGCAGCGGGCGCGAGTTGGCCGTCTCGACCGACCAGCGCGGCCTGCAGCTTTATACGGGGAATTATCTGGAGGGACAGCCGGGACGCCGGGGCGCAACGTGTGCGCCCTATGCGGGACTGTGTCTCGAAGCGGGCGGCTTCCCGAACCAGATCAACATGGACGCGCCCGCCCGCGACGAAGTGGTGCTGCAGCCCGGCAAGACATATCAGCAGGTCACGCAATACCGCGTGAGCGTGCTCGCCTGATGCCGGGCGTCTTGCGTCACGACACCTTGTCGTACTGATACACGCCGCGGCCGGTCTTGCGGCCGAGCTGGCCTGCGGCGACCTTCTCGCGCAGCAACGGACACGCGCGATACTTCGAGTCGCCGAAGTCCTTCAGGAACACGTCCATCACCGAAAGACACACGTCGAGGCCGATCAGGTCCGCCAGCGCGAGCGGGCCGATCGGATGATTGGCGCCGAGCTTCATGCCGGCGTCGATTTCCTCGGCGCTCGCAATGCCTTCCGCGAGCACGAAGAACGCTTCGTTGATCATCGGCACCAGAATACGGTTCACCACGAAGCCCGGCGCATTCTTCACGGCGATCGGCGTCTTCTCGAGGCGCAGCGCCATTTCGCGCACCGACTCGACCACGTCCGGGCGCGTCTGCAGGCCGCGGATCACTTCGACGAGCGGCATCATCGGGACCGGGTTGAAAAAGTGCATGCCGATGAAGCGCGACGGATCGGCGAGCGTGGTCGCGAGCGCCGTGATCGAGATCGACGAGGTGTTCGACGCGATGATCGCGTCGGGGCGGGCTGCGGCTTCGATCTGCTTGAGAATGCGCGTCTTGAGCTCGGCGTTCTCGGTCGCCGCCTCGATCACGAGGTCGACGCTCGCGAGGCGCGGGTAGTCGGTGGTCGTTTCGATGCGCGCGAGCGCGGCGTCACGCGCGCCGGCCTCGAGCTTGCCCTTCGAGACGAGCCGCTCGAGGCTGTGAGTGAGCGTGGCGACGCCTTTGGCGAGCGCCGCGTCGGTGACGTCGATCATCACCGCCTTGAGCCCCGCCACCGCCACTGCCTGGGCGATGCCGTTGCCCATCGTGCCTGCGCCCACGATCCCTACCGATTCGATTGCCATCCTCGTCCTCACTCCTTGTCTGCGACCCCGGCGTGTCGCTATGGAAAATGCCGGTCATGCGGCGCAACCCGTGGTGCACCGCACCAATACCCACAGTGTAACGGGTTGAGCAAATCGACCGGAACTCACGTGACGGGGGGGCTACCGCCGAGTGCCTGCGTGCCGGCGTGAGGACGGACGCGACCCGTCAAGTGCCGCCGATCCGGCCGTAGTCGATTGCAGTGCGCGTATAGAAGAGTTCGACGCCGCCTTGCTCCAGCGTGACGAGGAGCGCGTCGATGGAGGGCTCGTCGGCGACGATCAGCACCACGGCGGGCTCGTCGGCCAGGTCGAAGAAGTGGGCGGCGTGCATCTTCCCGTGGGCGTCGAGGCCTTCGTAGCCTTCCAGCACGGTGATGCCGAAGACGCCTTGCGCACGCGCGGCGTCGATGATCCACGAGACCGCGGACTTGTGGCCCTTCTTGTGCTTGCGGCTCGTGTAGATCGTGAGTTGACTGCCTGCGGGCATGGGAACCTCCATGCAGCCAGGGAAGCGGTAAATAAGCGCCGCGCGACGGGCGCCATGCAAAAAATTCTAGCACGCGTCCTTTCTCGTGCCCGTACGCCGGCGCGCTCGCCGCCGCCCTAGAAGTTGTACTGGAAGTAGATCTGACTGAAGTTCGTACCCGGATTCGGTTCCTTGATATCCGCGTTCGAAATGTGCTGGAAACGGAACCCGGCCTGGTAGTTGCCGTGCTCGCCGAACTGCGCGCCAACGCCGATCACGTCCACGAACTGGAACGACGTCGACGTCGCGCGGTCGGGCGTTTCCCGTACATGCGAGAGAAAGTGAAAGCCCACGCCCGCCTCGATGAACGGCTTGAACCAGCCGCTATCCTTGATGAAGCGAAAAACGGGCGTCACGCCGTATTCCCAGATGTGCGAATAGACGGCGTCGGGCGCGTTCAGCTTCCAGTAGGCAACGTGCGCCTCGCCCACCAGCGTGAAGTGATATCCGCCGATATGCCACCACTGCAGGCCTGGGTCCCACACGAGACCGAGGTCGAGTTTTTTCACGTCGTGGTCCGCGACGCCCGCTCCGAGCTGAATGCCGAATGTGTTGTCCGCTTGTGCACTGGCCGCGCCGAACGCACAAAGCGCGATGAGCGCCCCACGTACCGCATGAGCCGGCCAGACGAATCTTCTTACTTTCATATAATTCACCGATTCGATCGATTCATCATGGCACCATGCGTCGGGCACATCCACATTTACGCAGTTTCGACGTACGCGTAAATTCCATACAAAATTCACCACGCACTTGTCATTTGAAAAGAACAAATCCCGTCACACTCCAAAACTCAATAATGACCCATGCGGATATGAGAGCGAAGTGTAGCGTCGAAGAAACGAACGCGCCCGTTCGCGCGCTAGCAGAGCGCATCCCGTATGGCGCTGCGGCTTGATAAAGACTGACTGAAGGCTTTCAGTTTTCGATTATTGAATCCAGCCAGAATTGCAGACCAGTTATTTACGGAAGGATTTACGCAATACACGCTCGACTTGATCACGAATCCATCTAAATTACTGATCTTCGATTTATAGAGCGTTCAAATTCGCAAATAGCGATTTTCCGATTCGCGTGATGGCGGGATATTCTACTGATTAAAACCCTTGCTTCATTTGGACTCGGGTATTCCCGAACAGCGCCAAATGCGCTGCGTAGTTGTACCCAAATTGAGGACAGACAGCGCACGTGCCCCTCGCATAATCCGCGTGAATTGTGATCCGCGGCAAACAACAACGCCATAACTCTTGCCACGCTCACGTCCCGGTGCTTTTGGAGGAGACACATGAGCCCAACCCCGCAAGGGCATGCTTCGCGCGTGCCGCAAACGTCCGCGCAAGCGCAGTCAGACTGCGCATCCGCCACCGAACAAGTCACGCGCAAGGTCTCGCGCCATCTGCTCGGCTTCCTGTTCCTGCTGTTCGTCGTCTCGTTCCTCGACCGGATCAACATCGGCTTCGCGGGACTGACGATGATGAAGGACCTCGGCCTGTCGAGCACGCAGTTCGGCTTCGCCACCACCCTCTTCTACGTCGCCTATATCGCGTGCGGCATTCCGGGCAATCTCATGCTCGCGCGCGTGGGTGCGCGCCGCTGGATCAGCTTCATCATGATTGCGTGGGGCCTCGCCTCCACCGCGACAATGTTCGCCACCAACGCCACCACGCTCTACTGGCTGCGCATGCTGGTTGGCGTGACCGAGGCAGGCTTCCTGCCCGGCATGCTGCTCTATCTCACCTGCTGGTTCCCGAGCGCATGGCGCGCACGGGCGAATGCCCTCTTCATGATCGCCATGCCCGTGACCGCCGCGCTCGGCTCCGCGGTCTCGGGTTTCATCCTCAAGCTCGACGGCCATGCGGGACTTGCCGGCTGGCAATGGCTCTTCGTGCTCGAAGGCATGCCCGCGGCGCTGCTCGGCTGCGTGGCGTTCTTTTATCTCGACGACACGCCGCGCGCCGCACGCTGGCTCAGCGCGGATGAAAAACGCACGCTCGAAGCCGCGCTAGCCGAGCCCACCCATACGCTCGCTTCGCCCACAGCGCACGCCGCGAGCGAGCGCGGCCTCTGGCAGCAACTGCGCTCGCCGGTGGTCCTGCGCTTCGCGGCGGCGTACTTCTGCCTCGTCAATACGCTCGCGATGGTCGCAGTGTGGGCGCCGCTGATCGTGAAGGGCTTCAGCGCCGGGGCAAGCAACGTCACCGTGGGCCTCATCGCGACGATTCCGCAGCTCGTCACCATCGTCGCAATGATCGCGTGGGGCCGCCGCTCGGACCGGCAGCAGGAACGCAAATGGCACCTCGCCGCGCCCATGCTGCTCTCGGGCTTTGGCTGCGTGTTGACTGCGCAAGGCGGCGCGCCGCTCGTTCAGCTGCTTGGCGTGTGCCTCGCGTCGGCGGGCTCGTACACGGCGATGTCGATCTTCTGGACCACGCCCGATCAGGCGTTCACGCCGCAGGCGCGCGCGGTGGGTATCGCCGTGATCAATGCGATCGGCAATATCAGTTCGGCGGCGAATCCGCTCGTGGTGGGCTGGCTCAAGGATGCGACGCACAGCTATGCCGCGGGGCTCATCTATTCCGCGGTGCTGCTCGTGCTGGGGGCGGTGATTGTCGCGACGTTGCCGATTGGGCGCAGGGATCGCGAGAAGGAAGTCAAAGCTGTTCCGCGCGCGGCGGCTTGAGCGAGCTTGAGCGTGCGAAACGCGCGACGGCAATCGCCGCGCGATTTCGCTGATCCCGCTCGCAATGCATCCGCTTCGCCCGCGCCGTGCGGGCGTTAGCCTGCTAGCGTTCTGCGCCTGCCCCGCTGCGGCGCGCGGTGAATCCCGGCAAACGCTTCACGAAGCCAGTCGCGAGCGCGGTGCCTACGAGAATCGCCGCGCACGCCTCGACCATGCCCATCGACACGCGCTCGCCGAGAAAGAGCGCGCCCCACAGAATGCCGAAGATCGGGATCACGAACGTCACGGTGATCGCGCGCGCCGGCCCCACGGCTGCGATCAGCCGGAAGAACAACAGGTAAGCGACACCCGTGCACGCCACGCCCAGGCCAAGCACCGCGCCCCACGCATGCAGCGAGACGGGCGCGGCAGGCCAGGTGACCAAGGCGATCGGCGCGAGCACGAGCGTCGCGCCGGTCATCGTGCCGGCCGCCACCGTGAGCGGATCGACGCCCGTGAGATGGCGCTTCGTGTAGCTCGCGGCGACGCCGTACAACGCCGCTGCGACGAGCGCTGCGAGAGCGGCGAGCGCGGCGCTTGTCGAAGACGCGCCGTCGCCTGCGTGCGTCACGACTTGATCCCACACGAGCGCGAGCACACCCAGAAAGCCGATCACGAGCCCGACCACGCGCGGTCCGCTCAAACGGTCCTTGAGCCAGACATACGCGACGACTGCGCCCCACAGCGGCGTGGTCGCGTTGATCACGGACGTGACGCCCGCGGAGAGCGTGAGTTCGGCCCACGCGAAAAGACAGAATGGCGCGGCGGAATTGAGGATACCGACGACGAAGAGCGGCCACGCGCGTTCGCGCAGCGTGCCGAGTGCTTCGCGCGCGGGGCGGCGTGAGAACAGTACGAGCAGAAGGAACAACGCGCCGATGCCGACGCGCAGCGCCATCAGCGGCGCGACGCCGAAATCGGTCACGCCGACGCGGATGAACAGAAACGACCCACCCCATAGGGCGGCCAGGAAGACCAGTTGCGCAAGTTCGATCGGGTTCATGTGAGGTAGCGCTGTATGAGCACGGGGTTGCGCGCCGGCGCTTGACTATAGGAATCGCGGGCGCGAAGTACGCGTATCGTAAGGCGACCGGCACGCGCCGTATAACGAAGGATTCTCACCGATATGTGAGAAAAATTGACAGCCGGATCTTGCGGTGTCATTGCGCCACGCGTTTTGCAGCGCGCAAAAGACAAAGCCCGCGTAATCTTTCGATTACGCGGGCTCTATTTTTTGGTCGGGGCGAGAGGATTTGAACCTCCGACCACCTGCACCCCATGCAGGTACGCTACCAGGCTGCGCTACGCCCCGAGAGCTAGAAAGTATAACAGAGAGTTTCTCTAATTAGAACCGCTTCGCGCGTAATTCGTGAACGACTCACATGCATGCATTCAGAGCGGTGTTCAGCGCCCAAGCGCATCGAGCACATGCAGCAATTCCTTGCGCAATTGATCGACGTCCACGAGCGCGGTCGTGCCTTCCGCTACCGGCGCGCCCGCGGCTTCAGACTGCGCCGCTTCGTCGGCCGCCGCTCCATGCGAGTCGAGCCGATTGCGCGCGCCGTTGATCGTGAAGCCCTGCTCGTAGAGCAGTTCGCGAATGCGACGGATCAGCAAGACCTCGTGATGCTGGTAATAGCGACGATTGCCGCGCCGCTTCACCGGCTTCAACTGCGTGAACTCCTGCTCCCAATACCGCAGTACGTGAGGCTTCACGCCGCACAGTTCGCTCACCTCGCCAATGGTGAAGTAACGCTTGGCGGGTATGGGAGGCAAGACGACCTTTTCGCTTGTCGATGTCATCGCCGGTTTGCCGTCGTGGTGGTTGCGCAATGAGGCGTCGCCGCCTGGGTCCTTGAAGTCCGCTTTTCTTCGCTTGATTCACGCCCGCCATATTGCCACCGCCGCGGGCATACAAGCTCAACGCATCAACGCGTGAAGCTCGCCTCGGCGCCGCTCTCAACAAGCGCCTTGAGCTTCTGGCTCGCATGGAACGTCACCACGCGACGCGCCGCGATGGGTATCGCCTCGCCTGTTTTCGGATTGCGTCCAGGGCGTTGCGGCTTGTCGCGCAACTGAAAATTGCCGAAGCCGGACAGCTTCACGCTGTCGCCGCTTTCCAGCGCGTCGCGAATCACTTCGAAGAAGGCTTCGACCATGTCTTTCGCTTCGCGCTTGTTGAGACCGACGTTGTCGAACAGCAGCTCTGCGAGTTCGGCTTTCGTCAGCGTGGGCGTATCGTTCGTGGCGCTTGCCGACGAGGCAGGGATGTCGCGAATCATGGCGCTACGCTGTGCCGCAAGAAGGGCTTCGAAATCACTCGAGTTCATTTCGTTCATCTATCTATGAAATGGCGCGCTTCTGGTTGCGAGGTTCACTTTCAACCTCGCAAACCGGAAGCCGATGTCGGTACGTGATGAGCCGAGGAGCTTATCCACGCAACCGGGCGCCATACACTCGAGCCAGGCGATCCACCAGGGACTTGATGGCCGCATCGACCGTTTCGTCCTGAAGGGTTCCGCCAGTATCTTGCAGGGTCACCCGGAAGGCAAGGCTTTTCTCGTCCGCGCCAAGTCCGGAAGTATTTGATTTTGCACGAAATTCATCGAAAAGCGCAACCCTCTGCACAATCCGGCAAGCCTCGTCTTGCATGCCCTTCTGGAACTCGTCGAGCAGCGCTTGCACCTCGATCTTTTGATCGACAACAAGAGCGATGTCGCGACGGGCCGGCGGGAATTTCGAGACTTCAGTAGGCGTGGGCAGGTCGCGCGCCATCAGTGCGTCGGACTCGACCTCGAAGAGCATCGGTGCGTGCGGCAGGTCGTACTTCTGCATCCAGCGCGGATGCAGCTCGCCAATCCAGCCCACGGCACGGCCATCGACTTCGATGCGCGCGCTACGTCCCGGGTGCAGCGCGGGGTGCTCGGCCTTCACGAAGCGCGGCGTCTTCGCAGCGCCGAGCGATGCGAACAGCGCTTCGAGATCGCCCTTCACGTCGAAGAAGTCCACGCCGCGCGTTTGTGCGCCCCACTGCTCTTCGAGCGCAGGACCGTAGGCGAGCGCACCGATCATCTTCGGTTGTGCGAAACCTTCCACCGCCATCTCGCCCGCCTTGATCGACGGATCGTTCAGGAACACGCGGCCTGCCTCGAACACGCGCACGCGGTCGGCGCGGCGGTTGAGGTTATGACGCAGCACGTTGATGAGGCTGCCGAACAGCGTCGTGCGCATGACCGAGAGCTGGCTCGCGATCGGGTTCAGCAGCTTCACGGGATTCGCGTTGCCCGCGAGGTCCTGCTCCCACTCGGCGTCGACGAAGCTGAAGTTGATCGTCTCAGCGTAGTCGCGCGCGGCGAGCGC
This sequence comes from Paraburkholderia sp. JHI869, assembly GCF_038900775.1. Classification (NCBI taxonomy): domain Bacteria; kingdom Pseudomonadati; phylum Pseudomonadota; class Betaproteobacteria; order Burkholderiales; family Burkholderiaceae; genus Paraburkholderia; species Paraburkholderia sp. JHI869. Next base: position 241,843 of record NZ_JAYMSC010000006.1, read on the forward strand.
GTGACGAATGGCGTGGATCGAGCGGCGCGTTTCGTTGGTCGCGCGCATTTCGCTGCGCGCAACCGGCGGCAGCGCCGGAATCTTTTCGACGCCGTAGATACGCGCGACTTCTTCGATCAGGTCTTCTTCGATCTCGATGTCGAAGCGGTACGCCGGCGGCGTGACGCTGAAGCTCTCGTCACCCTCATTGTCAACGCCGCGGGTGAACGTGAGGCCGAGGCGCGTGAAAATCTGCGCGATCTCATCTGCACCGATCTTCACGCCGATGATGCGGTTCGCGCGCGCCACGCGCATCTTCACCGCTTCGCGCTTGGGCACGTTCACGGTTTGATCGTCGATCGGGCCGGCTGCGCCGCCGCAGATATCGAGGATCAATTGCGTGATGCGCTCGATGTGCTCGACAGTCGTCGACCAGTCCACGCCGCGCTCGAAGCGATGGCCTGCATCGGTCGAGAAGTTGTAGCGGCGCGAGCGGCCACGAATGCTGTCCGGCCACCAGAACGCAGCTTCGAGATAGATGTTCGTGGTGTCGAGCGTCACGGCCGTGCTGTCGCCGCCCATGATGCCCGCGAGGCTTTCGATCTCGCGGTCGTCGGCGATCACGCCCACCGTTTCATCGACTTCGACGGTGTTGCCGTTGAGCAGCTTGAGCGTCTCGCCCTTCTTGCCCCAGCGCACGTCCATCGAGCCGTGGATCTTGTCGAGATCGAACACGTGCGACGGGCGGCCCAGTTCGAGCATCACGTAGTTCGAGATATCGACGAGCGCCGAGATGCTGCGCTGGCCCGAGCGCTCGAGGCGCTCGACCATCCACGCAGGCGTCCTCGCGTGCGCGTTCACGCCGCGGATCACGCGGCCCGAGAAGCGGCCGCACAGGTCGGGCGCCGAGATCTTCACGGGCAGCTTTTCATCGAGCTTGACTTCGACCTTCGGATACACGGGCGCTTGCAGCGGCGCACCGGTGATCGCGGCCGTTTCGCGCGCGATGCCGTACACCGAAAGGCAATCGGCCTTGTTCGGCGTGAGCTTGATTTCGAAGATGGTGTCGTCGAGATTCAGCGCTTCGCGGATGTCCTGGCCGATCGGCGTGTCTTCCGGCAGGATCATCAGACCGCTGTGGTCTTCCGAGAGCTTGAGTTCGCGCGCCGAGCACAGCATGCCCTGGCTTTCCACGCCGCGCAGCTTCGAGAGCTTGATCGCGAAAGGCTTGCCGCCTTCTTCCGCGGGCGGCAGTTCAGCGCCCACGAGCGCCACGGGCACCTTGATGCCGGGCGCGACATTGGGCGCGCCGCACACGATCTGCAGCGTCTCGCCGGTGCCGGCGTCGACCTGCGTGACGTTGAGCTTGTCCGCGTCCGGGTGCTTCACGACTTCGAGCACGCGGCCCACGACGATCTTCGTGGTGGCCGGCGCGGCCGGGCTCAGGCCTTCGACTTCGAGGCCGGCCATCGTGAGCGCGTGGGCCAGTTCATCGGTCGTGAGCTTCGGATCGACAAAGCTTCTCAGCCAGGATTCGGGGAATAGCATTTGGTTTTACGTTCCAGACAGATTGTGACCGTCGCGAAGGCGGGTTCTCGCGCACCTTGTTCAAGTGCTGCGTCCGCCTCGCGCTCTCCTAACGAGTGCGTCGCCTCGATTACGCGAACTGGCGCAGAAAGCGCAGATCGCCTTCGAAGAACAGGCGCAGATCCTGCACGCCATAACGCAGCATCGTCAGGCGTTCGAGGCCGCTGCCGAACGCAAAGCCGATGTAGCGCTCCGGGTCGAAGCCCATGTTGCGGATCACGGTCGGATGCACCTGGCCCGAACCTGAAATCTCGAGCCACTTACCGGCGTTCTTGCCTTGCTCGAACATCATGTCGATTTCGGCCGAAGGCTCCGTGAACGGGAAGTACGACGGACGGAAGCGTACCTGGATGTCGTCACGTTCGAAGAACTTCTTGAGGAAGTCGGTGTAGACACCCTTCAGGTCTGCGAAGCTGATGTTCTCTTCGATCCACAGGCCTTCGACCTGGTTGAACATCGGCGAGTGCGTGGCGTCGCTGTCCACGCGATACGTGCGGCCCGGCACGATCACCTTGATGGGCGGCGTGTGCGTGCGCGCATAGCGCACCTGCATCGGACTCGTGTGCGTGCGCAACAAAAGCTGACGGCCATCGGCGTCCTTGCCGTCCACGTAGAACGTGTCCTGCATGGAGCGCGCCGGATGGTTTTCCGGGCTGTTGAGCGAGGTGAAGTTGTACCAGTCGGTTTCGATCTCGGGACCGTCGGCCACGTCGAAACCGATCGAGCCAAAGATGCGCTCGACGCGTTCCCACGTCTGCATCACGGGGTGCAGGCTGCCCGTGCCCGTGCCGCGGCCCGGCAGCGTGACGTCGATCGCCTCGGCGGCGAGGCGCTGGTTCAGGAGCGCGTCCGCGAGCGCCTGGCGGCGCGCGTTGAGCGCAGCTTCCACCTGCTGCTTGACGGCGTTGATGCGTGCGCCTTCGGTCTTGCGCGTTTCCGCGTCGAGCTTGCCGAGACCCTTGAGCAGTTCGGTCAGCGCGCCGGACTTGCCGAGAAAGCGAGCCTTTTCGTTTTCAAGCGTGTTGACGTCGGGGGCGGAAGCGAACGCGCCTTGCGCGTCGGCGACAATCTGGTCCAGATCCATTGATCCCATCTTTTCAGCGTCAGAGTTTGAGACTTGAAGCATCTTCGCGGTCACGGCACGCCAGACACAAGCCTGACCATGACGGCGCGAAGACACTACATGATGCGGCGCAAGAAGCGTTACTACCAACAAAAACGGGGCTCGGTGAGGAGCCCCGTTTTTGTTGCAGCATCACCGAGACGACCGGAATGTCTGCTGCAACGAACCTGCGCAATACCTATGCTTACCAGCGCTTAGGCAGCGACGGCGGCCTTCACCTGCTTGACGATCGCAGCAAAAGCAGCCTTGTCGAACACAGCCATGTCAGCCAGGACCTTACGGTCGAGTTCGATCGAAGCCTTCTTCAGGCCGTTGATGAACACGCTGTAGGTCATGTCGTGCTGACGCACCGCCGCGTTGATACGCGTGATCCACAGTGCGCGGAACACACGCTTCTTGTTGCGGCGATCGCGGTAGGCGTATTGGCCTGCGCGCATGACCGCCTGCTTGGCGATGCGATAGACGTTATTGCGACGGCCGCGGTAACCCTTGGCCAGGTTGATGATCTTCTTGTGGCGGGCCCGTGCGGTAACCCCACGTTTGACTCGAGGCATGTTTCGCTCCTATGAGTTATCGGTTGAGGATTACGCGAACGGCAGCATTGCGCGCACGGAGTTCAGATCGGAATCATGAACGGCCGTTGCACCACGCAGATGACGCTTGTTCTTGGTGGTCTTCTTCGTCAGGATGTGACGCTTGAAGGCTTGACCGCGCTTGACGGTACCGCCCGGACGAACCACGAAGCGCTTTGCAGCGCTCTTCTTGGTCTTCATCTTCGGCATGACAGACAACTCCATTATTTGATGGACATGGGTGTGCGGTTGGCGCGGTGTTCACACACCTTGCCGGGACTCCGCCCTTCGAAACCCACTCCACTTGTTTTGGCGACTGGCTGGCTTTTGAAAAACAAGCTTGCCGCCGCTTTCAGGAAAAACGCCCGTTTGCCGCACTTCACGTGCAGCGCGCGGGCGCCGTTCCGGAACCTGCTTCCCGTCTTCCCCATGCACTCACGGAAAAGACGCCATTCAAAACTTCATTCAGCCGCCGCGCAGATCGAACCGCGCGGCACGCCAGATTACTTCTTCTTCTTCGGGGAGAGCACCATGATCATCTGGCGCCCTTCCATCTTCGGCATCTGCTCGACCTGACCGACTTCTTCGAGGTCGGTGCGCAGGCGCTCGAGCATGCGCATGCCGATTTCCTGGTGGGCCATTTCGCGGCCGCGGAAACGCAACGTGATCTTCGTCTTGTCGCCTTCATCGAGGAAGCGGATGAGATTGCGCAGCTTGACGTTGTAATCGCCGTCGTCGGTACCCGGGCGGAACTTGACTTCCTTGACCTGGATGACCTTCTGCTTGAGCTTGGCCTCGTGCTGCTTCTTCGATTCCTGGTACTTGAACTTGCCGTAATCCATCAAGCGGCATACGGGAGGCACCGCCTGAGGAGCAATTTCAACCAGATCGACGTCCTGCTGTTCCGACATGCGGAACGCATCGGCCAGCTTTACGATGCCGAGCGGCTCGTTCTCGATTCCGACGAGACGCACCTCGGGTGCAGTGATTTCACCGTTGATGCGATGCGACTTATCCGTAGCGATGTTACGTTTCCTCTAAAAATTAAAAAAACGAGCCGCGCTGCCGCAGTGGCTTACTTGAACGTCTTGACGTCTTCCGCAAGACGCGCGGTAAAGGCTTCGACCGGCATTACGCCCAGATCGACGCCGCCACGGGCACGCACGGCTACCGTTTGTGCTTCACGCTCCTTGTCGCCTACGACAAGCAGGTACGGGACCTTCTCAAGCGTGTGCTCGCGTATTTTATAGCTAATTTTCTCGTTGCGCAAATCGCCCACCACTCTAAGCCCTTGTTTTTGCAACGATTGGACCAGATTCGCGGCATATTCGGCCTGACTTTCCGCGATATTCATCACAACGGCCTGCACCGGAGCGAGCCACGGCGGCATCGCGCCGGCATGGTGCTCGATCAGAATTCCGAGGAAACGCTCCATCGAACCGAGAATGGCGCGGTGCAGCATGATCGGGCGGCGGCGGCTGTTGTCTTCGGCCACGTACTCGGCGCCAAGGCGCTCCGGCAGGACCATGTCGAGCTGCAGCGTGCCGCACTGCCACGAGCGGCCCAGCGCGTCCTTGATGTGGTACTCGACCTTCGGACCGTAGAACGCGCCCTCGCCCGGCAGCTCTTCCCACTGCAGGCCGCAGGCCGTGAGCGCCTCGCGCAGACCCTGTTCGGCACGATCCCACGTTTCATCCGTCCCCGCGCGCGAATCCGGGCGCAGCGAGAGCTTGATGTCGATGTGATCGAACCCGAAATCCTTGTAGATGCTCATCGCCAGCGTGTTGAAGGCAATCGACTCGCTGATGATCTGGTCTTCCGTACAGAAGATGTGCGCATCGTCCTGGACGAAGCCACGCACGCGCATAAGGCCGTGCAGCGCGCCGGACGCCTCATTGCGGTGGCACGAGCCGAACTCCGCATAACGCAGGGGCAGATCGCGATACGAGCGCAGACCGTGGTTGAACACCTGGACGTGGCCCGGGCAGTTCATCGGCTTGATCGCGTAATCGCGCTTTTCCGACTCCGTCGTGAACATGTTTTCACGATAGTTCTGCCAGTGACCCGACGCTTCCCACAGCGAGCGGTCCATGATCATCGGCGTCTTGATTTCGTCGTAGCCGGCCACGCGCAGGCGGCCGCGCATGTACTGCTCGACCTGCTGCCAGAGCGTCCAGCCCTTCGGGTGCCAGAACACCATGCCCGGCGACTCGTCCTGCATGTGGAACAGGTCGAGCTGCTTGCCGAGCTTGCGGTGGTCGCGCTTTTCGGCCTCTTCGAGCATGTGAAGGTACTGGTCCTGGTCTTCCTTCTTCGTCCAGGCCGTGCCGTAGATGCGCTGCAACTGCTCGTTCTTCGAGTCGCCGCGCCAGTACGCGCCCGCAACCTTCATGAGCTTGAAGACCTTGAGCTTGCCCGTGGACGGCACGTGCGGGCCGCGGCACAGGTCCGTGAAGCCGCCGTGCGAGTACAGCTTGATCTCTTCCGCACCCGGAATCGACTCGATGATCTCGGCCTTGTACTTCTCGCCAATACTCTTGAAGTAGTCCACGGCTTCGCCGCGCGTGACGACGCGGCGCGACACCGGCTCGTCCTTCTTCGAGAGTTCCTGCATGCGCTTTTCGATCTTCTCGAGATCTTCCGGCGTGAAGGGACGGTTGTAGGCGAAGTCGTAGTAGAAGCCGTTGTCGATGACCGGACCGATCGTGACCTGCGCTTCCGGATACAGCTCCTTCACCGCGTAGGCCAGCAAGTGCGCCGTGGAGTGACGGATGATGTCGAGGCCGTCGGCGTCCTTGTCCGTGACGATGGCGAGCGATGCGTCGCGATCGATCAGCGTCGACGTATCGACCAGTTCGCCGTCGAGCTTGCCGCCGAGCGCCGCCTTGGCGAGGCCGGGGCCAATCGAAGCCGCCACCTCGGCGACCGTGACGGGATGATCGTACTGTCGAACCGAACCGTCGGGCAGACGTATCGCAACCATGTTTTTCTCCAGAAGTGCCGCGAAGGCACATCGTATTGTTCGTGGGAACAGACTGCGGAAAACTTCACAGCGAAAAAAAATGCGGCCCCGCTTTCGAGGGGCCGCATTCACTTTTCAAACCAGACTGCAGAGGCGAAAGAGGTCCTCGACTAGCGTCGCTCCGAAGTAGTTTCGGTAAACGTTCGCGGTGTCATAACCGTATTCGCCTTATGGCGCTTCCTTTGTCAGTACAGCGCTTACTGCATTGAGCCCCTGGCAAAGCCAGAATCTCGATTTCGTTGGTAGGCTCGATTGGACTCGAACCAACGACCCCCACCATGTCAAGGTGGTGCTCTAACCAGCTGAGCTACGAGCCTGAAGAAGAAAGATTATATAAAGTGCCTACAGACTTGGCAAGTGCTTTTTTGCAGCGCGGCAATCCTATGCCGCCTCAGCCCCTTCGCGACGCCCGCTGGACCCCGCCCACCTCGCCCAGCAGCACGCAGGCGCGCTGGATCTGTGCGGAATTCGATACTTCCACCGTGAACTGCATGTACGCCGCATTGCGGCGCGACTGCGTCTTTACGCCGATCACGTTCATCTTCTCGCGCGCGAACACTTCGGAGATGTCGCGCAGCAAACCCTGGCGGTCGGTCGCCTCGATCGAAATATCGACCGGGTAGACCGACTGGCCGCGCCCGCCCATCACGTCGGCGGACCACGTGGTATGCAACACGCGCTCGGGCGCACGGTCGGCCATGCGCATGAAGGTCGGGCAGTCGCTGCGATGGATCGACATGCCCTTGCCGCGCGTGACGAAACCGCTGATCGCATCGGGCGGCGCGGGCCGGCAGCAACGCGCGAGCTGGGTAAGCAGCGCGTCCACCCCGACCACCAGCACGCCAGACGCTCCACCATGCGTGACGTTCGCGCCGCTCGCGCGCTTGGTGAGCTGCTCGGGCGTCTCCTCATCGGGCTCGGCCACGGGCGCGTCGTGCAGGGCGTGCTCTACGTTGCGCAGACTGAACTCTTCCTTGCCGACCACGCTGAAGAGGTCGTCGGGCGACTTGAAGCCGAGCTTCGCCGCGAGCTGATCGAGACTGACCGACGTGCGGCCCTCGCGCTGCAGCGTCTTTTCCACCATCGCGCGGCCGGTGGCGATGTTCTCCTGCGACTCGATTGCATTGAACCACGCGCGCACCTTCTGACGCGCGCGCGGGCTATGCAGATAACCGAGCTGCGGATTGAGCCAGTCGCGCGACGGCCCACCCTCCTTCACCGAGACGATTTCCACCGTCTGGCCGTTGCGAAGCTGGGTGTTGAGCGGCACCATCGCGCCGTCCACGCGCGCGCCGCGGCAGCGATGGCCCAGTTCGCTGTGCAGGTGATAAGCGAAGTCGAGCGGCGTCGCGCCCTGCGGCAGCGCAATCACGCGCGCCTGGGGCGTGAGCACGTAGATGTGGTCGTCGTCGAGTGTGGCCTGGCGCAACTGCTCCCACGGCTGGCGCCCATCCGAAACATCGTCTTTCCAGGCGAGCAGTTGGCGCAACCAAGCGATCTTCTCGTCATAGCTGCTGCTCGCGCTGAACTGCCCGCCGTAACCCTTCGCACCGGCTTCCTTGTAGCGCCAGTGCGCGGCCACGCCGTATTCGGCGAACTGATGCATCTCCTGCGTGCGGATCTGCACCTCGAACGCGCGGCCGTCGTCGCCGATCACGACCGTGTGCAGCGAGCGATAACCGTTGGGCTTGGGCCGCGAGATGTAGTCGTCGAACTCCTTCGGCACCGGCTGCCAGAGGTTGTGCACGATGCCGAGCACCGTGTAGCAATCCTTGATATCGGGCACGATCACGCGAAACGCGCGCACGTCGTAAAGCTCGGAGAAGTCGATCTCCTTGCCGCGCATCTTTTTCCAGATGCTGTAGATGTGCTTGGGCCGCCCGCTCACCTCGGCCTGGATATGCGCCGCGGCAAGCTCGCTTTGCAACCGCGCGATCGCCTCGGACACGTAGCTCTCGCGCTCCACGCGTTTTTCGTCGAGCAGCTTCGCGATGCGCTTGTAGGTGTCGGGCTCCTGGAAGCGGAACGCGAGGTCCTCGAGTTCCCACTTCAGTTGCCAGATGCCAAGCCGGTTGGCGAGCGGCGCGTAGATCTCGAGCGTTTCGTGCGCGATCCCGGGCGCCGGCGTGATCTTCGCCGCCGCGTAAAAGCGCAACGACTGCAGGCGCGACGCGAGCCGGATCAGCACGACGCGAATGTCCTGTGCGAACGCGAGCAGCATCTTGCGCAACGACTCGACCTGCGCGCGCCGCGCCGCCTGGGCATCGCGCCCTTCGCGGCCCGTTTCGGGCATGGCCTGCTGCGCCGCGCGCAGACTCACCGTGCCGAGCCGCAACAGCTTGCGCACGTCGAACACGAGCTTCGCGACCTCCGCGCCGAAGCGCGCTTCGAGCGTGGCTTCCGGATCGTCGAGGTGCGGCGCGAGATTGAAGAGCGCCGCGGCAAGCACCGCAGGCGGATCGACGTTGAGCCGGCTCATGATGGACGCCGTGCCCTGTGCATGCTCGATAAGCGGTTCGCCCGTGGAAAGACGAGCGTCACCGGCGTGCTCGCGCACGAACGCAAGCGCGTCGTCGAGCGACGGCAACGCGCCGGTATCGGCGGAAATCGCGGGGGCGGGAGGAACGGTGTCGCTACTCATGAGGCGATGCCCGCCGGCATGCCGGACGGGCGACAACGGAAAGGATCAAAAAAACTCGAGGTAACTACGCTGACTGAACGACTCGCGCTCAATCGCGCTGCGCAGCCACCACGACAATCTCGACGAGGCATTCCGGATTCGCGAGCTTCGCTTCGACCGTTGCGCGCGGCGGCGTTGCGCCTTGCGCGACCCACTTGTCCCACTCGGCGTTCATGCCGGGGAAGTCCTTCATGTCGGCGATATAGATCTGCACCGAGAGGAGCAGCGACTTGTCGCTGTTCGCCTCGCCCAGCAGGCGGTCGATGTGGCCGAGCACTTCGCGCATCTGGCCGGCGATGTCCTGCTTCGTGTCCTCGGCGATCTGGCCTGCCAGGTAGACAGTGCCATTGTGGATTGCGGTTTCCGAGAGGCGCGGGCCAACGTGGTGACGAATGACTGCCATGAAAATTCCTGTTGAGAAGTGAAAAACGGTCGACTTCCGGGCCTGCGCCATCCGGCGCGCATGAACGCGCGCCGGAATATGCCGGCGAATCTCATATTATGACGCGCGAAGGGCCTCGCCGTCGAAGAAACGGCGCGCGATTGCGATCTGGTCGGCCGAGAGGAACGCGGGCGCATGCCCTACGCCCTCGATTTCGACGCTCGACACATTGCGCCCGGTCTCGACCATTTTCGCGACCGTTTCGCGCGAAAGCAGGTCCGAAAGCGCTCCGCGCACGACGAGCATCGGTCCTTCGAACGCCGCCACCGAGCGCCACAAGAACTTCTCGCCCTCTTCGTTCTGCTCCGGCGTGGTCGACTTGAAGGGCTCCGCAATGCGCGGGTCGTACCGATAGCGCCACTGTCCGTCCACTTCGTGAAGCAACGGCGTATTGATCTCGCGCCATTCCTCGGCGCTCAACGGGCCGAATGAGGCCGCGAGAAGCGCGGCATTGTCGATGCCCTCCTGGAGCGTGGCGAAAGACCCGCCAAGCCCCACGTACTCGCCGATGCGTGCAAGCGACGCGGGTTCGATATGCGGCCCGATGTCGTTGAGCAGCATGCGGCCAATGGGCGTGCCCGGCAGCCCCGCGAGCGCCATACCGATCAGGCCGCCCATCGAGGTGCCGAACCAGTCCACCTTCTCGACGCCGGTACGCGCGATCAACGTGACCATGTCCGCCACGTATTGCGCGACGCCGTAGCCGCGCGGATCGAGCAGCCACGACGACAGCCCGCGCCCAGCCACATCCGGGCACACGACACGGTATTCGTCGGCCATCGCGGCAGCGAAGCGGTCGAAGTCGCGCCCCGAGCGCGTGAGTCCATGTACGCAAACGAGCACGCGCGGATTGGCGGGGTCGCCCCACTCGGTGTAGGCGATGCGGTGCAGGCCCGCGGGACTCAGACACTGGACGTATTGCTGGCGCGGCACGGCGGTCGATTCGGTCATCGCGGGATCCTCGCTCGAAGGCGCATCAAAGCTTTCGGACGATTGTAAACGGCTTTGCCGCGCGGCATCGGCGGCAAAGGCGCACGCAAACCGTAGCCCAAAGCGCTTCCAGCCGGGCCTCCCGCCGCGCAGGACAACGCCCCGAGCAATGCGCCCCTCTCCCATCCTGCCTATGCCGTTCGGCCGACGTGTCAACGCGCCGCCAACGCGCAACAATGCAAGCACCGCAAAAACGAAACGGGCGAGACCGAAGTCTCGCCCGCCGCAAATCATGGTGATGCTACGACGTTCAACCAACAGCGCTCACATCGAGCGGCGCGCCAGTCTTCGCCTTGATCTCGTCCACCGTCACGCCCGGGGCGAGTTCGGTCACCTTCAGGCCCGCGTCGCTCACTTCCATCACGCCGAGATCGGTGATGATGAGGTCGACCACGCCCACGCCCGTCAGCGGCAGCGTGCAGGCTTCAAGAATCTTGTGCTGGTCGCCCTTCGCCACGTGCTCCATCAGCACGACCACGCGGCCAACGCCCGCCACGAGGTCCATCGCGCCGCCCATGCCCTTGATCATCTTGCCGGGGATCATCCAGTTGGCCAGGTCGCCCTTCTCGCTCACCTGCATCGCACCGAGGATCGCCAGGTTGATGTGGCCGCCGCGAATCATCGCGAACGAGTCTGCCGACGAGAAAATCGACGAACCCGCCAGCGTCGTCACGGTCTGCTTGCCGGCGTTGATCATGTCGGCGTCCACTTCGTCCTCGGTCGGGAACGGGCCAATGCCGAGCAAGCCGTTTTCCGACTGCAACCACACTTCCATGCCCGCAGGCACGTGATTGGCCACGAGCGTCGGCAGGCCGATACCGAGGTTCACGTAGAAGCCGTCCTGCAGTTCCTTCGCCGCGCGCGCGGCCATTTCATCACGATTCCATGCCATGGTCGGTCTCCTTCCTCAGTTGGCGGCGGCGCGCACGGTGCGTTGTTCGATGCGCTTTTCCGGGTGCGCGTTGAGCACGATGCGCTGCACGAAGATGCCCGGCGTATGAATGGCGTCCGGATCGAGTGCGCCGTTCTCGACGATTTCCTCGACTTCCACCACAGTGATCTTGCCCGCCATCGCGCACATCGGGTTGAAGTTGCGCGCCGTGCGGCGGAAAACCAGGTTGCCCGACTTGTCGGCCTTCCACGCCTTCACGAGCGCGACATCTGCCGTGAGGGAATGCTCGAGCACGTAGTGCTTGTCGCCGAACTGGCGCGTTTCCTTGCCTTCGGCGATCAGCGTGCCGAAGCCGGTGTTCGTGAAGAACGCCGGAATGCCGGCGCCGCCCGCGCGCAGCTTTTCAGCCAGCGTGCCTTGCGGCGTGAATTCGAGTTCGAGTTCGCCCGACAGATACTGGCGCTCGAATTCCTTGTTCTCGCCCACGTAGGACGAGATCATTTTCTTGATCTGGCGCGTCTCCAGCAGGAGGCCGAGGCCAAAGCCGTCCACACCCGCGTTGTTGCTGATGCAGGTGATGCCTTTCACGCCCGTATCGCGCAGTGCGCCAATCAGCGCTTCGGGAATGCCGCAGAGGCCGAAGCCGCCCACCGCGAATGTCTGCCCGTCCTTGACGATGCCCTCGAGCGCGGCAGCCGCGCTTTTATAGACCTTGTTCATCAGTGTGTCCCTTCCTCGAATGGAAATCCGCCAATCCGGTTTATCGCGCGGACGTCGAGCGCGTCCGGATGCTCAATTCTAGTCATGCCCCGGTGGCGTTGCCGTGAAGCCGGCAGCCCGGCTGGGCTGCGCGCACGGGCCCAAACGAGCCGCGCGAGCTTTGAAAACCGCTCCTCCGATGGATGCAAAGCGTACGCTGGCCCCCTGTTGCGGCACAATACGCAAAACTACATAAAGCAATACCCGCACCGTCCGCCATGGCCGCTCCAACGCAAAGCGTCGAACGCTCCGCTCTCGACTACCAGACCGCCTTCCATCTCGCGCCCATCGGCCTTGTGCTGGCGCGCGAGCGCACCATCGTCGATTGCAACGACGAGGTCGCCGCCATCTTCGGCTGCGCCCGCGAGGCGCTGATCGGCCAGTCGTTCCAGGTCCTCTACCCCTCCGCGGACGAGTTCGAGCGCATTGGCGCACGCATCCCGCCGATCATGACGGCGCAAGGCAGCTACGCCGACGACCGCATCATGAAACGCGCTAACGGCGAACTCTTCTGGTGTCACGTCACGGGGCGCTCGCTCGACCGCGCCGAGCCGCACGCGGCGGGCGTCTGGACGTTTGAAGACCTGAGCGCGACGCGGCGCGTCGCGATCGAGCTCACGCCGCGCGAGCGCGAAATCGCCGCGCAGCTCGTGACCGGAAAGACCAGCAAGCAGATCGGACGAATTCTCGACATCAGCCCGCGCACCGTGGATGTCTATCGCGCGCGCCTCATGCGCAAGTACGACACGGGCAATGCGACCGAGCTGCTGCAGCGGCTGCTCGGCCAGTAAGCGCACTCAGCCTACACGGTCCGACTTCACCAGCCCCGCATGCTCGATGGTCGCGCGCAGCATGTCGGGAATCGGCACCGATTTGCCTGCCGCGTAGTCGATCCACACACAGCGCGCGTTACCGCGTGCGTAGAGCGTATCCGGCTCGTCGGCGCGGCGCAGTTCGAAACCGGTGTCGAAGCTGCTGCGCCCTGGCTGGCCGACCGTCATCGTGCAAACGATATCGCCGGGGTAATGCAGTTGCTTGAGGAATTCCATCGAGGCATTGACGATCACGGGCCCCTGACCGTCGCCGCTCTCCGCGGCCACGCCCAGATGCTCGAACCAGGAAATCCGCACCTGCTCCATGTAGCGGAAATAGACCGTGTTGTTCACATGGCCGAACGCATCCATGTCGCCCCAGCGGATCGGCATGGTCATTTCAAATACGGGGTGATAGTCACTCATTGCACTTCAACTTCTGGTTGTTGCGAAAAACGGAATGCCGTCCGGCGGCCGGACTCGCCTGCACTCAGGTGAGCCCGAAGCCGTCGTCGGCGGTGATGATCGAGCCGTTGATGAACGATGACTCGTCGGCGGCGAGCAGCAGCAGCAGGCCGTCCAGATCTTCGGGTTTGCCGACGCGGTGGCGCGGCAACATCGAAACGAGCTTTTGCCCCTGCTCCGTCGACCAGTGGTGATGGTTGATCTCCGTGTCGATGTAGCCCGGGCAGATCGCGTTCACGTTGATCCCGTGGCGGCCCCATTCGAGCGCCATCGCCTTCGTCATATGGACGACGGCGGCCTTGCTGATCGCGTACAGGCCGATTTGCGGCAGCACGCGCAGGCCCGCCACGGAAGCGATATTGATAATGCGGTAGACCGGCTTCGAGCCGCCGCCGTTGCCGCGCATGATCATGCGTTTGGCAACTTCCTGAGCCACGAAAAAGGCGCCGCGCGTGTTGGTGTCGAACACGTATTCGAAGTCGGCGGGCGTGACGTCCGCGAGCTTTTGCGTCGTGGAGACGCCCGAGTTGTTGACGAGGATGTCGATGGTCCCCGCCTCGGTTTCCGCGTGCGCCACCGCCGAGCGAATGCTCTGGTAGTCGGTCACATCGAGCGAAACGACGTGCGCAGCGCCCCCGCTCGCCTCGATTTCAGCGCGCAGCTCTTTCAGGCGCTCCACGCGGCGGCTTGCCAGCACGACTTTGGCGCCCGCCTGCGAGAGCACCTGGGCGAAGCGCTTGCCGAGCCCGCTGGAGGCCCCCGTGATCATCGCGACCTTGCCTTCCAGATTGATCGAACGGCCCATTTCCGGTTCCTGTTCAGAGGTAAATAAGCGCCAGAACGCGGCGGGGTCGACCCGCCAAATCTGGCGCCATAGAATAGAACGGTCGTGCTAATGTTAGCCTGTTGGGTTGCGGCACGGGGAACGTTACCCGACAATACGAACCCGAAAAAAGCATTCTAATGGCAAGAGGAGCATTGATGACCCCCGCAAGTCTTTTGGAGCAATACGGCCCACGCGAGTCGATGGAATACGACGTGGTGATCGTCGGCGGCGGCCCCGCCGGGTTGTCCGCCGCGATCCGCCTGAAGCAGCTGGCCGCGGAAAAAGGCGCTGAAATCGGCGTCTGCGTGCTGGAGAAAGGCTCGGAGATCGGGGCGCATATCCTCTCGGGCGCGGTCATGGATCCGCGTGCCTTGAACGAGCTGATTCCGGACTGGAAAGAGCAAGGCGCACCGCTGAACGTGCCCGTGACCGAGGACAAGTTCCTTTTTCTTTCCGAAACGGGGGCTAAGTCTGTGCCGAACTGGGCACTGCCCGACAACTTCAAGAACCACGGCAACTATGTGATCAGCCTCGCGAACGTCACGCGCTGGCTGGGTCAGCAGGCCGAGGCGCTGGGCGTCGAAATCTTCCCCGGCTTTCCGGCTGCCGAAGTGCTCTACAACGACGATGGCTCGGTCAAGGGCGTTGCCACCGGCAACATGGGTGTCGGCAAGGACGGCGAGCCCACCGAGAACTTCCAGCTCGGCATGGAGCTGCACGCCAAGTACACGCTGTTCTGCGAAGGCTGCCGTGGCCATCTGGGCCGTCAACTGAACGAGAAGTTCAAGCTCGGCAAGGACTCGGACCCGCAGGTCTACGGTATCGGCATCAAGGAACTCTGGGAAATCGATCCCTCGAAGCATCAGCCGGGCCTCGTGATCCACACCGCCGGCTGGCCGCTCGAGTCGGATACCTACGGCGGCTCGTTCCTGTACCACATCGACAACAACCAGGTGATGGTGGGCTTTGTCGTCGGGCTTGCGTACCAGAATCCGTATCTCTCGCCGTTCGAGGAATTCCAGCGCTACAAGACGCACCCGGAAATCCGCAAGTACCTGGAAGGCGGCAAGCGCGTGTCGTATGGCGCACGCGCGATCACCGCAGGCGGCCTGATGTCGCTGCCGAAGCTCGTGTTCCCGGGCGGCGCGCTCGTGGGCGACGATGCGGGCTTCCTGAACGCCTCGCGCATCAAGGGCAGCCACGCGGCCATCAAGACCGGCATGCTGGCAGCGGATGCGGCGTTCGAAGCGGTCCAGGCCGGCCGCCAGAGCGATGAACTCGCGGCCTACCCGGAAGCATTCAAGCAGTCGTGGCTCCACACGGAGCTGTACAAGGCGCGCAACTTCAAGCAGTGGATGAGCAAGGGCCTGTACCTGGGCACGCTGATGGTGGGCATCGAGCAGAAGCTCATGGGCGGCAATGTGCCCTGGACGCTGCATCATCAGCATCGAGATCACGAGATGCTGAAACCCGCTTCGCAGTGCAAGCCGATCGAGTATCCGAAGCCTGACGGCAAGCTCACGTTCGACCGGCTCTCCTCGGTGTTCATCTCGAACACGAATCACGAAGAGAATCAGCCCGCGCACCTCACGTTGAAGGACGCAAGCGTGCCCGTGAACGTGAACCTGCGCACCTACGCGGGCCCCGAAGCGCGCTTCTGCCCGGCCGCGGTGTACGAGTTCATGAAGAACGACGACGGCAGCGACCGTCTGCAGATCAACGCGCAGAACTGCGTGCACTGCAAGACCTGCGACATCAAGGACCCGACGCAGAACATCGTGTGGGTCACGCCGGAAGGTGGCGGCGGCCCGAACTATCCGAACATGTAAGTTCGGCAAATGAAAAAAGCCGCTTCAGGTTCACACCTGAAGCGGCTTTTTTGTTGTCCACGCAACGAGTGCGGCTCACGCCGCACCGATTGAGATCACTCGTCGCTGGCCGCGATCTTCGGCGTCGTCACGACGACATCGGCATTCTGCGCGCGGTGGCGCAGGGCGTGATCGATCAGCACGAGCGCGAGCATGGCTTCGGCGATCGGCGTCGCGCGAATGCCCACACACGGGTCGTGGCGGCCGAAGGTCTCGACCGTCGCGGGGTCGCCCGCCTTGTCGATCGAGCGGCGCGGCGTGCGGATGCTCGAGGTCGGCTTGATGGCGATCGAGACGGTGATGTCCTGTCCAGTCGATATGCCGCCGAGCACGCCGCCAGCATGATTGCCGTGGAATCCGTTGGGCGTGAGTTCGTCGCCGTGCACCGAGCCGCGCTGCGCGACGCTCGCGAAGCCCGCGCCGATCTCCACGCCCTTCACCGCGTTGATGCCCATCATGGCATGCGCGATGTCGGCGTCGAGGCGGTCGAATAGCGGTTCGCCCCAACCCACCGGCACGCCGCTCGCCACCACGTTCACGCGCGCGCCGATCGAGTCGCCGTCCTTGCGCAGCGCGTCCATGTAGTCCTCGAGCTGCGGCACGACGTCGGCGTTGGGCACGAAGAACGGGTTCTCGTGCACGTGCTCCCAGCTTACGAACGGCACGTCGACCTCGCCGAGCGCACGCATGTAGCCGCGCACTTCCACGCCGAAGCGCTCGCGCAGCCACTTCTTCGCAACGGCACCCGCGGCGACCGTGGGCGCCGTGAGGCGCGCCGACGAGCGGCCGCCGCCGCGATAGTCGCGAATGCCGTACTTCTGCCAGTAGGTGTAATCGGCGTGACCGGGGCGAAAGGTCTCGACGATGTTGCCGTAGTCCTTGCTGCGCTGATCGGTATTGCGGATCAGGAGCGCGATGGGCGTACCCGTGGTTCGCCCTTCGAACACGCCCGAGAGAATCTCGACCTTGTCCTCTTCCTGGCGCTGTGTCACGTGACGCGACGTGCCGGGGCGGCGGCGGTCCAGGTCGATCTGGATGTCGGCTTCGGTGAGCGCCATGCCGGGCGGGCAGCCGTCGATGACGCAGCCAATGGCCGGACCGTGGGATTCGCCGAAGGTGGTGACGGTGAAAAGCGTACCGAGCGTGTTGCCGGACATGGCGGTCATCCAAAGTGAATCGGGGGAATCCAATATTATGCCAGCCCGCGCGCGTCGACGCCCGACCGGGCGGTCGGGTGAACGGCGGAGCGACGCCGGTTTGGGCGGCGCGTCCGCCCTGCCCGCAAGGCCCGCCGTCAGCGCCGCGCGCCGCGCAGTTCGGCCACCGTCGCCTGCAAGCGTTCGAGCGTGGCGTCCGCTGCCGCGATCGGCTCGCCCACCGCCAGCGTCAAACGGCTGGTCAGCCCGCGCCGCAGCGGCCGCTCCTGGCCAGACCCCTCAAAGCGCGAGAACGCGCTGCCCCACAACCCGCGCAACGCCATCGGCACGACGGGAACCGGGGATCGTTTCAGGATTTCGCTCACGCCGTGGCGAAACGGGTTCATGTCGCCCGTGCGCGTGAGCTTGCCCTCGGGAAAGATGCAGACGAGATCGCCCTCGGCCAGCGCGGCCGCGCACGCGTCATAGGCAGCGACGAGCGCAGCCGGGTCCTCGTGCGCGGGCGCAATCGGAATGGCCTTGGCGTGGCGGAACACCCAGCCGAGGAACGGCGAGCGGAAAATCTGCTGATCCATCACGAAGCGGATCGGCCGCGGGCTCTCGGCCATGATGACGATCGCATCGACATAGCTCACGTGATTGCAGACGAGCACTGCCGCGCCCTCTGGCGGTATGCGTTCGGTGTGCACGAGCCGCACGCGGTAGACCGTATGCACGAGCACCCACGCCACGAAACGCAGCAGGAACTCGGGCACGAGCGTGTAGATATAGGCCGCCACGACGATATTGAGCAGCGCCGTGGTGAGAAAGATGCCGGGAATGCCGACGCCCGCCGACGTGAGCGCCATCGCCATGAGCGCCGAGACGATCATGAAGAGCGAATTGAGGATGTTGTTCGCGGCGATGATGCGCGCGCGGTGACTGGGCGCGCTGCGGCTCTGGATCAGCGCGTAGAGCGGCACGCTGTAGAAACCGCCGAACATGGCGAGCAGAAACAGGTCGGCGAGCACGCGCCAGTGTGCAGCGGTGCGCAGGAATTCGCCCACCGATAGCAGATGGGGGGCGGCCGGCAACGCGTGACTCGCAAAGAAGAGATCGATGCCGAACACGCTCATGCCGATGGAGCCGAGCGGCACGAGGCCCACCTCGATGCGCCGCCGCGAGAGCCGCTCGCACAGCAGCGACCCCGAGCCGATGCCCAGCGAAAACATGGCGAGTAGCACCGTCACGACGTCGGGATCGGCCGACATCACGTCCTTGGCGAAATTGAAGAACGAGGCGAGAAACGTCGCGCCGACGAACCAGAGCCACGAAATGCCGAGCAGGCTCAGGAACACGGTGCGATTGCCGTGCGCGAGGCGCAGATTGCGCCAGGTTTCGGAGACCGGATTCCAGTTGATGCGCAGGTCCGGCTGTGACGGCTCGCACGGCGGCACGAAAGCCGAAGCCACGCGCCCCACGAGCGCGATGACGATACACATGCCGCCGAGCCACCATGCGCCGAGCGGCGGACCTTGAACTGCGGTCGAGGCATCCATCGCTCCAATACCCGCCGCCACGCCCCCGACGATCGTGCCAAGCAGAATCGCGACGAACGTGCCCATCTCGACGAGCCCGTTGCCGCCAACCAGTTCTTCAGGCGCGAGCCGCTGCGGCAGGTACGCATATTTGACCGGCCCGAACACGGTGGAATGCACGCCCATCAGGAAGGTGCACACATACAGCAGCGGTGCGCTGTGCATCCAGAAGCCCGCCGCGCCGATCAGCATGACCGCGATTTCGAAAGTCTTGACCCAGCGTGTGAGCATTGCCTTGTCGTACTTGTCGGCGACCTGGCCCGAAGTCGCGGAAAACAGCACGAACGGCAAGATGAAAATGGCCGAAATGAGGAACGCGACCGTCTTCGGATCGACGCCCGAAAACCGCGCGGCCTGATACGTGACGAGCGAGGTGAAGCCGATCTTGAAGACGTTGTCGTTCATCGCCCCGAGAAACTGCGTCCAGAAAAACGGGGCGAAACGTCGCTGGCGCAGCAGCGCGAATTGCGAAGCGTGGTCATCTTCATGGTGCACTTTGCGCTTGTCGCGCTGCGCCGCGGGCATCGGTCTATCGTTCATCGAATAGGAATCGTACTGACGGAATTCAAAGGGCCCAGACGCGAAAAAGCGCGCCTGACGCGCGCTTTTTCATGCTGACCAACCTGGCGTTAGACGGGCTACGCTCAGCGCGCCGGCTGCCGCTCCTCTTCCGGCCAGTCGCGAATATAGGCCTTCAGCAACTTGTTCTCGAAGCCCTGCGCTTCCACCACGGCTTTCGCCACGTCGTAGAACGAAATCACGCCCATGAGCGAGCGGCTTTCCATGACCGGCAGATAGCGCACGTGATGTTCGAGCATCATGCGGCGCACTTCGTCGACTTCGGTTTCCGGCGTGCAGGTGATGGGATGATCGTCCATGACCTTGCGGATCGTCGTGGTGCCGACGGCGCCGCCATTGGCGCGCAGCGTGAGGATGATCTCGCGGAACGTGAGCATGCCGACCAGATCGCCGTACTCCATGACGACGAGCGAACCGATGTCGTGCTCGGCCATGGTGTTGACTGCCTCGTTCAGCGCAGTGTCGGGCGTGACGGTGTAGAGGGTGTTGCCCTTCACCTTGAGGATGTCGCTGACACGCATGATGTGTCTCCAGGAATGCCGCTAGTAATGGGGGAAATGCTGAAAAGATGCCTACCTGATTCGATCCTAGCGGAAAGATTGTTAAAAGGAAAGCCGCGCGGCGGGCGCTCCACGGCGTCCCGAAATGTCTGCCGAAAGCCTTGGCGCGGGGATTTTCGGCACAAATCTGGCCGCACCGGACGCCCTTCATCAGGCCCGAAAAACGCCCGGCCCGGCGCCCCTGCGCCCCGCCGCCGGTGTTACGATGCCCCTCACCCTCGACACCAGGCCGGTTCGCGCCGGCCGCGCCGCCACGATGTCTTCGACGCCAGATACCCGCTTCGACACGCTCGCGCTGCATGCCGGCGCGGCGCCCGACCCTGCCACAGGCGCCCGCGCAACGCCGATCTACCTGACCACCTCGTTCTCGTTTCGCGACACCGACCACGCCGCCGCGCTCTTCAACATGGAGCGCGCGGGCCACGTGTACTCGCGCATCTCGAACCCGACAGTCGCTGTGTTCGAAGAGCGCGTGGCCGCGCTCGAAGGCGGCGCGGGCGCGATCGGCACGGCGAGCGGCCAGGCGGCGCTGCATCTCGCGATTGCCACGCTGATGGGCGCGGGCTCGCACATCGTCGCTTCGGCGGCGCTTTATGGCGGCTCGCACAACTTGCTGCACTACACGCTCAAGCGCTTCGGCATCGAAACGACCTTCGTGAAGCCCGGCGACCTCGACGCCTGGCGCGCCGCGCTGCGGCCCAACACGCGCCTGCTGTTCGGCGAGACGCTCGGCAATCCGGGCCTCGACGTGCTCGACATCGAAGCCGTTTCGCAGATTGCGCATGCACACGGTGTGCCGCTCCTCGTCGACTCGACGTTCACTACGCCCTTCCTGCTGCGCCCTTTCGAGCACGGCGCGGATCTCGTCTATCACTCGGCCACCAAGTTCCTCGGCGGCCATGGCACGACGATCGGCGGCGTGCTGGTGGACGGCGGCACCTTCGACTTCGAAGCGTCGGGCCGCTTTCCCGAGCTCACCGAGCCCTATGCAGGCTTTCACGACATGGTGTTCAGCGAGGAGAGCACGGTCGCGCCCTTCCTCTTGCGCGCGCGCCGCGAGGGCCTGCGTGACTTTGGCGCGTGCCTGCATCCGCAGGCCGCGTGGCAGTTGCTGCAGGGCATCGAAACGCTGCCGCTGCGCATGGAGCGGCACGTGTCGAACACGCGGTGCATCGTCGAGTTCCTCGCCGCGCACGAGGCGGTCGAATCGGTCGCGTGGCCCGAGCTGCCAAGCCATCCCGATTACGCACTTGCCAAACGTCTGTTGCCGCGCGGCGCGGGCGCCGTGTTCAGCTTCAACCTGCGCGGTGGACGTGCGGCGGGCAAGCGCTTCATCGAATCGCTTACGCTGTTCTCGCATCTGGCCAACGTCGGCGACGCGCGCTCGCTCGTGATCCATCCGGCCTCGACCACGCATTTCCGCATGGACGCCGCAGCGCTCGCCGCCGCCGGCATTGCGGAGGGCACGATCCGCCTTTCGATCGGACTCGAAGACCCCGCCGATCTGGTCGACGACCTCAAACGCGCGCTGAAGGCGTCGCAAAAAACGGAAGCTGCGAAGGCCAAGCCGGCAGGCAAGGAGGCGTCATGATCGTCGATGTCGCCGGCAAGCCGGTCTATGCCTACACGGCCTCGCGCCCCATCGACCCCGCGCTGCCGTTCGCGGTGTTCGTCCACGGCGCGCAGCACGACCACAGCGTCTGGGCGCTGCAATCGCGCTATTTCGCGAACCACGGCTTCAACGCGCTGGCCGTCGATCTGCCCGGCCACCTGCGCAGCGCGGGCCCGGCGCTCACGAGCATAGGCGCGCTCGCCGACTGGCTCGCCGCGCTGCTCGACGCGCTGAACGCCCCGCAGGCCTTCATCGCCGGCCACAGCATGGGCTCGCTCATCGCGCTCGAATTCGCAGCTCGCCATCCCGAGCGCGCGCAGCGCATCGCCCTGCTCGCCACCGCGTTCCCGATGACGGTCGCGCCGACCTTGCTCGAAGCCGCGCGCGAGCGCGAGCCGGAGGCGATCGCGCTCGTCAACGCGTGGTCGCACTCGACGCTGGCCGCCAAGCCGTCGAGCCCCGGGCCCGGTTTCTGGCTGCGCGGCATGAACCGGCGCCTCATGGAGCGCGTCTCCGCGCGAGGCGAGCCGCAGCTTTTTCATACCGATTTCGCGGCGTGCAATGCCTACGCGGAAGGCCTCGCCAGTGCTGCGAAAGTCCGCTGCCCGGTGCGCCTGATCGTCGGCAAGCGCGACGCGATGACGCCCCCGCGCGCGGCGCGCGCCCTCGCCGACGCGTTTGCGAAAGCGGGCACGCCCGTGGACACGGTCACGCTCGATGCGGGCCACGCGCTGATGACCGAGCAGCCCGACGCGACGCTCGACGCGCTCTATGCTTTTGCAACGCAGCAAGCACCGCGCGTGGGTAACGGCTAAGGGCTGCTTGACGCCTGGTTGACGCCTGGTTGACGGCTGAAAAGCCCTGGTTGCACGGTCGTTCGCAACGCCGCAGAATGGCTGAATCAACCATCCCCTGCGTGTCCGCGCAGAAAGGAGGAGACGATGCAACCCACCACGCATACCGAGCATTTTTCGAGCTTCGCGCAGTTCTATCCGTTCTACCTCAGCGAGCACAGCAATCTCGTGAATCGCCGGCTGCATTTCATCGGCTCGCTTGGCGTGATCGGATTCGTCTGCATGGCGATCGCCACCGGCAACTGGCTGTGGCTGCCGCTTGCCGTCGTCTGCGGTTATGGCTTCGCGTGGGTCGGCCATTTCAAGTTCGAGAAGAACCGCCCGGCCACCTTCCGCCACCCCATCTACAGCCTGATGGGCGACTGGGTCATGTTCGCGGATATCTGCCGCGGCAAGATTTCACTCTGATTCAACGATGATGCGACGGCGCGCCTCTCACGGGCGCGCTGCATCGTCACGCCGCCGGATGCGGGAGCACCGGCGGATGCTCCTCCGTCAGCGCCGGCAGACGCCGCGTCGCGAGCAGCGAGGCGAGCGAAATGGCGAGCTTGTCGTTGTCGAGCGCACCCAGCAGCATGTGCGCGTCGATACTGCTCGACTTGAGCTGATACGCCAGTTCCTTGCGATCGATCGCGAAGCGGTCGAAGATGCGCGCCACCGAAATGCGCCCGGGATTGCCGATCAGCAGGAACAGCGTTTTCGCGCGTTCCTCCTGTTCGAGACGCCCCACGAGTTCATCTTCTTCGAGACCGTCGATCAGCCGTGTGACCGTGGCCAGGTCGCGCCGCAGCAGCTGCGCGAGTTGCTCGGTCGTGCGGCCGGGCTCGCCCGCTTCCCGCGCATCGGCAAGACCCGCGAGCAGTTCGAGCGCGTCGAGCAGATCGCTGCCCGGAAAGCGCGGCCGGTTAAAGCGCCCGGTGCGGATTTCGGGCAACGCCGAGGTGATCATCGCGCCCACGAGCGTGATGAACCAGCTCAGGTACATCCACAGCAGGAACATGGGCGCGGCCGCGAATGCGCCGTACACAGCCGTGTAGGTCGGAATGCGCCGCACGTAGTAGCCAAAGCCGCGCTTGGCTGCCTCGAACGCGATCGCTGCGGCGATGCCGCCCACCAGCGCGTCGCGCCACTGCACGCGGCAGTTCGGCAGATACACGTAGAGCATCGTGAAAGCGAGCGCCGTAAGCGGCAGCGAAGCGCCGAAGAGCATCCAGTCGAGGATGCCCGAAACGTGCTGCTCGGTCGCGATCACGGCCGAACGCGTGAACACATACGAGGAGATCGACAGGCTCACGCCGATCAGGATCGGGCCGAGCGTGAGAATGGCCCAATAGACGAGCACACGCTGCGCGAAAGGCCGCGCCTTGCGCACGCGCCAGATCAGGTTGAAGGCCGACTCCACGGTCATCATGGTCATGACCGAGGTGACGAAGAGCACGATCATGCCCATCGTCGTCAGCCCCTTGGCCTTCGAGGCGAACTGGTTGAGGTACTTGAAGATCTGGCTGTTGATCTGCGCCGGCATGAGGTGGTCGGCGAGAAAGGCCTGTAGCGAGTTCTGGAACGAAGCGAAGATCGGGAATGCGGTGAAGAGCGCGAACGCGACCGTGGCGAGCGGCACGAGCGAGAGCAGCGTGGTGAACGTGAGGCTGCCCGCAACCTGTGGAATGCGATCTTCGCGGCTGCGCCGCGCCGCGAAGCGCGCGAGCCGCTTCACGATGTCCAGATCGATCTTCACCCTCGACAGCACATCCATTGGCCCGCTTTCCTCGCCACCGTGAACACGTTGATTGCTGCGCTTTCTTCCCGCCGCAAGTTGGCGGCATTTTTCGCGCGCACGCAGTTTACCCATTTGCCCATGATTTGCACGTGACACGCGCCTCGCTCGCTGGCGCGCCGCTGCGGCGGCAAACCCAACCCCTATAATATCCCGTCCACCGACGAGGCCCGATGAAACCGATTCTTGTGCTCTATTACAGTCGACATGGTGCAACCCGCGAGCTCGCGCGCGCCATCGCCCAGGGTGTCGACAGTGTTCCCGGCGCTGAAGCGCGTGTGCGCACGGTGCCGCCCGTCTCGGCGGTCTGCGAGGCCACCGCGCCCGATATTCCCTCCGACGGCCCGCCCTACGTCGAGTTGCGCGATCTCGAAGAATGCGCAGGTCTCGCGCTCGGCTCGCCCACCCGCTTCGGCAACATGGCCGCACCGCTCAAGTACTTCCTCGACGGCACGACGCCGCAATGGCTTTCGGGCGCGCTCGCGGGCAAGCCCGCTTGCGTGTTCACGTCGACGGGCAGCCTGCACGGCGGCCAGGAAAGCACGCTGCTCTCGATGATGCTGCCGCTGCTCCACCACGGCATGCTGCTCGTGGGCATCCCCTATACGGAAAGCGCGCTCACGACCACGCAGGGCGGCGGCACGCCCTACGGCGCCTCGCATCACGCGCGCCAGGACGCGCGCGGCCACGGCTTGAGCGCCGACGAAAAGACGCTCGCGAGTGCGCTGGGCGTGCGGCTTGCGCGCGCGGCGCTCGCGCTCGCCAACACGGAACAAGGCCAGCGGCTGTGAACGCCAGCGTCGACGGCGTCACTGAACCCATCGCCCAGCGTCGCGGCGCCGCGCTCGGCGCCTTTGCGATGCTCGCCGCGCTAACGCTGCTGTGCATCGCGTGGGAATGGCGGCTCGCGCCGCTGCGCCCCGGCGGCAGCGCGCTCGTGCTCAAGGCGGTGCCGCTCGCCATCGCGCTACCAGGCGTCCTGCGACGCAGGCTTTACACGCTGCAATGGGCGGCGATGCTGGTGCTGCTCTACTTCGCGGAAGGCATCATGCGCGGCATGACCGACCCCGCGCCGGGCAACCGGCTTGGCTGGGTGGAAGTTGCGCTTTCGCTCGGCTTCTTCGTGTGTGCGCTTGCGTATGTCGCGCCGTTCAAACGTGCCGCGAAACGTGCCGCAAAGCTTGCAAAGCGCGAGTCGGCCTGAGCGACTCCCTACCCGCGCGCATCGCTCGGTGCGCGCCGCCCGCGCTGCCCGCGAGCGCTGCATGAACGCTATCGCCGTGTCACACTAACCGCTTGAGCCTTGCGCCCCCACGATAGTCGCGCCGCGCGCCAGCCCCGCGCAGACGCGAAACTCCGAGACACCATGACCGACTCCACCCCGACCGCCAGCCAAGCCTTTCTCGACGCCTGCGCCGCCGCCATCGGCGCGCAATACGTGCTGACCGACGCCCACGACACCGCGCCCTACCTCACCGACTGGCGCCGCCGCTACCAGGGCACGGCCATCGCCGTGCTCTGCCCGGCCAATACGCGGGAAGTCGCCGCGGTCGTGAAGCTCGCGCACGAGCATCGTGTGGCGCTCGTGCCGCAAGGCGGCAACACGGGCCTCGCGGGCGGCGCGACGCCGGACGCGAGCGGCAACGAGGCCGTGCTGAGCCTGCGCCGCCTGAACCGCGTGCGCGAAATCGATCCGCACAACAACACGATCACCGTCGAGGCCGGCGTGATCCTCGCCGAAGTCCAGGCGCGCGCCAGGGATGCGGGCCGCCTCTTCCCGCTTTCGCTCGCGGCCGAAGGCAGCTGCACGATCGGCGGCAATCTCTCGACCAACGCGGGCGGCACCGGCGTGCTGCGCTACGGCAACACGCGCGAGCTGTGCCTCGGCCTCGAAGTCGTCACGCCGCAAGGCGAGATCTGGGACGGCTTGCGCGGGCTGCGCAAGGACAACACCGGCTACGATCTGCGAGACCTGTTCATTGGCGCTGAGGGCACGCTCGGCATCATCACCGCCGCCGTGATGAAGCTGCATCCGCTGCCCGCTGCGCGCGTCACCGCGCTCGCCGCGCTCGGCTCGGCGCATGCGGCGCTCGACTTCCTCGCGCTCGCGCAGCGCTATGCCGGGCCGCTGCTCACAGGCTTCGAACTGATGTCGGACTTCTGCATGGAACTCGTGAACCGTCATTTCCCGCAAATGCGCTATCCGTTCGCGGAACATCACGCACAGGTCGTGCTGCTCGAACTGTCGGATAACGAAAGCGAAGAACACGCGCGCGCGCTCTTCGAGCGGCTCATGGAAGATGCGCTCGAACAAGGTCTCGTGGAAGATGCCGTGGTCGCAGAAAGCCTCGCTCAGTCGCAGGCGTTCTGGAACATCCGCGAGCACATTCCGCTCGCACAGGCGCAGGAAGGGTTGAACATCAAGCACGATATCGGCGTGCCGATTTCGCGCATCGGCCATTTCATCGAGGAAACCGATGCGCAGATCGCCCGCGCGGTGCCCGGCGCGCGCATGGTCACCTTCGGCCATCTCGGCGACGGCAATCTGCACTACAACGTGCAGGCGCCCGAAGGCGGCGACCCCAAAAGCTTCCTGGCCGAAAACGAGAAGACGCTGAACCGCATCGTCTACGACAGCGTGGATCGCCATCGCGGCACGATCAGTGCGGAACACGGCCTCGGGCAATTGAAGATCGACGAGAACATGCACTACAAGAGCGAGGTCGAACTCGCGCTGATGCGTGCGATCAAGACCGCGCTCGATCCGCTGAATCTGATGAATCCGGGGAAAGTGCTGCGCTAAACGCGCAGGACGCAAGGAGCCGACATTGTGCTAAAGATTCGCGTGCTGTCCGACCTTCATCTGGAAAACGACGAGCCCGACACGATCCCGCATGCGCAGGCCGATCTCGTCGTGCTTGCGGGCGATATCCACAATCACGGGCTTGGTCTGCGCTGGGCGGCGGAAACGTTCGATCCGCAGGTGCCGGTGGTGTACGTGCCCGGCAATCACGAGTACTACGACGGCGATCTCGGCGCGCTGGAAACGGCGATGCGCGACGCCGCCTCCACGCTCGACAACGTGCACTTTCTCAACGACGACGTGTACGTCGATCCGGCAGGCCGCTTTCGCGTGCTCGGCACGACGCTGTGGGCGGACTTCGCACTTTTTGGCGCCGACGATGCCGCACGCGAAGCCGCCGTTGCGGCCGCCATGCGCGTGATGCTCGACTTTCGCGGATTGATTCAGGTGTCGTGGCCAGACAGCCCGCAAGCGCTTGCGCGCGACTTCACGCCGGCGGACTCGCTCGCGCTCCATGTGCGTTCGCGAGCGTGGCTTGAGGCGGAACTGGCGAAGCCCTTCGCGGGCGGGACGATCGTCGTCACGCACCACGCGCCGCACAAGCAGAGTCTCGCGCCGCGCTACGCGGAAGACCTGGCGTCGGCGGGATTCGTAAACGATCTGGACGTGCTGGTGCGCGCGCCTGTCGCGCTATGGATACATGGCCACACGCATACGTGCTTCGACTACACGGTCAACGGCACGCGCGTGGTGTGCAATCCGCGCGGCTATCGCGACCGCCGCACGGGGCAGCCGGAGAATCCGGCCTTTGCATGGGACAAGGTGGTGGAGATCTAGCGGGGCAAAGACGCCCGCTGTTTAGTGCATGCGCGCGTCGTCGCGGCGAACGCGCAGCGTCACGGGCTGGAGCTGCGCGCGGCGCATGCGCAGCAGATCGCGCGATGCCGCGATGCCGATCAGGCCCATCATCACGGCGATGCCGATCATCAGATGCGTATCCATGTAAGTCCTTGGTGCTGGCAAGAAGTAGGTTGCGTGAAACAGTCCCGCTACCTTACCAAGCCGCCGCGCCACCGGGCGTAAGGAAGTGTTGCCATCTGCGCAAGCTGTAACAGGCTGTCACAGCCCACTTGCGCCTATTGATTGGGCGCAAGTGTTACAGGCTCAGGTGCGCGCGAACTTGCGCAGCTCGTTCTGATCGCGCGCAAGCGTCGATGGCAAGTTCTCGCGCAGCAGTTCCACCCATGTGCGGATCTTCGCGTCGAGATACTGGCGCGACGGGTACACCGCAAAGACGTTCATCTCCTGCGACTTGTACTCCGGCAGGATCCACTGCAATTCGCCGCTGCGCA
This sequence comes from Paraburkholderia sp. JHI869, assembly GCF_038900775.1. Classification (NCBI taxonomy): domain Bacteria; kingdom Pseudomonadati; phylum Pseudomonadota; class Betaproteobacteria; order Burkholderiales; family Burkholderiaceae; genus Paraburkholderia; species Paraburkholderia sp. JHI869. The sequence continues at coordinate 270,131 of NZ_JAYMSC010000006.1, forward strand.
GACCGCTGATCGCCGAATAGATCGGTAGCAGGCCCACGCCCATGCCTTCGCGCACGGCCACCGCCATCGCCTCGGCCACGTTCACCTGGAACGTCGCCGGGCCGAGATCGATTTTCGTCTCGCCTTCCGGGCCCGAGAACTGCCACTGCGAGGTGGGAAATACAGGCGTCACCATCTGCAGACAGGTGTGGTGCGCGAGATCGGCGGGCGTCTGCGGCACGCCGCGCTTCTCCAGATACGCAGGCGATGCGCACGCAATGCTGAACGCGCTCGCGATGCGCTGCGACACGAAACCGGAATCGGGCAGATCGGTCGCGACCACGAGGGCCACGTCATAACCCTCGTCGAGCAGGTCCGGCATGCGCTGCGCGAGCGTGAGCTCCACGTGCACGTCGGGATAGCGCTGCTGATACTGCCCCACCGCCGGCACCACATAGTGCTGGCCGAAGCTCGTCATCGCGTGGACCTTGAGCTTGCCCGAGGGGCGCGCATGCGCGTCGCCGGCTTCCGCTTCCGCCTGATCGACGTAAGCCAGGATCTGCTCGCAGCGCTGCAGGTAGCGCTCGCCCGCCTCGGTGAGCGCGATGCGGCGCGTCGTGCGATTCAAAAGACGCGTGCGCAGGTGCGCCTCCAGATCGGAGACCGCGCGCGACGCGTAAGCCGTGGTCGTGTTCAGGTACTGCGCCGCGCCCGTGAAGCTGCCCGCTTCCACCACCCGGACGAATACACGCATGTTTTGAAGCGTATCCATACCAATCCTCTATCTGACACACGAATTGTTTCATATTTCGTAAGATCGATTGTCTCACGTTTCGTAAAAATGCCTTGCATCCTTACCGGTTATTCATCAATCGCGCAAAAAATATAATGGCGCACAGTGATTCATAGTCAAGATAAGGAGTAAATCGTGCAGTCTCCGGTACCGAAAGGACTAGCCGCACTCACGGTTCTTACGTTCTCGTTGATAATCGCGGGCTGCGCCAGTACCGGGGGCATCGCACCGCAAGCGAAGCAGGCCGAAGCCGCGCAACTCGACGCCGGATCGGCGATCCGCGCGGCCAATACCGACGCCGGCTGGCCCGCCAGCGACTGGTGGCGCGGCTATAACGACCCTCAACTGAACGCCTGGATCGAAGCCTCCGTGGCCGGCAACCCCTCGCTTGCCGCCGCCCAGGCGCGCGTGCGCGAAGCGCGCTCGATGGTGGGCGTGGCCCAGGCCGGGCTCCTGCCGCAAATCAACGGCAGCATGTCCATCCAGCGCCAGCAATGGTCCGACAACATCTACTACGGACCGGGTTCGCTCGCGGGCACGAACACGTGGAACAACACGGCCACGCTCGGCCTCTCGTATCACCTCGACCTCTGGGGCCAGGACAAGAACAACGCCGAGCGCGCGCTCGACGTGGCGCACGCCACCGCCGCCGACGCGCGCGCGGCGCAGCTCGAGCTCGAAGTCAATGTCACGCGCACCTACATCGAGATGTCGATGAACTACGCGCTGCTCGACATTGCGAAGCAAACGCTCGGTCAGCAGCAGCGCATTCTCGCGCTCGCGCAAAAGCGCCTGGCGGGCGGCATCGGCACCCAGCTCGAAGTGAGCCAGGCGCAAACGCCGCTGCCCGAGTACGAGCGCCAGATCGACGCGCTCGAAGAATCCATCGCGCTCGGCAAGAACCAGCTCGCGGCGCTCGCGGGCAAGGGTCCAGGCGCCGGGGAATCGATCCAGCGCCCCGCCCTTGCGCTCGCCGCACCGGCGGGCCTGCCCTCGGCGCTGCCCGCCCAGCTGATCGGCTACCGCCCCGACGTGGTCGCGGCGCGCTGGCTCGTGGCCGCGCAGGCGCGCGGCATCGATGTCGCGAAGGCCGACTTCTATCCGAACGTGAACCTGCTCGTTTCGATGGGCGGCTACGCGGCGGCCGGTCCGCTGTTCCAGTTCCTCAAGTCGATGAGCGGCAGCTATGCGGCCGGCCCCGCGTTCTCGCTGCCGATCTTCGACGGCGGACGCCTGCGCGCGCAGCTCGGCGCCCAGTCTGCCGCGTACGACATCGCCGTCGATCAGTACAACCAGACGATCGTCACCGCGCTCAAGGAAATCGCCGATCAGGTCGTGCGCATGCGCTCGCTCGCGACGCAGGAAGACGACGCGCACCGCTCGGTCGCGGCTGCGCAACGCAATTACGATCTCGCGCAGGAAGGCTTCCGCCGCGGTCTGACCGACTATGTGAACGTGCTGATCGCGCAAACGCAGTTGCTGCGCGCGCAGGAAGGCGTCGCGCACATCCAGGCCGAGCGCCTCGCCGCACACGCCACGCTCGTCGCGGCATTGGGCGGCGGCATGATCGACGCATCGAGCGACGATGCAGCAAAGGGGCCGACCGAAGCCGAGCAACTGCCCGCGCACGGCAAGAAAACGCGCGCAGTGCCGCTGATGCCCGCAGCATTCCTCGCGCCACACGGCTCACATGCTTCGTCCGGACCTGACGCCGCCGATGCCAGCGCATCGGGCAACGCCAGCGCAACCGGCGCGGCGCACTGAGGCAGCCGACGATGCAAGCGTCCACCTCCTCACCCTCGCAGCCGGGCGGCCAAAGCCTTTACGCCGCGCTCGCCGACTGGGCGCGCACCGACGGCCTCGTCTGGATCTATCTACTCAAGGCGATTGCCGCCGCGCTGCTCGCGCTCGGCGTCGCCATGAAGCTCGATCTGCCGCAGCCCCGCACGGCCATGACCACCGTGTTCATCGTGATGCAGCCGCAAAGCGGCCCCGTGTTCGCGAAGAGTTTCTACCGGATCTGCGGCACGCTCGTCGGCCTCGTCGTGATGCTCGCGCTGATCGGCCTCTTCGCGCAGCAGCCGGAACTCTTCATCGTCTCGACGGCGCTGTGGGTTGGCCTGTGCACTGCGGGCGCCGCGCGCAACCGCAACTTCCGCTCGTATGGATTCGTGCTCGCGGGCTATACGGCGGCGCTCATCGGCATTCCGGCTTCGCAGCATCCCGACGGCGCGTTCATGTCGGCCATGACGCGCGTGGGCGAAATCTCGATCGGCATTCTGTGTTCGGGCTTCGTCAGCGCCGTGGTGTTTCCGCAGTTTACGGGCGAGCTGCTGCGCTCGAGCGTGCGGCGCCGTTTCTCGTCGTTCGTCGAATACGTTTCGGCGGCGCTGGCCGGCCGTATCGACCGTTCGCACATCGAAGCGAGCAACGCACGCTTCGTCGCCGACGTCGTGGGCCTCGAGGCGAACCGCAGCATGGCCGTGTTCGAATCGCCCGACGCGCGCATGCGCTCGGGGCGCCTTGCGCGCCTGAACACCGAGTTCATGACGGTCTCCACGCGCTTTCATGCGCTGCATCAGCTGATGAACCGTCTGCGCGCGGATGGCTCATCAGCCACCGTCGATGCGCTCGAACCGTACTTCCGCGAGATCGCGCCGCTGTTCGCGAAAGCGGGCGAGCCGGTGCTCACGGCCGCCGATGCGACGCATGTCTCGAAGCAGCTCGACGACTACCGCTCGGCGCTGCCCAGGCGCGTGCGCGCCACGCGCGCCGAACTCGAAGCGCAAGGCAATGCACGCCTGCTCGACTTCGACACCGCCACGGAACTGCTCTACCGCTTCGTGCACGAGATGACCGAGTACACGGCCACCTATGCCTCGCTCGCCGTCGATACGCATTCGCGCGAAAAATGGATTGCGCGCTACGTGCCGAAGACGAACCTGATCGCGGCGGGCGTCGCGGGCCTGCGCGCCGCCATCGTGATGACGCTGCTCGGCGCGTTCTGGATCGCCACCGCGTGGCCGAGCGGCACGAACCTCGTGCTGAATGCCGCAGCGACCTGCGCGCTCGCATCGTCCTCGCCGCAGCCTTCGCGCATGGCGACGCAAATGGCGCTCGGCACCGTGCTCGCATCGCTCGTCGGCATGGTGCTCACGTTCGGCGTGTTTCCGCATATCGACGGTTTCGTCATGCTGTGCGTCGCGCTTGCGCCCGCGCTCGCGCTGGGCGTGTTCCTCACGACGCGCCCGAAGTACGCGGGCTGCGGCGTGGGCTACTGCATCTTCCTGTGCTTTCTCGCGGGACCGGACAACGTCGTGCAGTACAACCCGAGCAGCTATATGAACGATGCGCTCGCGCTCATCGCGTCGATGGCGGTCTCGGCGCTCGCGTTCGCCGTGCTCTTGCCGCCCTCCACGCCGTGGCTGCGCCGACGGCTGCTGACCGACCTGCGCGGCGGCGCCGTGCAGGCTTGCCGTGCGCGCCTGAAGGGACTGCGCAACCGCTTCGAGAGCGGCGCGCGGGACCTCATGTTCCAGCTCTCGGCAATCGCCGGCAACGACGATGCGCAGCGCCGCGACACGATGCGCTGGCTCTTCTCGACGCTCGAAGTGGGCAACGCCGCGCTCGATCTGCGCCACGAACTGGCCGCGCTGCCCGCGCATCCGCAGTACGCGCAGGCAACGGCGTGGCGCGTGACGATCGACGCGACGCTCAAGGCCGTGAGCGCGCTCTTCGATCGCCCGAGCGAAGCGCGCTACCGCGACGCGCTCGCAGCAACCGCACGCGCCATCGACGCAAGCCAGACCGTGCTGCAAGGCATGTGGAAGCCCGACGCGGCGAGCGCAGCCGAACGTGGCGACACGCCGCCTCGCGAAGAGCGCCACCAGTTGCAGCGCATCCAGAGCCATCTGCATTTCATCCGCACCGCGCTCATCGACCCGCAGTCGCCGCTCGCGGCCTATGCGGGCAGCGAGGGCGCGAATGCGAGCCAACATCGTGGAGCCAACCATGCCTCGTGACGTCGCGTTTCTCGACGCCTATATCCCGGCGATCGTGCTGCTCTTCATCCTGGGCGCGGCGATCACCTGGGTGCTCGATTCCGTTCTGGCCAGAACCGGCCTCTACCGGGTCGTGTGGCACCCCTCCCTCTTTCGCGTGAGCCTGCTCGTGGTCGTGTGCTGCGTGCTCGGTCTCGCGGTTTATCACTGAATGCGTCGCTGAATGCATCGCTGAACGAATCAACCGAATCATGACAATCCGCAACCTCATTGGCTTTATCGCGACGGCCATCATCTTCGTCGTCGCCATTCTGGTCGGGCGTGTGCTCTGGGTTCACTACATGGACGAACCGTGGACCCGCGACGGCCGCGTGCGCGCCGAAGTGGTGAACATCGCCCCCGACGTCTCGGGCGCCGTGGTCGAGCTGCCCGTGAAGGACAACCAGTTCGTGCACAAGGGCGACCTGCTCATGCAGATCGACCCATCGCACTATCAGATCGCCGTGGAGCAGGCCGAGGCCGCCGTGGCCGCGCGCAAGGCCGAGCTGACCATGCGCCAGGACGACGCGCGCCGCCGCGCCGACATGGACAGCGAAGTCGTTTCGGCGGAAAACCGCGAAAACGCCTCGCACACGGCGAACTCGGCACAGGCGCAGTATCAGCAAGCCATCGCCGCGCTCGACGCCGCCAAGCTCAACCTCGAACGCACGCGGGTAGTCTCGCCGGTGGACGGCTACATCACGAACCTGCAGGTGTTCCAGGGCGACTACGCGATCTCGGGCCAGGCCAAGCTCGCCGTGGTGGACAGCCATTCGTTCTGGGTCTACGGCTACTTCGAGGAAACCAAGCTGCCGCATGTGAAGGTGGGCAACAAGGCCGACATCAAGCTGATGAGCGGCGGCACGCTCGAGGGTCACGTGGAGAGCATCTCGCGCGGCATTTACGACCGCGACAATCCGCAAAGCCGCGAACTGCTCGCCGACGTGAACCCGACCTTCAACTGGGTGCGCCTCGCGCAGCGCGTGCCGGTGCGCATCCACATCGACAAGGTGCCGGACGACATGGTGCTCGCCGCCGGCACAACCTGCACGGTGGTCGTGAAGCCGGGGACGTGATGGCGCATGCCGGCTGCGCACGTGCCGCCAGCCGGGCTGTGCAAAAGCGCACTCGAAAGGGGAACGCCAGTCTGGCGCTCCCCTTTTTTGTTGCTATCCGCCAACAGAGTGTTAGCGCCTGCCGCACATTCATCTGACAGCGCATCGATGAGTATTGCAAAACATCGTCTTTAGCACGCTAAAGCCAATCGCGATTGATACACATCAACGGAGGTTTGTCGAATTACTCGGATTATTCCTATTTCTTCGACTCTCCCTACCGACAATCAAAGTGATCCCTCGCCTACATCGATCTCACGAAATCGGCGACACACCGCAGAAAACCCGTACCGAAGGCGCGGTACGCGCCCTCGCGCGCCGCGCTCTCGCCGGGCTAGCAAAGCGCCCCGCCCTCGCGCCGCAACGCGTGGTCGTGCTCGGCCTCGGCGACGTTCAATGGGGCGATGCCGGCGTGGGCGTTCTCGCGCTGGAGCAGTTGAAGGCAAACTGGCAATGCCCCGCCCAGGTCGAACTCGTGGAAGGCGGCACGCGCGGCCGCGCGCTCTTGCCCGTCGTCGAATCCACGCAGCGTTTGATCGTGCTCACCGCGCTCGACTTCGGGCTCGCGCCGGGCGCGCTTCGCGTGCTCACCGGCGACGCGGCGGCCGAACGCCTCTACATGCTGCGCCGTTCGAGCCGCCCCGGCATGGGTTTCGCCGACGCGCTCGCCTGCGCGCAGTTGAGCGGCCGCTCGCCGCGCGAGCTCGTGCTGATCGGGGTCCAGCCGCATGGCAGCGACTGTTACGGCGCGTCCTTGTCGAGCACGGTCCGCGCCCAACTCGATGCGACTGTCGAAACCGTGCGGGGCTGGCTGCGCCGCTGGCGCGCCGCCCCGCTGCCGCGCCTCGCACATCAAGAGATAAGCGGCTGAACGGGCGCGCCGCATGCGGCCTGCCGTAATGGCCAATCCGCGGGGGAATCTGCGTGGGAACCCACGGGAGAACCCGCGTTGCCCGCACGCATTGCACTGCACTATCCTGAAAAACTGCGCCAGATCCGGCACGCTGTGCAGGTCAACTGCGCGGGCCGCCTGCACCATCAGCACGGGAGGAAGGTAGTCATGCGTTACCGCGATTTTCACCGCGAGTCGGTCGCGATCCCCGACGACTTCTGGCGCCGCGAGGCCGAGCGCATCCATTGGGAGACGCCGTTCGACCAGGTGCTCGACCGCTCGAACCCGCCGTTCGCCCGCTGGTTCTGCGGCGGCCGCACGAACCTGTGTTTCAACGCCGTGGACCGCCACCTCTCGGCACGCGCGCACCAGAACGCGCTCGTCTACGTGTCGACCGAAACCGGCATCGAGCGCCGCTACACCTACGCCGACCTGCACGCCGAAGTGAACCGCATGGCCGCCGTGATGCGCTCGCTCGGCGTGCGGCGCGGCGAGCGCGTGCTGATCTATCTGCCGATGATTCCCGAGGCCGTGTTCGCCATGCTCGCCTGCGCGCGCCTGGGCGCGATCCACTCGGTGGTGTTCGGCGGATTCGCCGCGCCGAGCCTCGCCGCGCGCATCGACGACGCGAAGCCTGTGCTGCTCGTGACCGCCGACGCCGGCGCACGCGGCGGCAAGGTGATCGACTACACGCCGCTCGTGGACGAAGCGATGGCGCGCGCCGAATTCGCGCCGCCCAAGGTGCTGCTGATCGACCGCCAGCTCGCGCCCGAGCGGCTGAACGCGCCTTATCTCGTGGACTACGAGCCGCTGCGCGAGCAGCACTACGACGTGCAGATTCCCTGCGAATGGCTCGAATCGAACGAGCCTTCGTACATCCTCTATACCTCGGGCACCACGGGCAAACCCAAGGGCGTGCAGCGCGACGTAGGCGGCTACGCGGTGGCGCTCGCGGCGTCGATGGAATACATCTTTGAAGGACGTGCCGGCGACACCATGTTCACGGCGTCGGATATCGGCTGGGTGGTGGGTCATAGCTACATCATCTATGCGCCGCTGCTCGCGGGCATGACCACGGTGATGTACGAAGGCACGCCGGTGCGGCCCGACGGCGGCATCTGGTGGCGTCTCGTCGAGCAGCACCGCATCAACCTGATGTTTACCGCGCCCACGGCCATTCGCGTGCTCAAGAAACAGGACCCGGCGCTCCTGCACTCAGCCGATCTGTCGAGCCTGCGCACGCTCTTTCTCGCGGGCGAGCCGCTCGACGAACCCACCGCGCAATGGATCTCCGACGCGCTCGGCAAGCCCGTCGTCGACAACTACTGGCAGACCGAGACCGGCTGGCCGATGCTGGCGATCCAGCGCGGCGTCGATCCGCTGCCGCAAAAGCTCGGCTCGCCGGGCGTGCCCTGCTACGGCTACGACCTCGTGCTGCGCAACGAGCATACGGGCGAGCCCTGCGAGCAAGGCGAGAAAGGCGTGATCACGCTCGGCTACCCGTTGCCGCCCGGCTGCATGCAGACCGTGTGGGGCGACGACGCGCGCTTCGTGAAAACGTACTGGGAAAGCGTGCCCGGCCAGCAGGTGTATTCGACGTTCGATTGGGGCGTGCAGGACAGCGACGGTTACGTCACGATCCTCGGCCGCACCGACGACGTGATCAACGTGGCGGGCCATCGCCTGGGCACCCGCGAGATCGAAGAGGCGATCTCGTCGCACGCGGCGGTCGCGGAAGTGGCCGTGGTGGGCGTCAACGACGCGGTGAAGGGTCAGGCGGCGCTGGCTTTCGTCGTGCTGCGCGACGCGAATGCGGCAGCCAGTCCCGCCGACGCGGAAAAGCTCGCTGCGTCGCTCGCCGCGACGGTGGACCGCCAGCTCGGCGCGATCGGCCGTCCCGCGCGCGTGCACTTCGTGCCGATGCTGCCCAAGACGCGCTCGGGCAAGCTACTGCGCCGCGCGATCGCGGCGCTGGCCGAAGGGCGCGAGCCAGGCGACCTGCCGACCATCGAGGATGCCTCGGCGCTGCAGTCGATTCGCGAGGCGGTCAGCGGCGGATAACACTGCAGATGCGCGCGCCCGCTCAGCGCGCGAGCGGCCGGTACGCGGCGAGAAAGCGCTTGAGAATGCCTGTCGAATACGTGCCCGCGATATCGGCAAGGAAGCTCGAGAACGAGGTGCTCGCGTGCTCGTCGGCGGTATCGGAGATCGTGCGGACCACCGCGCAAGGCACGTCGTACTCGTAGCAGACCTGGGCGATCGCCGCGCCCTCCATTTCAACGGCGAGCGCATCGGGCAACTGCGCGCGCAGCGCGTCGACTGCAGCCGCGCTCGCCACGAACTGGTCGCCACTGATCACGAGCCCGCGGTGCACCTGCGGCAACGCCGTTTCGAAGCGCGGCAACGCGGCCTTGAAGCGCGCGACAAGCTCCCCGCCCTCCTCCGCGATGAAACGCTCGCACGCGGCGGCCAGCGCATCGGCCAGCGCGCGATCGGCGTCGAAGCGCGAGCGCGCAAGCAGCGGAATCTCGTGACGCGGGAACAGCGGCTCAGCGTTCATGTCGTGCTGCAGGAGCGTCTCGCCCACCACTACGTCGCCCACGTGGATATCCCGGCCCACGCCGCCTGCCACGCCCGTAAAGACGATCGCGTCCACATCGAACGCATGGATCAGCGCGCTCGCGGTGGCGGCGGCGGCCACCTTGCCGACGCGCGCGAGCGTCACCACGCAGGGCGCACCATGCACGGTGCCGAGGTGGTAGTCCCGCCGGCCAAACGTACGCGTGACGACGCCCGATTCGGCCTGCATCGCCGCAATCAGGTCGCCGAGTTCCTGGGGCAGCGCGGCGAGCACGCCGAGCGGGCGGGCGGCGGTGCCGCTCGCTTGAGTCGGGAGGTTCATCTTCGAATAGTTTCCGTCTGGGTCGTTTGAGGCTTTTCAGGCTTGAGCGCGCTCACTCCACCGGCTGCAGCTTCGCCACTGCCAGCGCAAGCCACTTCTCGCCGTGCCGCTTGAAACGCACCTGCGCCTTGGCGTCGGTGCCGCTGCCTTCGAGCGCCGTGATCGTGCCTTCGCCAAACTTCGTGTGGAACACGCCCTGGCCTACGCGAAAGCCCGTTTCGGCCGCGCGCTGCTCGTTGGCGAATGCGGGCGCCGGGCTCTTGTCGGCGATATAGGCGTCGCGCTCGCGACGGCCGCCGCCGTTGCTACTACCCTCGCCGCCGCCGGGACGCGCAAACCAGTCGCGGCCCCAGCCTGCGTTGTCGGAGCGCCCGCCCCAGCGCGCGCCCGCCTCGACCTTGGGCGTGAGCCACTTGAGCGATTCCTGCGGCAACTCGTCGAAGAAGCGCGAGCGCACGTTGTAACGCGTCTGACCGTGCAGCAAACGGCTCTGCGCGAACGAGATATACAACCTCTCCTTCGCACGCGTAATCGCCACATACATCAGGCGGCGCTCTTCTTCGAGGCCGTCCGCTTCCATCGCGCTGTTCTCGTGCGGGAACAAGCCCTCTTCGAGGCCGGTGATGAAGACCGACGTGAATTCAAGGCCTTTCGCGGCATGCACCGTCATCAGCTGCACGGCGTCCTGGCCTGCCTGTGCCTGGTTGTCGCCGGCTTCGAGCGACGCGTGCGAGAGGAAGCCCGCGAGCGGCGTCATGACGTCGGGGTTCTGCGCGGGGTCCGTGATCGTGGGTGCGTCGAGCACTTCAATCTCGCCGTCCTGCGAGACGATCTCGGGCAGCGCGCTCGCGCCCGGGCGCAGCGGAATCGAGCGCGCGGGCGTATCGAGCCCGTAGCCCGCTTCGCTCACGAACGCCGTAGCCGCGGTCACGAGTTCCTGCAAGTTCTCCAGACGATCCTGACCTTCGCGCTCGGTCTGATAGAACTCGGCGAGACCGCTCATGCGCACCGTGTATTCGACGGTTTCCGGCAGGCTCATCTGCGCGGTCTCGGCGCGCATCTTCGCGACCAGATTGGCGAACGAGCCGAGGCTCGTGCCCGCCTTGCCCGTGACGTAGGGAATGGCCGCGGCCATCGAGCAGTTGTAGAGACGTGCGGCATCCGCCAGTTGCTCGATCGAGCGCGCGCCAATGCCGCGCGTGGGGAAGTTCACCACGCGCGCGAACGCCGTGTCGTCGTTCGGATTGTCGATGAGACGCAGATACGCGAGCGCATGCTTCACTTCCTGACGCTCGAAGAAGCGCAGACCGCCATACACCTTGTACGGCACACCCGCGTTCACGAGCGTGTGCTCGATCGTGCGCGACTGCGCGTTGCTGCGGTAAAGAATGGCGATCTCGTGGCGCGCGAGCCCCTGGTTGATGAGCGCGCGAATCTCCTCGACGATCCAGCCCGCTTCCTGCGAGTCGGTCGCCGCTTCGTACACGCGCACCGGCTCGCCGTGGCCCGCGTCGGTGCGCAGGTTCTTGCCCAGACGCCGCGAGTTATGCGCGATCAGATAATTGGCCGCATCGAGAATATGGCCGTGCGAACGGTAGTTCTGCTCCAGCTTGATCATGTGCTTCACGCGGAACTCGTTCTCGAAGTCGCGCATGTTGCCCACGTTCGCGCCGCGGAACGCGTAGATCGACTGGTCGTCGTCGCCCACTGCGAAGATCGCATTGCCCGGCCCCGCGAGCAGCTTGAGCCACGCGTACTGGAGCTTGTTGGTGTCCTGGAACTCGTCCACCAGAATGTCGCGGAAGCGGCCCTGATAGTGCGCGCGCAGCGGCGCGTTGTACGCAAGCAGTTCGTAGCAGCGCAGCAGCAGTTCGGCGAAATCGACCACGCCCTCGCGCTGGCACTGCTGGTCGTAGGCTTCGTAGAGTTCGACGAACTTGCGGTTGAAGTCGTCGCTCACGTCGACGTCTTTCGGACGCAGGCCCTGCTCCTTCGCGTTGTTGATGAAATACTGCAGGTTCTTGGGCGGGTACTTCTCGTCGTCGATGTTCAGGCCCTTCATCAGACGCTTGATGGCCGAAAGCTGGTCGGCCGTATCGAGAATCTGGAAGGTCTGCGGCAGGCCGGCGTCGCGGAAATGCGCGCGCAACATGCGGTTGCACAGGCCGTGGAACGTGCCGATCCACATGCCGCGCGTGTCGATAGGCATCATCGCCTGAAGGCGGCTCATCATTTCGCGCGCGGCCTTGTTCGTGAAGGTCACGGCCAGAATGGTGGACGGCGAAGCCATGCCCTGCTGGATCAGCCACGCAATGCGCGTGATCAGGACGCGCGTCTTGCCGCTGCCGGCCCCGGCCAGAATGAGCGCCGGTTCGTTGGGCAACGTGACGGCAGCGAGTTGTTCGGGGTTCAGGTTCGCGAGCAGTTCGGGCATGGGCTGAAAAGGAGCGTGCCCCCGAGGGCGAGACCCCGGGGACGTGGCGCGCGGCAAAGGCGCGCCGTTGAATGGCAGAGCGCCATTATAAGTGCGCGCACGCGCAGCGGCTTGGGCGACCCGGACGCGGCGCAAAGCACCAGCGCCACGCCTCGCGCAGCGCCCCACCTCGGCTGGCGCGTCGGCTCCGAGAGGACTTCCCCTTATAATCGAACGTTTCCGCATCCTTTTTTCGGCAGATTCCACCCATGAGCGACAGCACGCTAGCGAAAAGCTTCGAGCCCCAGACAATCGAGGCCCAGTGGGGCCCCGAATGGGAGCGTCGAGGCTACGCCGCCGCGACCTTCGAGCCCGGCCGCAACAACTTCTCGATCCAGTTGCCGCCGCCCAACGTCACCGGCACGCTGCACATGGGGCACGCGTTCAACCAGACGATCATGGACGGCCTCGCGCGCTACCACCGCATGCTCGGCGAGAACACACTGTGGGTGCCGGGCACCGACCACGCAGGTATCGCCACGCAGATCGTGGTCGAGCGCCAGCTCGACGCGCAGAAGATCTCGCGCCACGACCTGGGCCGTGAAAAGTTCATCGAGCGCGTGTGGGAATGGAAACAGCAGTCGGGCTCGACCATCACGGGCCAGGTGCGGCGTCTGGGCGCCTCGATCGACTGGTCGCGCGAGTACTTCACGATGGACGACAAGATGTCGGCCGCCGTGCGCGACGTGTTCGTGCGCCTCTATGAACAGGGCCTGATCTACCGCGGCAAGCGCCTCGTGAACTGGGACCCGGTGCTGGGCACCGCCGTTTCGGACCTCGAGGTGGTGAGCGAAGAGGAAAACGGCAACCTGTGGCACCTGCGCTATCCGCTCACGGACGGCTCGGGCCACCTCACGGTCGCGACCACGCGCCCGGAAACCATGCTCGGCGACACGGCCGTGATGGTCCACCCGGAAGACGAGCGCTACGCGCACCTGATCGGCAAGACCGTGAAGCTGCCGCTGGCCGACCGCGAAATCCCCATCATCGCCGACGAGTACGTGGACCGCGAGTTCGGCACGGGCGTCGTGAAGGTCACGCCCGCGCACGACTTCAACGACTACCAGGTGGGCCTGCGCCATGGCCTGCCGATGATCGAGATCCTCACGCTCGACGCGAAGATCAACGACAACGCGCCTGAGAAGTATCGCGGCCTCGATCGCTTCGAGGCGCGCAAGCAGGTCGTGGCCGATTTCGAAGCACTCGGTCTGCTCGACTCGGTCCAGCCGCACAAGCTCATGGTGCCGCGCGGCGACCGCACGGGTGTGGTGATCGAGCCGATGCTTACGGACCAGTGGTTCGTCGCGATGACGAAGCCCGCGCCCGAGGGCACCTTCAACCCCGGCAAGTCGATCACCGAAACCTCGCTCGACGTAGTGCGCAGCGGCCAGATCAAGTTCGTGCCGGAAAACTGGACGACCACCTACTACCAGTGGCTCGAAAACATCCAGGACTGGTGCATCTCGCGACAGCTCTGGTGGGGCCACCAGATCCCGGCGTGGTACGGCGAGAACGGCGAAATCTTCGTTGCGAAGAACGAGGAAGAAGCGCGCGCGCAGGCCGATGCCAAGGGCTACAAGGGCGCATTGAAGCGCGACGAAGACGTGCTCGACACGTGGTTCTCGTCGGCGCTCGTACCGTTCTCGTCGCTCGGCTGGCCGCAGGAGACGCCTGAGCTGAAGGCCTTCCTGCCCTCCTCCGTGCTGGTCACGGGCTTCGACATCATCTTCTTCTGGGTGGCGCGCATGGTCATGATGACCACGCACTTCACCGGCAAGGTGCCGTTCGACACGGTGTACGTGCACGGCCTCGTGCGCGACGCCGAAGGCCAGAAGATGTCGAAGAGCAAGGGCAACACGCTCGATCCGATCGATATCGTCGATGGTATCGACCTCGAAGCGCTGGTCGCCAAGCGCACCACCGGCCTCATGAACCCGAAGCAAGCCGCGACCATCGAAAAGAAGACGCGCAAGGAATTCCCGGAAGGCATCCCGGCTTTCGGCACCGACGCGCTGCGCTTCACGATGGCTTCCATGGCCACGCTCGGCCGCAACGTGAACTTCGACCTCGCGCGCTGCGAAGGCTATCGCAACTTCTGCAACAAGCTCTGGAACGCCACGCGCTTCGTGCTGATGAACTGCGAAGGCCACGACTGCGGTTTCAGCAAGCCGGGCGCATGCCAGCCGGGCGATTGCGGCCCCGGCGGCTACACGGACTTCTCGCAGGCCGACCGCTGGATCGTCTCGCTCCTGCAACGCGTGGAAGCCGAAGTCGCGAAGGGCTTCGCCGACTATCGCTTCGACAACGTGGCCAACGCCATATACAAGTTCGTCTGGGACGAATACTGTGACTGGTATCTGGAACTGGCGAAGGTGCAGATCCAGACGGGTACGCCCGAGCAGCAGCGCGCCACGCGCCGCACGCTGCTGCGCGTGCTGGAAACGGTGTTGCGCCTCGCGCACCCGGTGATTCCGTTCATCACCGAAGCGCTGTGGCAAAAAGTGGCGCCGCTTACCGACGCGTATCCGGAAGGTGCCGCTGAAGGTGCCGCATCGATCATGGTGCAGCGCTACCCGGTGGCGGAAGCGAAGAAGATCGACGAAGCCGCGGAACAGTGGGCCGCCGACCTGAAGGCCGTGATCGACGCGTGCCGCAACCTGCGTGGCGAGATGGGCCTCTCGCCCGCCACCAAGGTGCCGCTGCTCGCCACGGGCAACGCCGAACGCCTCGCGACGTTCGCGCCCTACGCGCAGGCGCTTGCGAGGCTTTCGGAGGTCCAGATCATCGCCGACGAAGCGGCGCTCGATGCAGCCTCGGCAGGCGCGCCAGTTGCTATCGTAGGGACGGACAAGCTGGTGCTGAAGGTGGAAATCGATGTCGCCGCCGAACGCGAACGCCTGTCGAAGGAAATCGCCCGACTCACCAATGAGGTGACGAAGTGCAAAGCCAAGCTAGGAAATGACAGTTTTGTAGCAAAAGCACCGCCGGCAGTCGTTGAGCAGGAGCAGAAAAGACTGGCAGAATACCAGGCAACGCTGGACAAACTGACCGCGCAACTCGCGCGGTTGCCGGCCTGAGCGCCTATCGGCCAAAGGCTGTAACGCGTGACGCCGCACCCGCGGCGTCACACGAGCACCAGGACAGGGACTAAAGACATGCTGAAAGTGACAAAAGCGGTATTCCCGGTAGCCGGCCTAGGCACGCGCTTCCTTCCGGCCACGAAAGCCAGCCCGAAGGAAATGCTGCCCGTGGTCGACAAACCGCTCATTCAATACGCGGTCGAAGAAGCAGTGGCTGCGGGCATCACGGAAATGATCTTCGTGACCGGGCGCAGCAAGCGCGCGATCGAGGACCATTTCGACAAGTCGTACGAGATCGAGGCCGAACTCGAAGCACGCGGCAAGGCCAAGCTGCTCGAACTGGTTCGCAACATCAAGCCGAACAACGTCGACTGCTTCTACGTGCGTCAGCCCGAGGCGCTCGGCCTTGGCCACGCCGTGCTGTGCGCGGAAAAGCTCGTGGGTGACAACCCGTTCGCCGTGATTCTCGCGGACGACTTGCTCTACGGCACGCCGCCCGTCATGCAGCAGATGGTCGAGGTGTTCGACCACTACCATAGCTCGGTGCTCGGCGTGGAAGAGATCCCGCCCTCGGAAACGCGCTCGTACGGTATCGTCGACGGCAAAGAGTGGGAAGACTCGATCGTCAAGCTCTCGGGCATCGTCGAGAAGCCGGCGCCCGAAGTCGCACCGTCGAACCTCGGCGTGGTCGGCCGCTACGTGCTCAAGCCGCGCATTTTCGAGCACCTGAAGTCGATCAAGCCGGGTGCGGGCGGCGAGCTGCAGCTCACCGACGCGATCCAGTCGCTGCTCGCCGACGAGCAAGTGCTCGCGTACAAGTACCACGGCACGCGCTTCGACTGCGGCAGCAAGCTCGGCTACCTGAAGGCGACCGTGGAATTCGCGCTGCGCCACCCGGAAGTCGGCGCCGATTTCGACGAGTATCTGCGTACGCGCAAGCCGGTGCTGGAAGGTTAAAGCTTCCCTGCTTCGCAAATAAAAATGGCCCGCATTCTCATGCGGGCCATTTTTTTATCTGCCGATGCGTTTAGCGCCGGCGCATCAGGAACACGAACGTCTTGTCCTGCTGTGAGCTTTCCACGATCTCGTTGCCGGTTTGTTTCGCGAACGCGGCGAAATCGCGCTGCGAGCCGGGATCGGTCGCGAGGACCTTGAGAATCTGGCCGCTTTCCATGTCGGCGAGCGCCTTCTTGGCGCGCAGGATCGGCAGCGGGCAGTTCAGCCCGCGCGCATCCACTTCCTTGTGAACCTGAACTTGCATCGGGGTTGGATCCTTCGGTGGCGCACCGTCGCGGCGTGAGACGGCGCTGGCAATAGCGTCGATTTTACCGCAGCTACGCCAGCCGCCGCTTGGCCTCCGATCACGGCACCGCCTACAGCGTGACCGCCGCCCCCGTATGCAGCGATTCACGCAGCGCCTGGCCGATGCGGGTGGCCTCCAGCGCGTCTTCAAGCGTCGCGCCAAGGCTCCCCTCCTGCGCTGCACCCGCCTTGCGCGCCGCGACCTCGGCGACGAACGCCTGTGCCTCGATCAGGAACGCCTCTTCGAAGCGGTCGAAGAACGTGGGCGTACATTCGCTGCGCACGCCCGTCGCGTCATAGACATCGACGCGATTCGCGCGCGGGATGCGCCCGATCGCCAGCGCCCCCGCCGTACCGATCACCTCGCTCGACGTGTCGTTGCCGTGCGCCATCGTGCGCGAGGCGTAGAACATCGCGAGACGCCCGCCCTCGAACTCGCAGATCGCCACGCCGTTGTCCACGTCGCCGGAATCGCGCAGTCCCTCGTGCAGCGCGATCGCGCCCGCGGCATAGACACGCGTGGCGCGCGGCTTGCCGAGCAGCCAGCGCGCGACGTCGATGTCGTGCACGGTGCAGTCGAGGAAAATGCCGCCCGAGGTGGGCGCGAAGCGCACGAAAAATCCTTCGGGATCGTTGAGATCGCAGGTCTGCGAGCGCACGAGAAACGGCTTGCCGATCGTGCCCGCCTGCACTTTTGCGTAGGCATCCTGATAACTCGGATCGAAGCGGCGCATGAAGCCGATGGTCACCTGCCGGTCGGGATGACGACGCGATACGTTCACCACTCGCTCGCATTCGGCCACGTCGAGCGAGAGCGGCTTCTCGCAGAACACGTGCTTGCCCGCTTCAAGCGCCTGCACGATCTGCTCGGCGTGCAAGGCCGATGGCGTGACGAGCCACACCGCATCGACCGATTGATCCGCCAGCAGGTCGGCGTACTCGCCATACAGGCGCGCAGCGGGAAGTGCCTCGCGCGCCCACGCGAGATCCGCTTCAAGCGGACTGCACGCTGCCGCGAGCGTCGCCCCCGGCACGCGATACGCCAGGTTCTGCGCATGCCGCCGCCCCAACCTCCCAAGTCCCGCCACGCCCACGCGCAACGGCTGCGCACGATCGATTGCCTGCATTCCTCGTCTCCTCGCTTGATCCGGTTCAGTCGCCCAGTTTCACCACGCGCCCTTCGCGCCACGACAGCGAAGCGGCTTCGGCCAACTCCAGCGCCTTCAGGCCATCGGCAACCGACGTGCGTACCGGCACGCCCTGCGTGACGGCCTCGTGGAAGTGCGCCATTTCGCGCGCATAAGCCGCGCGATAGCGCTCGAGAAAGAACGCCTCGGGCACGTCCTGCGCCACGGCGGTCTTAGACCACGCCACCACCTCGGTCGGCTTCATGTTGCCGGCCTGCAGCATGCCCTCGCTGCCTAGCACCTCGAAGCGCTGGTCATAGCCGTAAGCCGCCCGCCGCGCCGTGTTGATCTGGCAAAGGCGACCGCGCTTCGTGCGGATCGTCACCGCCGTCGAATCGATGTCGCCCGCATCGGCAATCGCCGGGTCGGACAGGCAACTGCCCGTCGCGTGCACGCTCAGCGCTTCGTCGTCGAGAATCCAGCGGAAAATGTCGAAGTCGTGAATCAGCATGTCCTTGAAGATGCCGCCCGAGTGCTTGATGTACTCCACCGGCGGCGCGCCCGGATCGCGGCTCGTCACGATCAGCATTTCCGGCGAGCCGATCTCGCCCGCGTCGAGGCGCGTCTTGAGCGCGGCGAACGTGGGATCGTAGCGGCGCTGGAAACCGATCATGGCCACGACGCCCGCGCGCTGAACCGCTTCGGCGCAGGCACGTGCGCGCTCGATGGTCAGATCGACGGGTTTTTCGCAGAAAATATGCTTGCCGGCCGCCGCCGACTTGAGGATCAGTTCGGAGTGCGTATCGGTGCTCGAACAGATCACCGTGGCGCCGATCGATGCGTCGCCGAACGCGGTGTCAACGTCCACGACCTGGGCGCCGTGCTGTGCCGCGAGCGCGGCGGCGGCTTCGCGGTTCACATCGATCACGTACTTCAGACGCACGCCCGGCTGGCGCGCGAGATTGCCCGCATGAATGCGGCCGATGCGCCCCGCGCCGAATACCGCCACATCCAATGTTTTCGCTGCGCCGCTTGCTGCACTAGTCATCGTATCCTCCGGTGTCCGTCGATTCTTCCACGTTGAGTTCGAGCCGGTACGCAAGCGCAATGAAGAGCGCCTGGCACAGGCAGAAGGTGCTGGTCAGCGAGCGGAACGCGAACGCGCTCCCCTCCTTCACATAGAGTTGCGCGTTCGCGTGGCGCGCGAGCGGCGAGAGCTGGCTGTCGGTGATGACGAGCGTCTTGGCGTGATGCTGCTGCGCCACGCGCAGGCAGTACTGCGTCTCCTTGCCGTACGGCGCGAAGCTGATGGCGATCACCACGTCGCCCTTCTTCACGCCGCGGATCTGCTCGTGATACATGCCGCCGAGGCCCGAGACGAGGTGCACGCGCTTGCGCGTGTGCTGCAAGGCATAGACGATATAGCTCGCCACCGGAAACGAGCGGCGCACACCGATCACGTAGATGTTGTCCGCCTGCTCGAGCATCTTCACAGCCTCGTCGAACTGCGCGCCGTCGAGCCCGGCTTCGAGTTCGTCCAGCCCGCTGCGGCACGCGCCGATGAATTCGCGCGCCACCGCGCCACCCATGTCGGGGCTCTCCTCGCCTTCCTTGGCGTCGATCAGCTGGCGAATGCGCTGCTGATAGCTCGTGGCCGACGCACCCTGCCCCGCGTATGCCTGGCGGAATACGGCCTGCAGGTCGGAGAAGCCCGAGAAGCCGAAGCGCTGAGCAAAGCGCACCACCGCCGAAGGATGCACGCCGCAACTCGCGGCGATGTCGCTCGTGCGGTCCATCATCACGCTCGCGCGGTGCTGCTCGATGTAGGTCGCGATGCTTTTCAGCTGACGCGGCAACGCCTCGTAATCCTGCGCGACGCGCTGCATCAATTCGTCTACGCCCGCTACGGCGTCGGTTGTGTCATCCGCCATGATTGTTTTCCTTCGCTAATTGCCGCACTGCCGCAAAGCCTTACCAGGCCTCGATTGCACGGCATGCCGACGGAGCCGAGTATAGGCCGCGTGTCACACGAATGGAACAGATTTTCCATTTTTATTTGCAATGAAATTTTCGTTGCAAGTCGCGAGGCGATGTCCTAATCTTGTCGATGAGCGCGGCAGTTGGTGCATGCAACAAGCGGCGATCAAAAGCGCGGCTGCGACGCTCACCCCAAGAACGAACGACAGACCGAGAAAGGTGGAGACAATGACTCAACGCAAGGGCAAGACCATGCTCCGAAGGTTGGCCGCAGTGCTCGCGCTGGCAGCGGGACTGACAGGTGCGAGCGTGCTGACTGCGCAAACGGCACAAGCCGCCGATGCGCATTTCGTGCTGATCAGCCACGCGCCCGATTCCGACTCGTGGTGGAACACGATCAAGAACGCCATCAAGCAGGCCGACGAAGACTGGAACGTCGAGACCGACTACCGCAATCCGCCCAACGGCGACATCGCCGACATGTCGCGCCTGATCGAACAGGCCGCCGCGCGCAACTACGACGGCGTGATCGTCACCATTGCCGACTACGACGTGCTGAAAAGCTCCATCGGCAAGGTCACGGAAAAGAAGATCCCGCTCGTCACGATCAACTCGGGCACCGAGGAACAGAGCGCGAAGCTCGGCGCAATCATGCACGTGGGCCAGCCTGAATATGTCGCGGGCAAGGCCGCTGGCGAAAAAGCGAAAGCCGCGGGCGTGAAGTCCTTCCTTTGCGTGAATCACTTCGCGACCAATGCCGTGTCGTTCGAACGCTGCCGCGGCTTTGCCGATGCGCTCGGCGTGGACTACAAGTCCTCGACGATCGACTCCGGCCAGGACCCGACGGAAATCCAGTCGAAGGTCAGCGCCTATCTGCGCAACCATCCGAACACGGGCGCGATCCTCACGCTCGGCCCGGTGCCGGCGGCGGCCACGCTCAAGGCGGTCGAGCAGATGGGTCTTGCTGGCAAGATCTACTTCTGCACGTTCGACTTTTCGGATGACATTGCCAAGGCGATCCGCGCCGGCACCATCCAGTTCGCGATCGACCAGCAGCCGTACCTGCAAGGCTATATCCCGGTGGCTGTGCTCGCGATCGTGAAGAAGGAGCACACCACGGACCCGCAGAAGATTCGCCAGATCCTCGAAGCGAATCCGAAGTTCAAGCAGCGCCTGGAAACCTATGGCCTGCAACCCTCGTACGGTCCGAAGAATATCCGCTCGGGTCCGGGCTTCATCACCAAGGAGAATCTCGACAAGGTCGTGAAGTACGCAGGTCAGTACCGCTAAGCATTTTTCGTCAGCCACGCGCGGCGGCGGCTAGCATCTTCCGATGCCCATCGCCTCTCGCCAGCCTCGCCGCGCGCCATTCACCGTGTTGCTTCTACTGCAAGGCCGTTGCTTGCAGGGAATGCGCTCGGGCATTTGAGCCAATGCAGGTGCGAATGCGCCTCTCACGGCCGATATAGGAGACATCATGGGTGTAGCCGGCAAACACTTCCCCTCGCACGCTCCGGAGAGCGGCGCGCAAGACGCGCCCACGCCGCAGCCTGGCGCCAGCGATGAACGCGTGCGCCGCGAATCGTGGTTCGGCCATCTGCTCGGCCGTCCCGAATTCGCCGCGATTTCCGGCACCGTGCTGGTCTTCGCCGTCTTTGCGATCGGCGCGGGCGGCTCGGGCATGTTCGATCTCGACGGCGTGATGAACTGGTCCCAGGTCGCCGCTTACCTCGGCATCCTGAGCGTCGGCGCATGTCTGCTCATGATCGCCGGCGAGTTCGACCTCTCCATCGGCTCGATGATCGGCTTTGCCGGCATGATGGTGGCGATCCCCACGATGTACTTTCACTGGCCCATCGCGCTTTCGATTCTGTTCGCGTTCGTGGGCTGCACCGCGCTCGGCGCGCTCAACGGCTACCTCGTGATGCGCACTCGGCTGCCGTCGTTCATCGTCACGCTGGCGTTTCTGTTCATCCTGCGCGGCCTGACGCTCGCGCTCTCGATCATGTTCGCCGACCGCACCATCGTCTCGGGCGTGGGCGATGTGGCCAAGGCCGACTTCGTGACGAACCTGCTCTTTCACGGCACGGCGTTCAAAGGCCTGTTCGTGGGTCTCGCGCATATCGGCATCGGCAAGATGCTCGACAACGGCCAGCCGCTCGTACCTGGCGTGCCCAAGGTGATTCTCTGGTGGTTCGCGCTCGTCGCCATCGGCGCCTTCACGCTCGCCAAGACGCGCTACGGCAACTGGATTCTCGCCGTGGGCGGCGACTCCAACGCTGCAAAGAACGTAGGCGTGCCCGTGAAGCGCGTAAAGATCTCGCTCTTCATGCTCACCGCGTTCTGCTCGTGCCTCTTTGCCGTGCTGCAAGTGTGCGACATCGGTTCGGCCGCTGCCGACCGCGGTCTTCAGAAGGAGTTCGAAGCCATCATTGCCGCGGTGATCGGCGGCACGCTGCTCACGGGCGGTTATGGCTCGGTGATTGGTGCGGCATTCGGTGCGCTCATCTTCGGCGTCGTGCAGATCGGCATCACTTACACGAACATCGATTCGGACTGGTTCCGCGTGTTCCTTGGCGTGATGCTGCTCATTGCCGTGCTCTTCAATCACTATGTGCGCCGCCGCGTCGCGCAATCGTAAGCCGGAGACTCAAATGTCCGATACCACCAACACCGCACAAAACACCGCGACCGGCGACACGATTCTCGCGCTCGAGAACGTCAGCAAGTACTTCGGCAAGGTCATTGCGCTCAATGGCGTCACGCTGCGCTTGAAGCGCGGCGAGGTGCACTGCCTGCTCGGCGACAACGGCGCGGGCAAATCCACGCTCATCAAGACGCTCGCCGGCGTGCACCAGCCCACTTCCGGCCAGTATTTCGTGGACGGCAAGCCCGTCGCGTTCGATTCGCCGAAAGACGCGCTCGATCTCGGCATCGCCACCGTCTATCAGGATCTCGCGCTCGTGCCGCTGCTCTCGGTTGCGCGCAACTTCTTCATGGGCCGCGAACCGCAAAAGAAGCTGTTCGGCTTCATCAACGTGATGGATCTCGATGCGAGCGCAACGATCGCGAAGGATCGTCTCGCGGGAATGGGCATCAACGTGCGCGATCCGCATCAGGCCATCGGCACGATGTCGGGCGGCGAGAAGCAGTGCCTCGCCATCGCACGCGCCATTCACTTCGGCGCACGTGTGCTGATTCTCGACGAACCGACCGCCGCGCTCGGCGTGAAGCAGAGCTTCAATGTGCTCAAGCTGATTCATGCGGCGCGTGCCAAGGGCATTTCGGTGATCTTCATCACCCACAACGTGCACCACGCCTACCCAATCGGCGACTCGTTCACGCTGCTCAATCGCGGCAAGTCGCTCGGCACCTATACGAAGGACACGATCAGCAAGAACGAAGTGCTCGACATGATGGCGGGCGGCGCGGAAATGCAGAAGATGATCGCCGAGCTCGACGGCGCGACCATTTGAACTCGGCGCATCGCAAAGAACTCACCAGGAATACACATGGCTCTTAATCGCTCAACCCCAAGCCGATTCGCCGCCGGACGCAGCCGCGACATCGTCTGCCTCGGCCGCCTGGGCGTCGATCTCTACGCGCAGCAAGTGGGCGCGCGGCTCGAAGACGTCTCCACCTTTGCGAAGTATCTGGGCGGCTCATCCGCGAACATCGCCTTCGGCTGCGCGCGCCTTGGCCTGAAGTCGGCCATGCTCACACGCGTGGGCGACGACCACATGGGGCGCTTTCTCGTCGAAACGCTCACGAAGGAAGGTTGCGACGCGAGCCATGTGCGCGTGGACCACGACCGTCTCACGGCGCTCGTGCTGCTGGGCCTGAAAGACCGCGACACGTTCCCGCTCATCTTCTACCGCGAGAACTGCGCCGACATGGCCGTCGATTCGAGCGACTTCGACGAAGCCTTCATCGCTTCATCGAAAGCGCTGCTCATCACCGGCACGCACTTCTCGACCGAACAGGTGAACCGCACGAGTCTCACCGCGCTCGACTACGCGCGTCGCAACAACGTGCGCACCGTGCTCGACATCGACTATCGGCCGGTGCTCTGGGGCCTCACGGGCAAGGCGGATGGCGAAACGCGTTTCGTCGCGAGCGAAGGCGTGAGCGCGCATTTGCAGGGCATCCTGCCGCATTTCGATCTCGTGATCGGCACCGAGGACGAGTTCCAGATTGCGGGCGGCAAGGAATCGCTCGTCGATGCGCTCAAGCGCGTGCGCGAAGTGACGAGCGCGACGCTGCTCGTCAAACGCGGGCCGCTCGGCTGCCAGATCGTGGAAGGTGCGGTGCCCGCTTCGATGGATGACTTGCCGATGCAGCGCGGCGTCGAAGTCGAAGTGCTCAACGTGCTCGGCGCTGGCGATGCTTTCGCCTCCGGCTTCCTCTCGGGTTGGCTGCGCGACGCTTCGCTCGAAGACTGCGCGCGCTCGGCCAACGCGTGCGGCGCCCTCGTCGTCTCGCGCCACGGCTGTGCGCCCGCCATGCCGACACCTGTGGAACTCGACTACTTCCTGCGGGAAGCCGCCGCCGACCCTGTGCGCATGCGCCGCCCCGACCGCGACGCGACGCTCGCGCGTTTGCATCGCGTGACACCCGCGCGCAAGCGGCACGACGAAGTGCTCGGTTTCGCGTTCGATCATCGCAACCAGTTCTTCGATCTCGCACAGCAGACCGGTGTCAGCGAAGCGCGCATTTCGTATTTGAAAAATCTCTTCGTCGAGGCTGTCGCGCAGACCGAGCGCACGCTCGGCCTCCAAGGACGCATCGGTGTCCTGATCGACGACCGCTACGGCCAGGACGCGCTCAACGCCGCAACTGGCCGCGGCTGGTGGATCGGCCGCCCGGTCGAGCTGCCGGGGTCCGTACCGCTCGTGTTCGACCACGGCCGCTCGATCGGCACGACACTTGAATCCTGGCCCATCGACCACACGGTGAAGTGCCTCGTGCAGTTCCATCCCGACGAGCCCATCGAACACCGTCTCGAACAGGAAGCGCAGTTGCGCGCGCTCTACGACGCCACTCAGGCGAGCGGCCACGAACTGCTGCTCGAAGTGATTCCGCCGAAGCTAAACGGCAAGCCGAATGCGCCCGATACGGTCTATCGCGCGCTCAAGCGGCTCTACAACATCGGCCTCTATCCGGAGTGGTGGAAGCTCGAACCGACGAGCGCCGCGCAATGGCGCGACATCGACGCGCTGATCGCCGAGCGCGACCCGTATTGCCGCGGCGTCGTGCTGCTCGGGCTCTCCGCGCCTATCGACCAGCTCGTGGAAGGCTTCCGCGCAGCAGCCGCCTCGAACACATGCCGGGGCTTCACGGTGGGCCGCTCGATCTTCTACGAGCCGAGTCTCGCCTGGCTCGCCGGCGAGATCGGCGACGACGAAGTGATCGCCCGCGCGCGCCGCGCCTTCGAAACGCTGATCGGCGCCTGGCGCGCCGCGCGCGCCGAAGCGCAAGGCACGCACGACAACCATCAGGAGAAAGCGGCATGAACCAACGTATCGCTCCTGGCGAATACGCCTCGCAGGAAAGCGCTCAAAACGCAGCGCATGCGAGCACCGTGCGGCTTACCGCGGCTCAGGCGCTCGTGCGCTATCTCGCCGCGCAGCGCGTGGCGAGCGAAGACGGCTCTGGCCGCACCGAGCCGCTGTTCGGCGGCGTGTTCGCGATCTTCGGTCACGGCAATGTGGCCGGCATCGGCGAGGCGCTCTATCAGTACCGGCACGAACTGCCCACACTGCGCGCGCACAACGAGCAGGCCATGGCACACAGCGCGATCGCCTATGCCAAGGCACACTTTCGCCGTCGCATGATGGCGGTCACGACCTCGATCGGGCCAGGCGCGACGAACCTCGTCACAGCGGCCGCGCTTGCGCATGTGAACCGCTTGCCCGTGCTGCTGTTGCCCGGCGACATCTTCGTTTCGCGCGAGCCCGACCCGGTGCTGCAACAGATCGAGGACCTGCACGACGGCGGCATCTCCGCGAACGACTCGCTGCGCCCCGTGTCGCGCTACTTCGACCGCATCGTGCATCCCGCGCAGTTGCTCACGGCGTTGCCGCGCGCGCTGCGCGTGCTCACCGACGCCGCGCTCTGCGGCCCGGTCACGCTCGCGCTGCCGCAGGACGTGCAGGCCATGGCGTGGGACTATCCGACGAACTTCTTCACCCCGCGCCTCGTGACGTTCCACGCGCCCGCGCCCATTCAGGCCGAGATCGACGCGGCGCTCACGCAGCTGCATCGTGCGAAGCGGCCGCTCATCGTGGCGGGCGGCGGCGTGCTCTATTCGCGCGCCTCGCAGGCCTTGCAGACGCTTGCGGCATCGCGCGGCATTCCCGTGGCCGAAACACAGGCGGGCAAAGGCTCGCTCGCGTGGGACGATCCGCTCAACGTGGGCGCGCTCGGCGTGACGGGTTCGCCCGCCGCCAACGAACTGGCGCGCGACGCCGACTGCGTGCTCGCCGTGGGCACGCGTTTGCAGGACTTCACGACCGGCTCGAACTCGCTCTTTGCGAACGCGCATGTGATCGGCGTGAACGCCAATGCCTTCGACGCGCTCAAGCACGACGGCCTCGCCGTGCAGGCCGACGCGCGCCAGGCGCTCGCCGCGCTCAACGACGAGCTGATCAACTGGCGCGCCGACGCGAACTGGACCGCCCACGCGCAGCGCCTCGCCAACGAGTGGCGCGCGAACATCGAGCGCCTCACGCATGCGCCGCAGGAACGCAACCGCCTGCCCTACGACGCCGATGTGATCGGCGCCGTGCAGCGCTCGTCGAACCGTTCGTACACCGAAGATATCGTCGTCTGCGCGGCCGGCACGCTGCCCGCCGAGTTGCACAAGCTCTGGCGCGCTGGCCAGCCCGGCGCATATCACGTCGAATACGGCTACTCGTGCATGGGCTACGAGATCGCGGGCGGTCTCGGCGCGAAGCTTGCGCGACCCGATCGCGAGGTCATCGTCATGGTGGGCGACGGCAGCTATCTGATGATGAACAGCGAGATCGCCACCTCGGTCATGCTGGGCGCGAAGCTCATCATCGTCGTGCTCGACAACCGCGGCTATGGTTGTATCAACCGGTTGCAGCAGGCTTGCGGCGGTGCGCCGTTCAACAACCTGTTCGACGACTGCGCGCAAGGACCGCTTGGCGCGCCGCGCATCGACTTCGCCTCGCACGCGCGCTCGCTCGGCGCGCAGGCCGAACACGTGGCGAACGTCGCGGAACTCGAAGCGGCGCTGCAACGCGCGCGCGCTTCGTCGCGCACTTACGTGGTCTGCATCGACACCGACCCCGCGCGCACGACCGAAGAAGGCGGCTGGTGGTGGGAAGTCGCGGTGCCCGAAGTGTCCACGCGCGAAGCAGTACGCGAGGCGCGCGAGCGCTATGAAGAGCATGTCGCGCAGCGCGGCGGACGCACGCAGGCGACCGACGGCACCACCGCCAGCGACGACGAACCCGGCAACGCATGACGCGTCAGACGACACAGACATCGAGGAGCGCACATGAGCGCATTTGAAGTACGTATCGGCATCAACCCGCTGTCGTGGATGAACGACGACCTGCCCTCGCTCGGCGGAGAGACGCCGCTTTCCCAGGCGCTGACCGAGGGCCGCGAGATCGGCTATGAGGGCTTTGAGTTAGGCAACAAGTTTCCGCGCGAGCCGCAGGCGCTCAAGACGCTCCTCGCGCAATACGATCTTTCGCTCGTCTCCGGCTGGTACTCGGGCATGCTCGCGCGGCGCAGCGTGGCGGAAGAGATTGCCGCTGTCGACAAGCATCTGGACCTGCTCGCGCAGAACGGCGCGACTGCGATGGTCTACGGCGAAGTCGCCGATTCGATCCAGGGCGCGCCGCGCCCGCTCTATCAGCGCCCGCGCTTTTTCAGCGACAAGCAGTGGGACGAATACGCGGCACGTGTGGACGCGTTCGCGCGGCATACGCTCTCGCGCGGCGTGCGGCTTGCGTACCACCATCACATGGGCGCTTACGTCGAAACGCCCGCCGACGTCGACAAGCTCATGGCGCGCACGAGCGACGCCGTGGGCCTGCTGTTCGACGCGGGCCACATGACGTTTGCGGGCGGCGATCCCGTTGTGGAACTCGACAAGCACATTGCGCGCGTGTGCCATGTGCATTGCAAGGACGTGCGCCCCGCCGTCATGAAGCTCGCGCGCAACCGCAACTGGAGCTTTCTCGACGCCGTGCTCGCAGGCGCGTTCACCGTGCCCGGCGACGGCGCCGTCGATTTCCCCGCGATCATCGCGCGGCTGAAGCGTCACGGCTATCGCGGATGGCTCGTCGTCGAAGCCGAGCAGGACCCTGTGATCGCTCCGTCCTACGAGTATGCGCAAAAGGGTTACCGTACACTGCGCACGCTCGTCGATGCGACGGATACCCAATCGAAGGAGGCAGCATGACTCTGCTGGTCAAGGCCGCGCGCGAAGGCCAGACGATCGCGCGCGTCACGCCCGACACCGCGGGCTGGCGCTATGTCGGCTTCGCCGCATATCGGCTCGAAGCGGATGAAGTGGTCTACGTATCCGAGCCCGATCGCGAGAGTTGCATCGTCGTGCTCTCGGGCGCGGTGGATATCGAGGCAGGCGGCGAACGCTGGTCGAGCCTCGGCTCGCGCGACAGCGTATTCGAAGACGCCGCGCCGTATGCGCTTTACGTGCCGCCCGGCGTGAAAGCGACCGTGCGCGCGACACGCAACGCCGAAGTGGGCGTGGCGAGCGCGCCCGCAACAGGCACGCTGCCCATCCGCCTCATCGAGCCCGCGCAGATGAAGCGCTCCACGCGCGGCAAGGGCGCGAATACGCGCTACGTGTGCGATATCCTCCCGCAAGACGCGCCCGCGGAATCGCTGCTCGTGGTCGAAGTGCGCACGCCATCGGGCCACTCGTCGAGCTACCCGCCGCACAAGCACGACGCCGACCGCTTGCCGCAGGAAAGCGCGCTCGAAGAAACCTACTATCACCGGCTCAATCCGCAGCAGGGTTTCGCGTTTCAACGCGTGTACACCGATGCGCGCGATCTGGACGAAACGATGGCCGTGGAAAATCACGACGTCGTGATGGTCCCGCGCGGCTATCACCCGGTCGTCGTGCCTTATGGCTATGACTCGTACTACCTGAACGTGATGGCAGGCCCCACGCGCGAATGGCACTTCCATAACGACCCGGCGCACGAATGGATCATCGAGCGCGACGCGAAGTGAAGTGAAGCGCCCCAAAAAAAACGCCGCGTGTCGAACCACGCGGCGTTTTTCGTTGTGAGCGTCAAGCCAGCCGGAATTTCCCCACCAGCCGCTTGAGCACCTTCGCCTGATCGTCGAGCGATTGCGCCGCAGCGGTCGCCTCTTCCACCAGCGCCGCATTCTGCTGCGTGCCGGCGTCCATTTGCGTGACCGCGCGGCTGATCTCCTCGATACCCGAGCGCTGCTCGCGCGAAGCCGCCGAAATCTCGCCGATGATGTCGTTCACGCGCCGCACGGCCTTCACGACTTCGTCCATCGTCGAGCCCGCGTCCTGCGCCAGCGTCGAGCCATTGGACACGCGCTCGACCGACGCGCCGATCAGCGCCTTGATTTCCTTCGCTGCCGCCGCGCTGCGCTGCGCGAGGCTGCGCACTTCCCCCGCCACCACGGCGAAGCCGCGCCCGTCTTCGCCTGCGCGCGCCGCTTCCACAGCGGCGTTGAGCGCGAGAATATTGGTCTGGAACGCAATGCCCTCGATCACGCCGATGATGTCGGCGATGCTCTTCGCGCTGTCGTTGATCTCCTGCATCGTCGCGACCACGCGCCCCACCACCGAGCCGCCCTTCTCCGCGATCGCCGAAGCGTTGCCCGCGAGCGTGCTGGCCTGCTCCGCGTTCTCGGCGTTCAAGCGCACGGTGGAAGTGAGCTGCTCCATGCTGCTCGCGGTGCGCTCTAGCGCCATGGCCTGTTCTTCGGTGCGACGCGAGAGATCGAGATTGCCGGTCGAGATTTCGCCCGAGGCGGAGGCGATTGCCTCGGCGCTCGCGGCGATTTCCGCCACCGTCGTCGAGAGGCCTTTTTGCATGTCGCGCAGCGCGCCCAGCATGCTTGCCGCGTCGCGTGCGTGAACCGTGACGGGCTGCGCAAGATCGCCAGCGGCGATACGGGCCGCGATGGCCTTGGCGTGCGCAGGTTCGCCGCCCAGTTGCCGCGCAATGCGGCGCACGACCCATTCGCTCACGAAGAACGCGAGCACGAACATGGCAACGGTCGCCACGGCCATCATCACGAACGACGACTGGAAGATGAACTCGGCCTTCGCGATCGTGGCCTTCGCAGCCGTGCCGCGCTGCGCGACGAGATCGTCCACCAGCGTCTCGAGCTTGCCGGTCTCCACGAGCAGCGAAACGTCCTGAGTGCCCACTTGCCAGCTCATCTGCGTCAGATCGAGCGGCTGCTGCTTCACGAGCGTGACGAACGCGCGCACATGACCGCTCCACGTCGTGGTGGCGTCCGAAAGCTTCTTTTGCAGCGCGAGCGCGTCGCCGCCCTGCTCCTGCGCGTATTGCTGCAACTGGCTCATGCCGCGCTCCAGCGCGCCGAGATCCTTGTCGATGTCCTGGCCCAGTTCGTCGCGCTCGCGCGCCGTGGTCGCGGTGAGCAGCATTTTCTGGGCGCGGCTTGCGCGCAGCACGTGGCCGCGTGCTTCCTCGGCGGCGCGGCTCGCGACGTAGCCCTGTTCGTAGATCGATTGCGTCGAGCCGTTGAGGCGGCTGATCTGCGCGAGCGAGACGGCGCCGATGGCGAGCGTGCCGATCAGCACCAGCGCGAAGGCGAGGCGCAGTGTGGCCTTCACGGAAAGCCGCGCACTGCGCGTCGCAGCGCCGGCGCTTCCTGTCTTGCGTTGCTGCGCGTTCGCCGCGCCGCCTGCCGGATCCTGCGGCACGAAGCCCGCGTGCCTGCCGCCTTGCGATACTGCTTTCATTTTGGTCTCCAGCGTTTCTGCTTGTTGTCCGGCCTAACGCCATCGTTCGTGATTTGCGTTACGCCTCAACTCCGGTCTACGGCACGCCGTCGCGCAATCTTTAACCCCGTCTTTGACCGCATTGCGCGCGGTGCGGCTCGTCTCCGGCCCCGTTTTGCACACCTCGTGGGCGTACATATCGCCGATTTATACATGGCCAAAATGAAACGCCAAAAATCCCGGATCAATTTCGAGTATGGGCTCCAGCCCCTTGCGGCATTGGGCCGCAGGGCAACGGCGCGCCGCACGCGTCCGATTCGCGACAAATCTTGTCCGTACAGTTCGAGCAAGACACATTACACTGCGCTCATAACTCTTATACATGTCCTTTCATGCCGTCGCCGCTGCCCGCCTGGAGTGGTGCCCGCTGAATACTCTCTGCTGCTACCGAAAACATGGAAACCAGTCTCAACAAGCGCGCCCTGCCGGGCGCCGCCGCGGGTTCGTCCGCGGCCGCCACGGGCGCGGTGCAACGCACCGTCTATTCGGTGCTCGGTGCGATCAGCTTTTCGCACCTGCTCAACGACATGATCCAGTCGCTGATCCTCGCCATCTACCCGATGCTCAAGGACAACTTCTCGCTGTCGTTCACGCAGATCGGTCTCATCACCCTCACCTACCAGATCACGGCGTCGATGCTCCAGCCGCTGGTGGGCGTCTATACCGACAAGCGGCCGCTGCCGTACTCGCTGCCGGTCGGCATGGGCTTCACGCTGTGCGGCCTGCTGCTGATGTCGGTCGCGCCGACCTTCGGCGTGCTGCTAGTGGCAGCGGCGCTGGTGGGCTGCGGCTCGTCGGTGTTTCATCCGGAGTCGTCGCGCGTGGCCCGCATGGCGTCCGGCGGCCGTCACGGTCTCGCGCAGTCGCTCTTCCAGGTGGGCGGCAACGCGGGCTCGTCGCTCGGGCCGCTGCTCGCTGCCGCGGTCATCATTCCGCACGGCCAGCGCAGCATCGCGTGGTTCTCGGCGGCGGCGCTCGTCGGTATGGTCGTGCTCACGCAGATCGGCCGCTGGTACAAGTCGCATCCCGCGATGAAGAAAAAGCGCGCAGAGACGCCGCACGTCGCGCTCTCGCGCCGCCGCGTGGCGACCGCCATCGGCATTCTCGTGCTGCTCGTGTTCTCGAAGTACTTCTACCTCGCGAGCATCAACAGCTACTTCACGTTCTATCTGATCGACCGTTTCCACCTCTCCGTGCAGGCCGCGCAGATCCACCTGTTCGTGTTCCTCGCCGCCGTGGCCGCTGGCACCATCATCGGCGGTCCGGTGGGTGACCGCATCGGCCGCAAGTACGTGATCTGGGGCTCGATTCTCGGCGTGGCGCCCTTCACGCTGCTCCTGCCCTACGCCAACCTGTTCTGGACCGGCGTGCTCACGGTAATCATCGGCGTG
Source organism: Paraburkholderia sp. JHI869 (assembly GCF_038900775.1). Taxonomy (NCBI): domain Bacteria; kingdom Pseudomonadati; phylum Pseudomonadota; class Betaproteobacteria; order Burkholderiales; family Burkholderiaceae; genus Paraburkholderia; species Paraburkholderia sp. JHI869. The sequence continues at coordinate 302,225 of NZ_JAYMSC010000006.1, forward strand.
GTGCTGGCGTCGGCGTTCTCGGCCATCCTCGTGTATGCCCAGGAGCTGATTCCGGGCAAGGTGGGCATGGTCGCGGGCCTCTTCTTCGGCTTCGCGTTCGGCCTCGGCGGCATCGGCGCAGCCGTGCTCGGCCAGTTGGCGGACGCGACCAGCATCGGCTTCGTCTACAAAGTCTGCTCGTTCCTGCCGCTCATCGGCATCCTGACCGTGCTGCTGCCCGACGTGGAAGGCAAGCGCGCGAAAAAGACCGCGTAAGCGCGCGTCGTCACGCAGCAAAACGGCCGGACGCCCCTCGGGGCTCCGGCCGTTGTTCTTTGTGCGCCTGCACACGCTTTGCCTCGCCGCGACTTCGTACTAGGCTTGTTGTTGGCCGCCGCCCGTCAGCCCCTTCGGCCCGGCGAAAGCGGCGCTTTCGAGACGCCCGCGCGCGAGGTTCGCCATGCAACTGTCCACGGTAGAGATCGAAAAGCCCGAAGCCACCAACTTCATCCTTGGCCAAACCCACTTCATCAAATCCGTCGAAGATCTGCACGAGGCGCTCTACGGCACCGTGCCGGGCATCCAGTTCGGCATCGCGTTCTGCGAGGCGTCGGGCAAGCGGCTCGTGCGGCGCTCGGGCACGCAGGACGCGCTCATCGAGATGGCTACGCGAAACGCGCTGCGCATCGCAGCGGGTCACTGCTTCATCGTCTTTCTCGGCGACGGCTTTTTCCCGATCAACGTGCTCAACACGATCAAGGCCGTGCCCGAGGTCTGCCGCATCTTCTGCGCCACCGCGAATCCCACTCAGGTGCTGATCGCCGAGACCGATCAAGGGCGCGGCATCGTCGGCGTGGTGGACGGCATGCCGCCGCTCGGCGTCGAGGCCGAGGACGACGTGCGCTGGCGCAAGGACCTGTTGCGCGCCATCGGCTACAAGGCCTGAGCGCCCATGGCGACGCTGCGCGCGGCGATCGAGCAGCAGACGGCGCACGCGCTCGCGTGCGGCGCGCTCCACCCCATCGAGACGGCGCATACCTTCATCGACGATGGCGGCATGCGTTTCTACGTGCGCGTAGCCGGAAATCTCGCCCGCAAGGAGGCGGCGCGGCTCACGCCTCAGACTTCAGTTGCATCCACGGCGCAGCCGCCGCGCGATCCGTTCCTGCCTTACGAGCCCGATCTCTTCGTTGCCGATCTCTCGGCCACGCACGTTGCGCTGCTCAACAAGTTCAATGTGATCGACCAGCATCTGCTGATCGTGACGCGGCGCTATGAGCCTCAGGAAGCGCTGCTCGATGTGGCGGATTTCGCAGCGCTAATCGAGGCGCTGCACCAGATCGATGGTCTCGGGTTCTACAACGGCGGTGCGGCTGCGGGCGCGAGCCAGCCGCATAAACATTTGCAGATGGTGCCGCTGCCGCTCTCGGGCGACGGGCCACACGCGGCGCCGCTCGAAGCACTGCTCGGCGACGCGCAGACGGTCCATGGGGCGCGACCGATTGCGATCGTGCCGGGGCTCGCGTTTCGCCATGCGTTCGCGCGCCTGGCACTCGGCCCCGACACGGGTACGGCGGACAGCGCCGCGCAGGTTGCACTCGATTGCTATCGCGCGCTGCTGGACGCCGCGGGCGTACCCGCTATCGATGTGGCTGGCGTCGCGCATCAGGGCGCGCCGTACAACCTGCTCGTCACGCGCCGGTGGATGCTCGTGGTGCCGCGTTTAGCGGAGTGTGTCGAAGGCATCTCGGTGAACTCGCTCGGCTTCGCCGGCTCGTTTTTCGTGCGCAACGCAGCGCAGTTGCAGACGCTCGCGCAACTCGGTCCGATGACGGCGCTCGAACGCGTCAGCGTGGCGCGCTGACGCGCCGTTTAGCCGACAACGAGCGGCTCGAGCGCCGCGCGCAACGCATCGGGCAATGCGCTCACGGGACGCCGCGTCGCGCGATCGACGTAGACGTGCACGAAATGCCCCTGCGCCGCGGGCGTGTCCTCGCCTTCGCGAAAGAGTCCGACCTCGTAGCGCACGCTCGACGAACCGAGGCGCGCCACGCGCAACCCCGCCTCCACGCGCTCCGGAAACACGAGCGGCGCGAAGTAGTTGCACTGCGTTTCGACGACGAGCCCGATCGTCGTGCCGTGCTCGATGTCGAGCGCGCCCGCGCGTATCAGATACTCGTTCACCACAGTGTCGAAGTAACTGTAGTAGACGACGTTGTTCACGTGGCCGTAGACATCGTTGTCCATCCAGCGCGTGCCGATCGGCAGGAAATGGCGATACCCGGAGCGGGCGACGGTGACGGGTCGGTTCATCGAAGAGATCCAGGGCAAGCGTGGCGCAAGGGTGTTGATCGTGGCGCGGCCATCACTGGCCCGGACGCTCGACGAATTCGAACGGCAGGCCGCGCCGGCGCATCCATTCGCCGAGCGCCTGGCCCGTGCCCGCGCGCCACGGCCGCAGCTTCGCGGGCTCGACGAGGCGGTATTCGAGCAGCTCCGGCGAGAGCGCGATCGTGCCCGACGCCTTCACGTGATACGCGATGATGAGCTCGTTCTTGCGGATGAACTCGTATACGCCGACCAGCTCCACGCTCTCGGCGCGCAGCGAAGTCTCTTCCTGCACTTCGCGCGCGATGCCCTCCTCCGGCGTCTCGCCATTTTCGAGAAAGCCCGTGATGAGCGCGAACATGCCTTCGGGCCAGGCGGCGTTGCGGGCGAGCAGAATGCGGCCCTCGTACTCGACGATGGCCGCCACGACGGGCAGCGGGTTGTTCCAGTGGACGTAACCGCAGGAGAGGTCCGGGCAGGCGAGACGCACGCGGGCGCCTTCGTGGGCGGGATCGGCGCGCTCGGTCAGGCGCGTGGCGCAGCGCGGGCAAAACTGGTAGTCGCTCATGGGGGAAAAGGCACGGGTCGATGGCGCTGAAAGCCAGCCGCGCGGCCCGGCGGGCACGCTCGCGGCTTGCGCGAAAGCGACCATTCTAGTGTGCTATCGAAATCGGCGTGCGGCCTCGCCGTAACGGCTAGCGCGCCGCCTCGCGCGTCAGCCAGACTCGCCATACGAGCCCAATCGCGCCGGCTACGAGCACGCCCGCTGCAAGCCACAGCGAAGGCGAGAACGAGCCCGTCGACGCCGCGAGCGGCGCGGCAACGAGCGGCCCCGCGATCTGTCCGATGCCATAGGCGGCCGTCGCATAGCCCATCAACGCGGCGGCATGCTCGCCGCGCAGAAGACGCGCCTCGCGCATTGCGAAGAGCGTGATCGCCGTGAACGGCAGTCCGATCAGCACGCTGCCGAACGAAAAGCCCGCGGCGTTGGGCCAGACGATGCCAAGCGCAATGCCGGCCGCCTGCACCACGTAGGCGCCCGCCAGCATCAGGCGGTTGTCCCAATGCAGCGGGAAGCGCGCCGCCAGTAGCGCGCCGGCGATCAGCGCCGCGCCGAGCATCGGCCAGAACAGGTCGGGCCAGGCCGACCCTGGCAGCGCGTGGCGCGCGATCACGGGCAGGAACGTCGCCGTGATGATGTAGCCGAAGCCCGGCACGCCGTAGAGCAGCACGAGCCAGAAGGCGTCCGTGCGGCGGCCTTCGCGCGCCTCCTGTGCGACGTTCGCCGTAGCGCTCGCTGCGGGACGCGGTGCCAGCGCACGCATGTCCTCGCCGAACGTCGACCAGACGGCGAAGGCGAGTAGCGCGCTAATCACGCCGAACCCGATCCACCCCGTGCGCGCACCGAGACCGCCTGCCGCGCTTACGAACAACCCGGTCGCGATGATGCCCACGCCGGGCCCGGTATAGATCACCCCGCCCCACTCGTTCGCGCCGAGCTGCGCGAGCCGCCGCAGGCCCCACTGCGACGCGAATACAAAGGTCCAGGCGCTCACCGCTCCGGCCGCGAAGCGCACCACGGCCCAGATCCAGAATTGCTGGGTGAGGCCCATTGCGAGCGTGAGGAGCACCGTGGCCACGAGGCCCGCGCGCACGATCCTCGCAGGCGCCATGCGCAGCGCGACGCAACTGATCGCGCCAACAAAGTAACCCGCGTAGTTCAGCGAGGCGAGCCAGCCGCCGTGACGCAGGTCGAGCGCGCCGCCGTGCAGCATCAGCGGCAAGAGCGGCGTAAAGGCGAAGCGGCCGACACCCAGCGCGACGGCGAGCGTCACCATGCAGGCCAACGCCGCGCGGCGCCCGGCGCGCGGGCGTGGCTCGGAAACGGGGACGGCAGCGGGGACGTAATCGTTCATGAGTTCAGTGGCTTCGGTGGATTAAGCGACTGCATACCATCCTAGGCGATTCTTTCGTTCACGAAAAATGAATTATCATGAATCGAAGCATTCCGAGGAGAGAACTATGGACCTCGCCGAACTGGCGATTTTCCGGGCCGTCGTGCGGGAAAACGGCGTGACGCGGGCCGCCGCCAAGCTCAACCGCGTGCAGTCGAACGTGACCACGCGCATCAAGCAGCTAGAAGATCAGCTCGGCACGCCGCTCTTCACGCGCGAGGGCCGCCGCCTCATTCTCACGCCCGCGGGCGAAACGCTGCTGCCCTATGCCGAACGTCTGCTCGCGCTCGCCGACGAAGCGCGCCATGCGCTGAAGGCCGGGCGTCCGGCTGGGCGCCTGCGGCTGGGCACCATGGAGAGCGCTGCGGCAAGCCGTCTGCCCGGCCTGCTCGCGCACTATCACCAGACGTGGCCCGAGGTCACGCTCGAACTGGAAACGGGCACGACCGGCACGCTGATCGAGCGTCTGCGCGAATACGAAATCGACACCGCGCTCATCGCCACACCGCTCGACGGCCTGCCAGAGCCGGAGGTGTTCGAGTACGTGCCGGTGTATCGCGAGGAGCTCGTGATGCTCACGCCGCGCGGCCACCGTCCAATCCGCCAGCCCGGCGACATCGCGCTTTCCACGCTCGTCGCGTTCGAGCGAGGCTGCGCGTATCGCGCCTATGTCGAGCGCTGGTATCTGGAGCACGGCATCCGGCCTTCGCGCGTGCTGGAGCTGGGCTCGTATCACGCGATCGTCGCCTGCGTGGCGGCGGGCGCGGGCGTGGCCGTCGCGCCGCGCTCGGTGCTCGAACTGCAACGCAGCGCGGACGAGGTCACGATGCACTCCCTTGGCAAGCTCGGTCAGATAGACACGCTGCTCGCCTGGCGGCGTGGCCACTTTTCGCCCGCGCTCGGCGCGTTGAAGGACGCGCTGATGGAGCATGCGCAACGCACAGGCAGCGCGGCGTTGCCTTCCACCAGCGAAGCCGCAGCGGCACCCGCTGGCCTTCAGGCCGTATAAGCGCGCGGGAAACAAAAAGGGCTGCCCTCACGGACAGCCCTTCTTCGTCGCAAAGCGGCAATCAAGCCGCGGCGCGTCGTTTTACAGCTTCGCTTCGACCCAGCTCTTCACGCCTGCGAGCGCGGCCGGCAGGTTGCCCGGCTCGGTGCCGCCCGCCTGCGCCATGTCGGGACGGCCACCGCCCTTGCCGCCCACCTGCTGGGCGACGAAGTTCACGAGTTCGCCAGCCTTGACCTTCTTGCTTGCCTCGGCGGTCACGCCTGCGATCAGGCTGACCTTGCCGCCTTCGACCGCCGCCAGCACGATCGCCGCACTCTTGAGCTTGTCCTTGAGCTTGTCCACGGTCTCGCGCAGCGTCTTCGAATCGGCGCCATCGAGCGTAGCGGCGAGCACGTGCACGCCGTTCACTTCAATGGCCTGGCCCACGAGCTCGTCGCCCTGGCTCGAAGCCAGCTTCGACTTGAGCGCTCCCAGTTCCTTTTCCAGCGACTTGACCTGATCCTGCACCTGCGCGATACGCTGCGTGAGCTCGGCAGGCTGCGCCTTCAGCGCTGCGGCTGCCGCATTGATGTTCGCGTCGAGGTCCTGCACGAAGCGCACGGCGTTGTCGCCCGTGATCGCTTCCACGCGGCGGATGCCAGCGGCGACGCCGCCTTCCATCACGATCTTGAAGAAGCCGATGTCGCCGCTGCGCGTGACGTGCGTGCCGCCGCACAGCTCGCGCGAGAAGCCTAGGTCGAGCACGCGCACTTCGTCGCCGTACTTTTCACCGAACAGCGCCATCGCGCCGCCCTTCACCGCGTCGTCGTAGGACATCACGCGCACGATGCCGGGCGCGTTCGCGAGCACTTCCGCGTTGACGATCTGCTCGACGCGGCGAATTTCGTCGTCCGTCATCGGCGCGTTGTGCGCAAAGTCGAAGCGGGTTTTATCCGCGTCGACGAGCGAGCCCTTCTGCTGCACGTGCGAGCCGAGCACTTCGCGCAGCGCCTTGTGCATCAAGTGCGTGGCCGAGTGGTTGCGCGCGGTGCGGGCGCGGCGGATGGCGTCGATTTCCGCCTTCACGATGTCGCCGACCTTGAGCGTGCCTTGTTCGAGCGTGCCGTGATGGCCGGAAACGTCCGACTGGACCTTGAGCGTGTCGGCGACGGCGAAACGGATGCTTGCGTTCGAGATCACGCCCTGATCGCCCACCTGGCCGCCCGATTCCGCGTAGAACGGCGTCTGGTCGAGCACGACGACGGCGTCCTGGCCGACCTTCACTTCATTGACCGAAGTGCCATCGACGTACAGCGCGACGACCTTCGCGTCGTCGAATACGATTTCTTCGTAGCCGTGGAACGTGGTCTTCGCGCCCGAGTATTCGAGGCCCTGCGTCGCCTTGAACTTGCCTGCCGCGCGCGCCTGCTCGCGCTGACGCGCCATGGCTTCGTCGAACGCCGGTTCGTCCACCGTCACGTTGCGCTCGCGGCAAACGTCGGCCGTGAGGTCGAGCGGGAAGCCGTACGTGTCGTGCAGCTTGAACGCGAGTTCGCCCGAGAGCGTTTTGCGGCCCTTGGCTTCGAGGTCCGCGAGTTCGGCTTCGAGAATCGACATGCCGTGCTCGATGGTCTCGAAGAAGCGCTCTTCTTCCTGGCGCAGCACGTCGGTCACGCGCTGCTGCGCTTCGGCGAGTTCCGGATACGCGGCGCCCATTTCCGCGACGAGATCCGCCACCAGCTTGTGGAAGAACGCGCCCTTCTTGCCGAGCTTGTAGCCGTGGCGAATCGCACGGCGCACGATACGGCGCAGAACATAGCCGCGGCCTTCGTTGCCGGGAATCACGCCGTCGACGATCAGGAACGAGCACGCGCGGATGTGGTCGGCGATGACCTTCAGCGAGTTGTTCTCGAGATCGCTAATGCCGGTTTCGCGCGCTGCGGCCTTGATCAGGTTCTGGAACAGGTCGATTTCGTAGTTGCTATGCACATGCTGGAGCACGGCAGCCAGGCGCTCGAGACCCATGCCCGTATCGACGCACTGCTTGGGCAGCGGCGTCATGTTGCCCTGGGCGTCGCGGTTGAACTGCATGAACACGAGATTCCAGATCTCGATGAAGCGGTCGCCGTCTTCCTCAGGCGACCCCGGCGGGCCGCCCCAGATTTCCGGGCCGTGGTCGTAGAACACTTCCGAGCACGGGCCGCAGGGGCCGGTGTCGGCCATCTGCCAGAAGTTGTCCGATGCGTAGCGCGCGCCCTTGTTGTCGCCGATACGGATGATGCGCTCCACCGGCACGCCGATTTCCTTCGCCCAGATGTCGAAGGCTTCGTCGTCTTCCTTGTAGACGGTGACCGTGAGCTTTTCCGCCGGCAGCGCGTAGACCTTGGTCAGCAACTCCCAGCAGTAATGGATCGCGTCGCGCTTGAAGTAGTCGCCGAACGAGAAGTTGCCGAGCATCTCGAAGAACGTGTGGTGACGCGCCGTGTAGCCGACGTTCTCGAGGTCGTTGTGCTTGCCGCCTGCGCGCACGCTGCGCTGCGCGGTCGTGGCGCGCGTGTACGGGCGCTTGTCGGTGCCGAGGAACACGTCCTTGAACTGCACCATGCCCGAGTTGGTGAAAAGCAGTGTCGGGTCGTTGCCCGGGACAAGGCTCGACGAGCGCACGATCGTGTGGCCCTTCGATTCGAAGAACTTGAGGAATTTCTCGCGGATATCGGCGGCTTTCATGGGCGTCCGGTGCTGAATCTTTGTCGTGGTCGGGGCGCCGGCTAGTGGCGAAAACCCCGATGCTGAATCGAACGATTATACGGGATCGTCGCGCGCTCGCGGCGGCGCGTCCGGCGTGGTTTGCATGGGCGCGACATGCTGCGCGGCGACGCGTTGGGCCGAGCCACATTGTTCCGCAGTGCGGAACCTTGTACCGAAAATTGACGCATATCGAGCCTTTTCGCTTACTATGGGCGGCATCGGCCGGCGCACTCTATGCGCGCGTGGCCCGCCTTAGAACGACATTGGAAGACACAGCATGGGCGCTCTCAGCCATATCCGCGTACTCGATCTCACCCGCGTCCTCGCCGGACCGTGGTGCGCACAGACTCTCGCCGACTTTGGCGCCGACGTGATCAAGGTGGAACGCCCGGGCGCCGGCGACGACACGCGCCACTGGGGCCCTCCGTACCTGAAGACGCCCGACGGCGCGGACACCGCCGAGGCCGCCTACTACCTGGCCGCGAACCGCAACAAGCGCTCGGTGACGGTGGACATCGCCACGCCCGAGGGGCAGCGCATCGTGCGCGAGTTGGCTGCGCAAAGCGATGTCGTGCTGGAGAACTACAAGGCGGGCCAGCTGAAGAAGTACGGGCTTGACTACGAATCGCTGCGCGAAGTGAAGCCGGACCTCATCTACTGCTCGGTCACCGGCTTCGGCCAGACGGGGCCTTATGCCTCGCGCGCGGGCTATGACTTCATCGTGCAGGGCATGGGCGGCTTCATGAGCATCACCGGCGAGCGCGACGCGTTGCCGGGCGGCGGCCCGCAAAAGGCGGGCGTCGCGATCGCAGACCTCATGACCGGCATGTATTCGACCATTGCCGTGCTCACGGCGCTCGCGCACCGCGACCGCACGGGCGTCGGCCAGTACATCGACATGGCGCTGCTCGACGTACAGGTTGCCATGCTCGCGAACATGAACTCGAACTACCTGGCGAGCGGCAATCCGCCCGCGCGCTGGGGCAACGCGCACCCCAACATCGTGCCCTATCAGGCGTTCCAGACGAGCGACAGCTGGATCATCCTCGCAGTGGGCAACGACGGGCAGTTCCGCAAGTTCGTCGAGGTGGCGGGCCAACCGGAACTTGCCGACGACGAGCGCTTCGCGACCAATCCGGCGCGCGTGCGCCATCGCGAAACGCTCGTACCGATCGTCGCTGGGCTGATCCGCGCACGTGCGAAAGCCGACTGGATCGGCGCGCTCGAAGCCGCGGGCGTGCCGTGCGGGCCGATCAACAACCTCGCGGAAGTGTTCGAGAACGAGCAGGTGATCGCGCGCGGGCTGCAGGTCGATGTGCCCCACCCCTCCGGTGGCACGGCGCGGCTTGTGGGCAACCCCATCCGCATGAGCGAGACGCCGCCGCGCGTGGCGAGCCATCCTCCCACGCTCGGCGAGCATACCGATGCGGTGCTGCGCGAAGTGCTTGGCTACGGCGAGGAGCAAGTGGCGGCGTTGCGGGGCAAGGGCGTGGTGTAACGCGCGGGCGGCCGCTCAGCCGCCCTCGCTCCCCATCGACATCAGCCATTCGAGCCCCTGCGGCCAGTCATCGAGCCCGCTTTCCGCATTGATGTGCCCGCGCGCGCCGATGTCGATCCAGCGGCTGCCCCACGCCTGCGCGCAGCGCCTGGAAAACGCCACGCCGCCATAGGGATCGTCGCTGCTGGCGACCACGACGCTCGAAAACGGCAGCGCCGCCAGCGGAACCGGATCGAAGCCCAGCGCGTCGCGCGGAAATTCGGGACCGTGCGGATCGGGCAGCGCCACCATCAGCGCGCCGGCGACCTTCGTGCGCGTTGCGGCGCTCGCATGGCGCGCGGCCCAGTGCGCCACGGTCAGGCAGCCAAGGCTGTGAGCAGCGAGGCGCACGCCAGCAGGCGCGCGTTGCACGGCGGCCTCTAGCGTCGCGCACCACGCGTCGCAGTCCGGGTGCATCCAGTCGGGCATCTGCACCCGCTCAAAGCCCGCGTGCGCGGCTTCCCAGCGCGTCTGCCAGTGCCCCGGCCCCGAATCCATGTAGCCCGGCAGCACCAGCACCCGCGTTTCGCTCTTCGTCACGTTTTCCCCTCGCTTGTTGTGGTCCGCGCGACGATCCGGCACCGGGACTGGCACGGCGGGTCGCGTCAGGTAGAATGGAAGACACCATCGGGTGCCCAGTTACGCGCTTTGATCCTTTTGACGGGCGCCCTCGAACGACTTCCCTTTTCGCATGAATACCGAACGTAAAGACGCCGACCGCACGGACGCGCCTGCGGCATCCAATTTCATCCGCAACATCATCGACGACGACAACCAGTCGGGCAAGTGGGCGCAGCGCGTCGAAACGCGCTTCCCGCCGGAGCCGAATGGCTATCTGCACATCGGCCACGCGAAGAGCATCTGCCTGAACTTCGGCGTGGCGAAGCGCTACGGCGGCGTGTGCCACCTGCGCTTCGACGACACGAACCCGGAAAAGGAAAGCGTCGAGTACGTCAACTCGATCATCGACGCCGTGACGTGGCTCGGCTTCGAGTGGGAGAAGGCCGATCACGAGTACCTCTTCTACGCGAGCGACTACTACGACAAGCTCTACGAGTTCGCCGAACTGCTGATCCAGCGCGGCAAGGCCTATGTGGACAGCCAGTCGCCGGAAGAGATGCGCGCGAACCGCGGCTCGGCCACCGAAGCCGGCAAGAACTCGCCGTTCCGCGATCGCTCCGTCGACGAAAACCTCGACCTGTTCCGTCGCATGAAGGCGGGCGAGTTCGAGGAAGGCGCGCACGTGCTGCGCGCGAAGATCGATATGGCGTCGCCGAACTTCAACATGCGCGATCCGGTCATCTACCGCATCCGCTTTGCGCATCACTACCGCACCGGCGACAAATGGTGCGTGTATCCGATGTACGACTACACGCACTGCATCTCGGACGCGCTCGAAAACATCACGCACTCGCTGTGTACGCTCGAGTTCGAAGACCATCGCCCGCTGTACGACTGGGTGCTCAATGAACTCGCCGATGCAGGCGTGTTCACGCGCCCGCTGCCGCAGCAAATCGAGTTTTCGCGCCTGAACCTCACCTACGCAATCACGAGCAAGCGCAAGCTGCTGCAACTCGTGACCGAAGGCCACGTGGAAGGCTGGGACGACCCGCGCATGCCGACCATTGTCGGCGTGCGCCGCCGCGGCTTCACGCCCGAAGCGATCCAGCTCTTCTGCGAGCGCATCGGCGTGACCAAGGTGGATTCGTGGATCGACATGAGCGTGTTCGAAGGCGCGCTGCGCGACGATCTCGACGACAAGGCGCCGCGCGCGACCGCCGTGCTCGATCCGCTCAAGCTTGTGATCGACAACTATCCTGAAGGCCAGTCCGAGCCGTGCAGCGCGCCGGTGCATCCGCATCATCCCGAGCGCGGCAATCGCGCATTCGCGTTTTCGCGGGAACTGTGGATCGAGCGCGAAGATTTCCAGGAAACGCCGCCGAAGGGCTACTTCCGTCTGTTCCCGGGCAACAAGGTGCGACTGAAGTACGGCTTCGTTGTCGAATGCACGGGCGCGGAGAAGGACGCCGAAGGCAATATCGTTGCAGTGCATTGCAACTACTTCCCCGACAGCAAATCGGGCACCGAAGGCGCGAGCAACTACAAGGTCAAGGGCACGATCCACTGGGTCAGCGCCGACAACGCGGTGCCGGCGGAAGTACGCCTCTACGACCGCCTGTTCCGCGAAGAGCAGCCCGACGCGGGCGGCCGCGACTTCCTCGAAGCGCTCAATCCGGATTCGAAGCGCGTGGTGCAAGCGTATCTCGAACCGGGCGCGCGAAACGCAGCGCCGGAAGACCGCTATCAATTCGAGCGCCATGGCTACTTCGTCGCCGACCGCTACGATTCGAAGCCGGGTGCGCCGGTGTTCAACCGCATCGTCGGTTTGCGCGACAGTTGGGGCAAGTAAGAGACTCACTGCGCGACTGCCAGCAAGTAAAAAGCCCGCACGGATTCGTGCGGGCTTTTTTATTCTGCCGTGTGGCGAGATCGCCTTAAAGTCTGCGGTGCAATTCCGCGAGCGAGAGCGTCGTGTTAAAAAGCCGCGAAAGACTGCGGCTCGCGTAGCGATCCACTTCGCCTGACACGGTCCAGCGCCAGGCGTCCATCTCCGGAATCATCACGCCGTCTTCGCGGCGCGGAAACAGCGACACGCACACGCAACGCGAGAGGTCGAGTTCATCGGCGCTCGCGCGCGCGGCAAAGAGATGCAGATCCTTGTCGCGCCGGTACGCATAGCGGCCAAGATCGACGAGCCGCGAGGCCGCGACTTCGATGCCGGTCTCCTCGACCATCTCACGGCGTGCGCTCTGCGATTCGGTCTCGCCGGGCTCGCCCTGCCCCTTCGGAATGTCCCAGTGATTCGTGCCGGTTGCGTGCGCGAGCAGCACGCGGCCTTCAGGATCGAGCAGCACAATGCCGCACGAAACGATCTTGCCGTTCACCGCGTGCTCAGTGCTGCTTCTGGAACTTCCATGCGCCTTCGCCCACGCGGCAGAAGTGCGGACGCAGCGTCATCGACTGGCCCTTCGCGGTGATGACGACTTCCGTGTCGCGGCACGTCTTGTCGCCTTCCTTTTGCGTATTCGACGGCGTGATGGTCGAGTTGATGCGCGTGCTATTGCGCGAGCCTTCGTTTGACCAGTTCGCGGTCTCGCCATCGGCTTTGTGCTCGACGGCATCGCGCACGGCGTTCTGCAGCGAGTTGTAGTCTGCCTGGTTCATGAACGACATGGGCGTGTTGTTCAGAAAACCGAGATTGGCGGCATGCGCGCTGCCCACGCCAATCGTGATAAAGAGCGCCGCGCCCAGGGCGCTCAGCGTGTGCAGGGTTCGGGGCATTCTGGACATTGTCTGTTCTCCTCGACGGGCTCAACGAATCGGCGAAAAGCATAACACGCGCCCTTTTTTCGGCTCGCGCAGCGAGGCCGCGCACGCGCCGGCGGCCGGTTCCTTTTCGGATTGATCTGATGGTGAGGCCGATAGCCGATCACTACGATGGGTCGGTCGCCCACTTACAGTCCATCAGGAATATCTGACATGACCTACACCATCGCACTAAGGGTCTTTGCAGTCCTGCTGGCCCTCATCTGCATCGGCTTGATGTCCTTCGTCGCGCACTACGCGCACGCGCCGCAGCCGGAGGCGCCCGGCCCGAACTTCGTCGTCCGTCTCGAGCGCGCGCCGGGCTGGCCGGACGCCACGGTGCGAATCGGCACGGTCGCCTTGCTCGTGTCCTTCCTCGTGCTCACCGGCGCCTGCCTGCTGATCGCGGGCGTTTGACACCGCGCGCCAAGCACACGCTCCACACACGCTCAGTGCGCGCCCGGCTGCCAGCCGTCGGTGAGCGTGTCGAGAAACGCGATCACATCCTTGATTTCGGCGTTGCTGAACACCGGCTCGTCGCCCGGCTTGCGATCGAACGGCGGGTCCGTGTTGAGATTCACCCAGTAGCGGCGCGGCAGATCGTCGAACTTCTGCACCCTGCCCTTCACCACCGGATAGAACTCCTCCGGATTCGTATCGCGCCGCGCGTAGAAACGCAGCACGTCGTCCAGCGAGTGATAAATGCCGTTGTGGAAGAACGACTTCTTGAGCGCGACGTTGCGCAGCGTCGGCGTGCGGAAGAGCCCGCAAAACTCCGCACGGTGGCCGAGGTCCGTGCGCTCCGGGCCGCATGCGCCGAGATCGAAAAACTGCCGGTCGCGGTTCACGGCAAGCGCGCGATTGCGCGGTACGCCCACGGCGATCAGACCGAAGTCGCTGAACTGCGGAGGCGAGCCGTCCTTTGCGCGCTGGCTGATATGGCAGCTCGCGCAATTGCCCTTCTTCTCGTCGTTAAAGAGTTGCAGACCGCGCAGTTCGGCGGCGCTGAGCGTGGCCTTGCCGGCCAGGTACGCGTCGTACTTGCTCGTGTACGGATAGAACACCTCGGGCGACTGCTCGAACGTCTCCAGTGACTTCAGCACGGCCTTGAATGTCGCGTCGTCGTCAGCCAGGACGCTCGCGCCGAATGCCTCGCGAAACGCCTGGGCGTAGGGCGCCGCGCGCACCGCTTCGGCCACCTTCCTGGGCGAGCTCGCCATCTCCAATGTCGAAAGCAACGGGATGCGCGCCTGGTCCGAGCCTCGATTGACACGGCCGTCCCACGTGAGCCCGCCGGTCGGCCCGGCATCGACGCTTTCGTCGCCTTCGTCGTCGGAGTCGTGGTAGTGCTCGGTAAACGCCGGCACCGACTGCAGATACTTGAGCGTCGGCACGGCGCGCATGCCCTGGCGTCGCATGTCCGTGCCGCCGATCTGCACGTCGAGCGCGTTGGTCGGTGTGAACGCGTGGTCGGGGCTGTGGCACGACGCGCACGCCATCTTGCCCGAGCCTGAGAGCGACGGGTCGAAGAACATCTGCTTGCCAAGCATCGTCATGCGGCGCACCTGCGCGTAGACCTCGGCACGCGTCTGCCCGCCTTGCACGGGCGCGGCGATCTTCATCAGCTTTACGCCCTGCGCGGCGCGCGCGTTCGCGTTGGCGTCTTGCGCCCGCGAGGCGCTGCCGGATATGCCAGTCGTGGCAGCGGCATTGGCGGCGCCCGGCGTGCTGCCGTCGCATGCCGTCAGCAGCAACGACAGCGACGCCGCGATCACAAGCAGCCCCGCCTGGCGGCGCGCGCCACCCTGCGATCGTGCCCGCGCCTCACCTTCTGTTCGCGCCGAACGACGCGCCAATCTACGCAACATGCCTGGTCCCCGAAGCTTGAGCGCGGCGCGCGCGTGGCGGCGCGCCGCTGCAGTGCGAATGCCGATGCGCTCACCTGCGCACCGAAGTCGCGAAAGCGTATGTCAGGGATGTGACGCTCAAATGACACACAGTAAGACGAATGTCATGCAATCAAAGGCTACGAAAAAGCTAAATGTAATTATTTACATATGGCTGTCAAATTCCGTTGCGACACTGCGCCTCGCCCGAAGGCCGGTGTCATTCGCGCCGGCCTCCATGCGGGCCCCCAACGCGAGAGAGAGAAAAATGATCAACAGAAAATGGTTCTATGCCACGCCGATCGCGGTAGCGGCGTCGGCACTGGCCGTCGCGGCCTGCGGCGGCAGCGACGGCGACAGCAAGCCAGGCCTTTCGTCGGTGAAGAACATCGTCGTGATCTACGCGGAGAACCGCAGCTTCGACAACCTGTACGGCAGTTTCCCGGGCGCCAACGGCCTGCAGAACCTGAGCGCGCAAAGCACGCAACAGCTGGACCGCGACGGCACCGTGCTGCCCACGCTGCCGGTCGTCTGGAAGAACCTCACGCAAACGGGCGTCACGCCGGTCGTGACCCAGGCGATGACCGAGAACATGCCGAATGCGCCGTTCGCCATCGACGACCCGAAGGGCTACAACGTGCCGCTCTCGGTCACGACGCGCGATCTCTATCACCGCTTCTACGAAAACCAGATGCAAATCCACGGCGGCAAGAACGACATGTTCGCTGCCTACGGCGACTCCGGCGGTCTCGTGATGGGCCACTACACGACGAGCGCCGAAAAACTGCCGCTCTGGAAGATCGCCCAGCAATACACGCTCGCCGACAACTTCTTCATGGGCGCGTTCGGCGGCTCGTTCCTGAACCATCAGTGGCTGATCTGCGCGTGCACGCCGTTTTACGCGAACGCGGACACGAACCCGGCCAAGCCGTCGATCGCGACCGTGGACGCCGACGGCGTCTCGCTAACGCTGGACCCGAACTCAGTGAAATCGGCGCTCGACGGCATTCCGACGTTCAAGAATTCGGGCAATCTCACGCCGGACTTCTACGCGGTCAACACGATGCAACCGCCGTACCAGCCGAGCGGAAACGCAGCGGCCTCGGGTGGCGACGCGAATCTGGCCGATCCGTCGAAGGGGACCACGATGCCGGCGCAAACGGCGCAAACCATCGGCGACCTGCTTTCGAACGCAGGCGTGACGTGGGCGTGGTACGGCGGCGCGTGGGGCGCAGCCGTGAGCGCGGCGCAGAACAGCACCTCGGGCGTGATCTACGGCGCGAACATGACGGCGCCGAACTTCCAGCCGCACCACCAGCCGTTCAACTACTTCGCGAGCTACGCGCCGGGCACCGACGCGCGCGCGAAGCACCTGCTCGACGGCGGCATGGACGGCACGGAGTTCATCAAGGCGATCGACGCGGGCACGCTGCCGGCAGTGGCGTTCTACAAGCCGCAGGGCAATCTGAACGAACACGCGGGCTACACGGACGTGACGAGCGGCGACCAGCACATTGCGGACGTCATTGCGCATCTGCAGAAGAGCCCGCAATGGAACAACATGGTCGTGGTCGTCACCTACGACGAAAACGGCGGTTTCTGGGATCACGTCGCGCCGCCCAAGGGCGACCGCTGGGGTCCGGGCTCGCGCATTCCGGCGCTGGTCATCTCGCCGTACGCGAAGAAGGGTTACGTCGACCATACGCAGTACGACACGACCTCGATCCTGCGCCTCATCACACGCCGCTTCTCGCTGCCCACGCTGCCGGGATTGGCAAACCGCGACGCCGCACTCAAGAGCAACGGCGCCCAGCCGATGGGCGATCTGACCAACTCGCTCGACATCAAGCTCTAAGCGCGAAAACCATCGGACCATCGATCGCCGGATGTTGCTCATCCGGTTTGACGGGCAGCCCTCGGGCTGCCCTTTTTTATTGCGCCGCGGATTCATCGTGCCCTGCACGCCCCACGCGCCAGCCGGGCGTTGAGCCGCGACGTTTGACCACGGATCCTCCGCCGCGAGATGCACTACCTTACAGATTAATTACTGCACAAATCTTGACGGAGGTCATTGTGAAATACGTCGAATCGACTCTCCTGCCAGGCGAGAGGATCGTCTGCGAAGGACACCCCTGCTTCTGGGCGATGGGGCCGCGTATCACACTCAGCCTCTTGCTCATGGTTTGGGGCGTGCTCATCGGCACCATGGGGACGTCGCCGTTCGCAGCAGCGGGGTTTTTTGTCGCAGGGCTGGGACTGTTCGGCGCCTCGCTACTTGCCTGGTGGACGACGGAATTCGCCGTCACCAACAAACGCGTGGTGGCGAAGTTCGGCGCACTGCGTCGGCACACGGTGGAGTTGACGCTTGAGAGAGTCGAGAGCGTTCGGGTCGAGCAAAGCCTCGTTGGCCGGATATTCGACTATGGTTCGCTCGTGATTGGCGGCGGTGGCCTCATCGCGACGCCGATTCCCGGCATCTCGAATCCGCACGAGTTTCGCCGCATGGTCTTTCTTGCGCAGGCGGCCGAGAAGCCTGTGCCTCTGCGGCTCGTGGCGTGAGGGTTTGGGCTTGATTCGTTGCGTGTGAAAAAGCAAAAAGCCCGGCCGTGAAGGCCGGGCTTTTTGTTTATTTGATCTGGCGCGACAGGAGGGGCTCGAACCCCCGACCCTCGGCTTAGAAGGCCGATGCTCTATCCAGCTGAGCTACTGTCGCGTGAGCGTGCGCAAGGCCGCAAACGGGCCTCGCGAGACGGGGCTGGATTATACCGCGATCGCCTCACGCGGTCGCGCCTCGCTCATCACGCTTGCCAGGGGCTTCGGCACCAGAATCAAACCGGCTGCTGATGGAGCGCGAACCAGCCAAGGAAGATCGCGCCCGCGATCAGGCAATACGCACCGAATGAAGCGAGGCGCCCGCGTCCCTCGAAGTATTTCATCAGGAACTTCACGCTCAGCCAGGCCGCGATACCCGTAAGCACGCCGCCAACGACCGCCGTCATCAACTGGTCTCGCGCGTGAAAGAGCTTGGGCAGTTCGAGCACGCCAGCGGCGAAGATGATCGGCGTGCCGAGCAAGAACGAGAACTCTGCGGCTTTTTCCGCCGTGAGGCCGGCCGCATTGCCGGCGATCATCGTGAGGCCGCTGCGCGAAAAGCCGGGAACGAGCGCGCCGATCTGGGCGAGGCCAACGAGAAACGCCTGGCGGAACGTGAGTTTCTCGGGCGGACGATGCGTGCGCACACGCTGGAGGCGATCGCCGAACCACAGCAGCACGCCATTGACCATCAACGCAGCCGCGACGATGCGCAGATCGTGAAAGATGGCCTCGATGCGCTTTTCGAGCACGAGGCCGACGATACCCGTCGGAATCGTGCCGATGATGAGTGCCCACATCATGTGGCCGTCGTCGTTCTTGCGGCCAGCCAGCGAGCCGACGAAGCCGCTGATCAGCGCAACCCAGCGCTCACGGAAATACCAGAGCAGGGCAACTGCGGTTCCCAAATGCAACGCGACGAGGAACGGCAGCAATTGCGGCGCGTGCTTGTCGATGTGCATGCCGAACAGCGCGGGCACGAGCAGCGTATGGCCGAGACTGCTCACGGGAAACAGTTCGGTGACGCCTTGCAACACGCTCAGGAAGAATAGAAACCAGAGACTCACGCGCGGATCCTCGTAATGGTGGTGTAAGGGGCCGGACCGTTGCGGAGCCGGTGCGGCAAAGCGCACCGATTATGCCTGGGCCGAATTGCAGCGCCAAGCTTCGAGATGGATTTGTCAGAAAAGTTACTGCGTCGCAACAAAATTGGCTGCGAATGCACGGATCCTGGCGCGAACGCACGTGTCGCGCTCGCGAGAGGTCAGTGAGGCGGGGGGACCGAACGCGGCGCGATCAGCGCGCCATCTTGTAGAAGAAATACGCGCTGCTGCCGACAAAGAGGCTGAACAGAGCCATGCTCATTGCCATTGCCAGGTCCATGGGGAGGTCTCCTGCGAAAATGCTCTGTGCGCCACCGCACGGTCATGCGGATTATGCTGACTCTTGTCCGGCATCGACACCCACGCTTTCCCGACGAGGGTTTTCACGCATGAGAAAGCGGCGCAAAATCCGCCTTCCCGGCGCAGATGCGCCGGCCTCCTTCCACCCACTCCAGGCCCGCCCATGAACGCTCATCCAGAACAGGACATCCTCACCCTCTCCCGCGGTGCGTCGACGCTGCGCTTCGCGCCGTGGGCCGGTGGCCGCTTGCTCTCGTGGCACGTCGACGGCCGCCCGGTCATCCTGTGGCCGGAAAATGCGAACTGGGCCGAGCCGGCGCGCGTGCGCGGCGGCAATCCGCTGCTCTTCCCCTTCCTTGGCCGCCATCGTGTGGACGGCCAGATCGGCCGCTGGCGCGATGCGCACGGCGTGGTTCGCGATCTGCCGATGCACGGCTTCGCGCGCGACCTGCCCTTCGCGGCGCAAGTCGACGACGATGGGCACGGCCTGCAGATGACGCTCGTCGACTCCGACGCGACACGCACCGGCTATCCGTTCGCCTTTCGCTTCGAAGCGCTCTACAAGCTGGCCGACGCCCATACGCTCGACGTGACGCTCGCCGCGACCAATACGGGCGCGGATCCGCTTCCGTGGTACGCGGGCCATCATTTCTATTTCGCGTTGCCTCATACCCAGCGCGCGCAAACGACGCTCGACTTGCCGGCTGCCCAACGCCGGCACCAACTCGCGGACGGCTCGATCAGTGCGCCCGAGCCCGGCAAAGCGCAATACAGGCTCGACGACGCGAGCATCATCGACCGCTTCCATGTGCTCGAACCAACTCCGCCCGCCACGCCGGTGCGCCTCGTTGCGCCGGGTCTCGGCCGCGCGGTGACGATCGATCTGAACCGGCCCGGCTCACTCCCCTGGTACGCCGTCACGACGTGGACGGAAGCCGCGGACTCCGACTTCTACTGCGTCGAACCCTGGCTTGGTCTGCCCGACGCGATCCACAACGGGCTTGGCCTGCGCTGGCTCGCACCGGGTCAAACGGAGACGGCGACGCTGCGCATCGGTGTCGAAACGCTCGGCGGCTAAGCGCGTGCGCCGGTCCCGCCAGGGGACGGCACCAGAATGGGGGCTGCCGCTTGGGTCAGTCATTCATCAGGCAAAACCCCAGTTGCGTTGGCAAACCCGCTAAAATCAGGCGTTTTGCCAGCGCGGCGGCCCTTGGTCCGTCGAGGCAAGGTCATGCGAGGTTCAATGTTGGCACCAGGAATCAGACGGATTGCATGTGCGGCGCTTGTTGCGTTGCTCGCAGCGTGCGGATCGGCTCCGGTCGGCCCCGGCTTTTACCGCGTGGAGCGCGGCGACACCGTGTACAAGATCGCGCGCAGCAGTCGCCAGTCCGTGCAGAACATCGTGCGCTGGAACAATCTGTCGAACCCCGACGCCATCGAAGTCGGCCAGGTCCTGCGCGTGGAGCCGCCCGCCGGCGCAGCAAGCGCCCGCACCGGCGCCGCGCCGCGTACCGGCGCGACTGCCCCGCGCGAGACGGCCAACCCAGGCGATACGTCATCCGCGCCGTCGACCGCCGAGGCTTCCGCACCGCCGGCAGCAGCCGCGCCGTCGATCTCGCTCGTCTGGCCGACCAGCGGACAGGTCATCCGCAGTTTTGATGGACGCAATTCGAAGGGCATCGACATCGCCAATGCCGCCGGTACGCCGATCGTCGCGGCGGCGCCGGGCACCGTGGTCTATGCCGGCAATGGTCTGCGTGGCTACGGTAACTTGCTGATCATCAAGCACAGCGGCGATTACCTGACGGCCTACGCGCACAATCAGGCATTGTTCGTGAAGGAAGGTCAGAGCGTCGCGCAAGGGCAAAAGATCGCGGAGATGGGCAGCAGCGACAACGACCGCGTGATGCTCCATTTCGAACTGCGATACCAGGGTCGCTCGATCGATCCCACTCGACAACTCCCCGCGCGTTGAGAAAGGCCGCTACGGCCAGTCAAATCAACGGACGAAAAAAAAGCCCGGCATGGCGCCGGGCTAACGGGGGTTTGGCGCATATCGGCAAAGGACCGGTTTACCATGCGCCGAATCGCAATCTATCAACGGGCTTCCTGCGGCGCAATCACTTAATTAGCGCGAAAATGTGCTACGGCGCACGGATTATGTGTCGCATCACTTTTCAGCAACGGATGAACACGCCGAATCAACCGCCGCCGCACATAAAATCGCACACTTTAATGACACACGGTGACAAGTCGTCTGGCGGCGCAAAGGCTTTCTGGACGGGCCACTCAGGCTGACCCAGAGTACTTTCCCGAGGTCTTTTGCGAGTCAGGAGCGCTCGTTTAAAGCTCGGCACTTTTCGCATTTTCGAGGCAGCCGGGTTTAGTGGGCGAACGCACGAAACAGTGCATTTATTCGGCGTGTTGTACAAATTTGAAACACCAATTCGCAGCTTGCTTAGATCAGATGTTTGACTGATTTAATATGGCTTATTGTCTGTATTCTGGCGTATCGAGCCTGGGTATCGACCATTAATGTGATTAATCCTGCTGATTCGGCGTTTACCATCCGGCCGCCGGTCGGCAGTCAGACTATCGTTTATAGTATCGGCCGCAACGAATTCCTGACCACCATGACTACCGACGACGCCAACCCCAGTTCGACGTACGCCAAGCTGCTCGGCGAAACCGCCAAGATCGACTGGCAGGACCTCGAACGTTTCTTCGCGCAAGGCAAGCTGCTGAGCATCGCGCGCGACCTCGACCTCGTCAGCGTGGCCGAAGCCATCGCCAATGACGACAGTACCGTCGTCATGCAATGGCTGTCTTCGGGCCTTGTCCAGCGCATGCCGGCAGAGACGGCAGCCGATTACGCAACGCGCAAGCCTGAGTTGTGGGCGGTCGTCGTGTCGCCGTGGGTGTGCGTGCAGGAACGCGCTTGAGCGGCGCAGAGGCCCTGCCCGACCAGCGAGGTTGGCATCGACGCGTGCTGACGCTCGCGTTTCCCATCGTCCTCGCCAATCTCACGCAGCCCATTCTTGGCGCAGTCGATACTGCCGTGGCAGGCCACCTCGGGAGCGCGGCCGACCTTGGCGGCGTCGCGTTAGGCGGGCTGTTCTTCAACTTCGTCTTTTGGGGCTTCGGCTTCCTTCGCATGGGGACGACAGGACTCGTCGCACAGGCCTACGGCGCCCGCGACTTCCCCGCGTTGCGGGTGAATGTGGTGCGCGCCCTGCTGCTGGCATTCGCGATCGGCGCCGCGATCCTGCTGATTCAATCGCCCTTGATCCGGTACACCCTCGCGGCCATTGGCGGCAGCGCCGAGGTGCAACGCAACGCCGGGGTCTACTGCCTTGCGCGTATCGGCTCTGCTCCGTTCGCCTTGGCGAACTACGTCGTGCTCGGCTATCTGCTCGGCACTCAGCGCGTGCGCATTGCCCTGCTTTCGCAGATCTTTATCAATCTGGCGAACGTCGTCGCGGTGCTCGCCTACGTGTACGGACTGCGATGGGGCATCGCCGGCATCGGCGCGGCGACGGCTACCGCGGATACGCTCGGTTTTGTCTTCGGCGCCTGCGTACTGTGGAGGCTACGTCCTCGCGGACTCGCGCCACTCGCGTTGCAATCCGTGCTCGAGCCCGCAGCACTCAAACGCCTCGTCGCGATCAATCGCGATATCTTTCTGCGCACGCTTTGTCTGTTGGGCTCGTTTGGATGGTTCGCGCATCTGGGCGCAAAGCAAGGCGACGCGATCCTCGCCGCGAACGCCCTGCTCCTCAACTTCCAGACCTTCATGGCCTACGGTCTCGACGGGTTCGCCCACGCAGCCGAGGCCCTGGTTGGCGCGGCGATCGGCGCAGGGAATCGCAATGCTTTCCGCCAGGCCGTGAAGATCAACCTGCTCTGGGCCGCGCTGGGTGCCTTCGGTTTTTCTTTGGTTTATTGGGCCTGTGGCCCATGGATCATCGAGCAGCTAACCAACCAGCCCGCAGTACGTGCCGCCGCCCAGGCGTTCCTCCCATGGGCCGCGCTTTCGCCGCTCATTTCCGTTTGGGGCTTTTTGCTCGATGGCGTTTTCATCGGCGCGACGCGCACACGCGAACTCATGCAAGCCATGGCGGTGTCGCTGGCCGTGTTTCTGTTCGCGTCATGGGCGTTGGTCGGGCCGCTGGGCAATCACGGGCTGTGGATTGCCCTACTCGTCTTCATGGCCGCGCGCGGGCTGACGCTCTCGCCTTTGCTGCCGCGCATCAGCGGCGCGATCAACCCCGTCTCCGTGCAGCTGCGCTGAGCACTCGCGCCCAGCATCGGCGCTGATTATTGAGCGGGAGCCGGGTTGTCGATCATCATCGGCGGCCGATCGTCGGTCGGCACGCCGTGGTAGTCGGCCGGATCCTGCGGCGGAGTACCGTGACGGTGCGTCGTCGCGTTGTCGGCGCACGCCGAGAGCAAGGCGGCCATTGCAAGGGCCAGATAAACACGGGACATCGCCTCAAATCCTTTCTGAATGTTGACCGGTCTGCGCTCCAGATCGGTAGCGAAGCAACTGAACTCGCTATTTTTTCCGTTGCGACACTGTTCTAAGATACGGACATGGCGCAATCGACAGGAGGCTGCCATGGATGCCGAAACTATTGCGGGTCTGATCGGTCTTGCTGTGGGTCTGCTGGTTCTGCTCGGGCTATCGATTTTCGAATCGCGCGCCTACCGGAAGGAGCACGACGGCGAAGGCATGATGCATCACTGGCTGGCCGAGCATCACGTGCTCGACCGGGTTCGTCGCAGGCACTGAACCCAGCGCCGGTAACCGCCGGCGCGCGCCTTGCCTGAATCTCGCCGCGGCCAGTCGAGCTGGCCGTGAGTAGCTTTTCTGCGTCGTTCTGTGTACGACTCGCCACCCTTTTATTTTCCGCGCGCCCAAACGCCAGAACCCCGGTTCTCTTTCGGAGACACCGGGGTTCTGGACGTTACAGCATAAGGAGCCTGACGATTACCTACTTTCACACGGGCAATCCGCACTATCATCGGCGTGGAGCTGTTTCA